>JAOFOL010000024.1 GCA_028042835.1 Opitutales bacterium | reverse complement strand
AGGATTAGGGGAAAGAAAGGTCGTAGCAGGAGATGTGATTATTTTGTGTGGACGGGGGCCGATGGGAGCAGGTATGGAAGAAGTTGCTCAGGTATCATTGGCTCTAAAACATCTCGACTGGGGAAAGAAAGTCGCATTGCTTACTGATGCCAGATTTTCAGGAATGAGTACAGGAGCGTGCATTGGACATATTTCGCCGGAAGCTCTTGCAGGTGGACCGATTGGAAAAATTATTGACGATGATCTTATACAGATTGAAATTAACCTTAAAAGTATGCAAGGGACTATCAATTTTGTTGGGGTAAAGAACCAATACCTTCAACCTAAGGAAGCCTCGGCTCTTTTGGCTAATCGGGCTCAAAATGTAAAACTGGAAATTGATCCAAGATTACATCTAGATACAAAACTTTGGGCTGCGTTACAGAATGTGAGTGGTGGAACCTGGGCGGGATGTGTATATGATTCAGAAAAAATTATCGAAACCCTTGAGGCAGGACAGCATGCCCTCAGGAAAAAATTGATCTAGATGTACTCTTGCTCTTGCTGATCCAGCAAAGAATGTTTTCAAACTAATATATATGCAGCTTCAAATATTCCTATCCCTGTTATTTATTACCTTTGTTCATGTAAGGGGCGAGATGAATACTTGGCCACAATGGCGCGGTCCTGCGAGGGACGGCCAAGGTATCAATAATCTGAGCCTAATTGAAAACATAGAAAATCAGCCACCTCAAAAGATTTGGGAAAGCGAGAAAATCCCCAGCCAAGAAGATGGTGGATTTGGAAGTGTGATCTCGGATGGCGAACGGGCTTTCATCTCCGTTGTTTGGCATAGGGATGAACCGACAAAAGAACGAATACTTAACTCCCTGGTCATGAGAAAACTCGGGCTCCGGAATGTAAACCTGCCAAAATCTATTCGTGAAAAGCATGAACAAGACAGACTCGAGCTTAGCCCTCGTTTACGGGGATCAAAACTCGACTCATGGATTGAGCAATGGATAAAGGATAACCTAACTCAAAAACAGAAAATGACTCAGGGTTCTTTGATTGCAGCACGATTCAAACAAGGAAAATTAGCGATTCCACTGGAGGTAATTGATAAAATTTCCAAAATCAAAGATCGCGTTTTCCCTTCTCAGGAAGCTTGGGACAGCTGGCTTAAGAATCAAAGTTTTCCACCGAAATTCGTAGAAGAATTTAGCCAGGGAGTTCCGCCGACTAAAAGAATGGCTGATGATGTTATCCTGGCTTTAGACATGAAATCTGGTGATCAAATCTGGAAAACGAAACTATCTGGTGTTCCAGCGGGTCGTGCTTCATCCTCAACTCCCTGCCTCGCACAGGGTAAAATATTTGCCGTGGGGGGGGATCGACTATTTTGCGTAAAGGCAAAAGATGGAGAACTACTTTGGCAAACCGGTCTCGGCTCGCAAGCAATTGCAAGCTCTCCACTTTATTACATGGGTAAAGTATATGTACTGGCAAATACACTTCGTGCATTTGACTCTGAATCAGGTAATCAAATTTGGGAAAACTCATCAGTTCGAGGTAAATCAGGATCTCCCGTATTGTGGTTTAATACATGGCAAGTATCCATCGTTTGTAATTCTTCCAAAACAACTTTTTGTGTAAATCCACAATCAGGTGAGACATTATGGGAAGGACCGGGCGGAGGAGCATCGACCCCAGCAGTTTCGGGAGACCTACTTGTTATACATGGTAAAACTGAAGATATAGGACTGGTCTGCTATCAGGCTAAAAAATCTGGTATCAATGAGAAATGGAAATTTCCCAAGTTAACCCGACGGACCGACTCAAGTCCCTTGATTGATGAAAATAACGCATTACTTTTCGGTGCAGGAATGAGACTTTGCATCAATCTAGGGACTGGTAAGGTTTTAAGAAAAGTGCCTGCAAAACATGATATTTCTTCTCCTATCTTAGTAGGAAAAAAGGTTTTAGCTTATGAAATCAATGGTTCTTTTCTTACCTCGGTACCCGCAAATCCAGAATATTTTAGTTCCGAACAGAAATTCAAGATTAATGCACTTAAATGTACATCGCCGTCTATTGTGGGAACGAAGCTACTTATTAGAAAAGCCGATGGTATTGCCTGTTATGAAATGGGCCAAATAAAACCAAATTAACTAACCGACCTTGAGAGAGCACTCTCAAACCTTTCTTTTTGACGAGCAGGTAGTTCCGGTAACTTCGGTAACTCTTGTGGAGTATCTGATTGGCCGACGATACCTTTAGCGTGTACTTGTAGTTCCTTCCAACGATTGGAATGAAGTGGTGGAGCATATGCAATGAGCGAAATTAAACTTCTCCACTCGATTTCGACCCGTTCGAGATCACCACTACATAGATCCCCGCTATCCTGAACTTGATGTAGAAGCTTTTTCCGATTACTAATAACCTCCACGGCACCATCTCCATACTCTTCGGGTAATCCTCCTTTGAGATAGCCCCTGCAATCCCTCAATCCATAAGCTTCCCGGCAGACCATTGCCAACCTCGACTCAGTATTTGCGTACCCACGGAACCGATGACCAGCTCTTAAATTGGCTAGGTCGAGAATCAGTTCACTAATGGGATAGTTCTCGTCTTCAACCGCTGCAGCAATCGCCAAACCTTCGCCTCTTGAGAAAAAGCTGAAGATTTCACCGCGGGTAGTTGGCCTTGCACGCTCATCAATCAAGCCCAGCTCATACCAAACTTCTGAAGGACTCAAGTTGTCTAAATCATTAGAGTCACCTTTCTGCTCCCGAAAGGGGGAATCGTATACTCGTTTTACCTTGCGCATGGGAGGGTTCAGCAAGACTTTCCCCCGGGCATCTTTCCATCCCAATACCACTGCATTTTCGTAGCTTAAACGAGCTCTCAAAACTTTGCCCCGATCCACAAACTCCACCAATTCTCCCCCCTGTGAAATAGAAGGGAGAATATCCCGAAAAACATTCTCCAAGCCTTTCCTTCGCCAAACTTTACGTGAATATTTTTTCTTAACCTTGGGAGTTTCCTCAATCATCACATCTCGTAATTGCTTACGAAATGACTTAATGAGAGTAATCTTGTTAACAGTTCCAGATTCTTCCTCACCATACATCCCTAAAGAAAGTTCTCTACCGTAAACTCTGTCTACTTTTGTACCAAAACGGCAAGGGTTGCCCATTTTTAGCTTGCCCAATGTATCAGGAAGACTCAGCGGGTTCACCCACTCCCCTTTCGATAAAGCTAACGCATGACTAAGCTTCACCTTACTCTGCCCGCTCCTTCGTTCCCACAAACCAACTGAATTTCTCATCTCCACCACTTCGTCCCGATCGCCCGCATCTTCTTTTGGGGAAAGGGATTGCTTCCTCTCAGGTAGACTACCCAAGGATAAATCCAGCCCCAGCCTGACACGGTCTTCGGAAAAAAGTCGGCAGGCTAGTGACCTTGCTGCTTCAACTGGATTCCTTCCTCCTTTTACTGCCAAGCTCATCGTCCGTAGTAATGCCGGCCAATCTAGAGTCTTGGAACGATGAAGCTTGATAGGCCGAGCATCATTCAACCTAGCTTGCTTTGGGGCAACAATCACATACCCTCGGTCATCCATACCCCGACGCCCGGCCCGGCCGAACATCTGTAATAGTTCATCAGGCCGAAGTAAACCCAACTCATCATCTACCCGATATTCCCTATCTGTAACCAATACAGAACGCATCGAAAAATTTACTCCAGCACCTAACCCGGTCGTTGCCACTACAACTTGCAACTGCCCAGCCTTTGCCAATGGTTCGACAACCCCAGCTCTTTTAAAGTAATCCAGTCCACTATGATGATAGGCTACACGTCGCTTAAGCAGCCCCGTCAATTCCTTCCCTGCCACTTTCTTTTGCTCTTGGCTAAGTTCCAATACTTCCACGGGAGGTAATTCTATAGCCAATTGACGAGCGAGATCTTCAGCCACAGCCCGTCTTGGTGCAAAGATAAGTAAAGGTCCTAAATTTGCACTCAAGGCACCTGCTACTAGCTTAGGCCAGTGGCCACGGATCTTTCGGCCCCGAAATGGACGACGTAAAAGAGTTTCAGCAAATACTTCATCTAGAGGAACCGGTCTCCTTCCCTCAGATACCAGTTCAACACTTCGACCATGAGATTCTAACCAGTCCGCAACCTCCAAAGGATTACCAACACTTCCACTTAAAAGTAGTAGACGAGTATCTAAGGGAGTCTGGGCAATCGTTACTTCATATCCAGGCCCTCGCTTCTGATCTCCTAATAATTGATATTCATCCACTACGAATAAATCAGGCCCATCCCCTTTGACCATGGATCCTCGCTGCGTCTCCAATGTAGCCACCACAATATTAGCCTCAGGACGATACCTTGCATCACCGGTGACAAGACCAACATCCCACCCTCTTTCCTGCCAATCACGAAATTTGTCATTGGCTAAGGCTCGAGTGGGAACAGTGTACACCGCCTTCCCTTTCCAACCTGACTCAATTAATTGCTCAAATACAAAAGTCTTCCCTGCACCAGTGGGAGCATGAAGTACCACATCGTTCCCTGCACGAAGAGAATTCAATGCCCTTCGCTGCCAAATATCTGGAAGCAGTAGAGTTTGACCGAATTGACTGGAGTTCATTTGCATTTATCCACCTTTTCCCTTTCATAAATAAGTTTTAGAATAATACGATGAAAACTTATTGCGAATCTGCTAAATTCAAGAATCTTACTTATGATTAATTTGATCGTAGCATGTGGAAAAAACCGTGTAATCGGAAACCGTGGCCGCCTACCATGGAGCATTCAGGAAGACTGGGATTATTTCATGAAGACAACCCAGAATGGTACTATGATTATGGGGCGAACCTGTTACCAGGAATTTGCACCTCATTCAAAAAACCGTGATGTAATTGCACTTACACGAGATCCTCACTTCCAGTACCCTTTAGCTAAAACCGCCAACTCATTAAAAGAAGCTATTTCTCTTGCTTCGCGAAACACTATTTGGATATGTGGAGGGGAAGCCTTGTATCAAGAAGCATTCCCGATTGCTTCCCGCCTATACTTAACTCTGATCGATGGAGATTTTGTGGGGGATGTTCACTTCCCTGCTTGGGAAGAAATATTTACCGAAGTAATTTCCCATAAAAATGTGAAACTCCCTGAATTTGCTCTTCAATTTCTAATACTTGAAAAAACGAATAATTTGTGAAAGCTCCCGAAAGCTTGCCACAAAACCCACGATCTTTATTGTCAAAGTCAATTCAATGAATGATTTAAAATTTTTATCACGCGAGGAACTCGAGCAAATCCGTATGGAATTTGGGACCCCCAGCTTTGTTTATGACGAAAACACCCTTCGTGAAAAGGCACAGGAATTACAGGCATTTCCTCATGCATTTGGCTTTTTCCCACGCTATGCGATGAAGGCGGCACCCACCGCAGCTGTACTAAGAATTTTTAATGAAGAAGGTTTGGGAATTGATGCGAGTTCTATTTTTGAAGTGGAAAGGGCAATAAGATCAGGTTTCGGTACAGAATCAATTTCCTTAAGCACCCAAGAGCTTGCTGATGATTTTCGCTACTGGGCACAAGATGGCGTCAAAATAAATCTTTGCTCATTAAATCAAATTCGTAAATTCGGCTCATGGAAATTAGGTGAACCGGTCGGGTTACGCTTTAATCCAGGTACCGGATCAGGGGGCACAAATCGTACTAATGTGGGAGGGCCATCCAGTAGCTTTGGCATTTGGAAAGATGACTTGGAAAAAGCAAAAGAACTTTGTGAGGAGTTTGGATTAGAAGTTGAACGGATTCATACCCATATCGGATCCGGTTCTGATCCTGAAGTTTGGAAAAAAGTAGCAGGAATGAGTCTTGATCTGGTTAGGGCTTTCCCTTCGGTACACACATTGAATCTGGGAGGGGGATTTAAAGTAGCCAGGATGCCGGATGAAACCGCGACTGACTTGCAGGAGATTGGCGAACCTGTAAAAAATATTTTTAGAGAATTCGCAAAGGAGACTGGTAGAAAACTCAAGCTTGAAGTTGAACCAGGCACCTTCCTCGTAGCTCATGCCTGCAGTTTGGTCTCTTCTATCCAGGATACTACAGATACAGGATCAGGTGGCTATCGATTCCTCAAACTTGATGCGGGAATGACTGAGCTACTCAGACCGAGCCTGTACGGTGCACAGCACCCAATTAATATTGTAGCTGATCCTGAAGAAGCCGCACAGAGAGAAACTATCGAGCAAGTGGTTGTTGGTCATTGCTGTGAATCCGGTGATTTACTCACACCCGCCCCGGGTGACCCAGAAGCTTTGGCTCCTCGTGAAATGCCCCGAGGTGAAATCGGTGACTTTTGCGTGATCGATAGCGTGGGTGCATATTGTTCGTCGATGACTACTAAAAATTACAATTCATTCCCCGAGGCCGCAGAGGTTTTAAAAAAGAAAGAGGGTAATTTAGCATTAATTCGTAAACGCCAGACCTTTGAACAGTTGATTGAAAACGAAGTAGTTTCGTGAAAGTAAGTGGACTTGGTCACTTTCCCCTTGGCACCCAAGTTCCAAATAAGGAACATGCAGTATGCGTAAGTTTACCCAGTTTCGAGGATGTTGTTGGGTATGAGGAAAAAAGACCTGAAACATTAAAAAATTTAAAGTCCGGATATCCTCGATTTGTTCGACATCAAAAAATAAATCATCTTGCGGATTACTGGAATAAACGAACTCCTTATATTGGGACTGATTCTTTCTTTTTCACTAGTGCAAAAGATTGGAAACTTGCTGAGAATATTCTCCAAATTGATGGAGCTGTAACGGAAGAAAAAGAAGGGTACTTGATGGCTTATGTTCCTGAAGGTTCTCGAGAAAGCGTTAAAATAAATAAATTCCTGCAGCATTCCGGTTGTGGCTTATCTTCCAGACAGGCTGAGACAATCCTTGAATCATTAGGCTTAGTGGAGACTAGTGAAACGGTGTCTCCGAATGCAGATGCTGAAGATCAAATAAAAGCGGTCATCTCTAAAGCACATGGACCTAAAGTAGATGCGGAAGATGTTTTATTGTCTTCATCTGGAGCAAATGCCTTCACTTCAGTATTTCGAGCTGCTCTAGAACAGTCCCGGCAGGAACGAAAAAAATTATGGATCAGGCTCGGTTGGCTTTACCTCGATACCATTGAGATCATGAATTTGCTGACCCGAAGTGAAGAACAAATCATTGACTTAAATCATCCAGATGAATTCGAAAAGTTAGAAGGTATTTTCGCTTCTTATGGAATTGAAATTGCTGGGGTGGTAACCGAATTCCCAAGTAACCCTTTACTTCATTCCTGTAATTTAGAAAAAGTCCGCCAACTCTGCGACCGGCACAATTCTCTTTTAATTGTAGATCCCACAATGGCATCCCCTAAAAATGCACAAGTTACTAACTTAGCGGATATTGTGATTAACAGCCTGACCAAGTATGCAAACTGGGAAGGTGATGTTATGATGGGTAGTGCAGTATTCCCTAAAAGCTCAGTCAAAGGTATGGCAATCAAGGAAACTGCTATCAACCTGATAACGGCACCGTTTTCTAAAGATGCGGAAAGAATGGCTGAACAGATTCCTTTCTATGATAATTTCATAGATAGAACGAACCATACCCAACTCGAAATTGTGGAGTTTCTCAACTCACACGCCAAAGTATCTTCTGTCTACTCTGCTTACCAAGAATTGACCGGTAATAACTATCGAAAACTCGCAGGTGAAGGCAAACCTGGATGCGTGGTAAGTTTTGAAGTAAACGGAAGCTTTAGGGATTTTTACGACGAACTCTCTATGCTGAAAAGCCCGAGTTTTGGAACTGAGTTTTCTCTTTGCTGTCCATATGTTTACCTTGCACATTATGACATGATCAATTCCGTACAAGGTAAGAAAAAATTGCAACAGGCTAAGTTACCTCATGAATTGGTGAGGCTTTCAGTCGGGCTCGAAGAGCCCACAAGCATAATGGAAGTCTTAGGAAGAGCTTTGGGAAAGTGTTAACTAGTCCAATGCATTCCCCCAATAAAATCCAAAATTATTCGAAATTATAGGAATCTAAAACCTTACGAATTCTACGCTTTGAAAGTCTGACATAAGCAGGCAATCCATTATCATAAGGTACTTCCACTTCGCCCTGAATGAGTGGCTGGCAGTATTTGATAAACTTGGCGGTCATGCTAACACCATCTTCAGAAATCCAATCGGAGGGAATTTCTTTAACCCCATTAGCAATTTCAGAAAGTGGTGCCAATCCAGTCTCGCATTCGTAAGTATCACCTTCTGAACGCACGAGGATAACCATTTTGTCAGTTTCTCCATCAACAGCGGCTCTTACAGCTGCTTGTCCTGCCATAAAAGCTTCATCATTATCTGTTTTCGAAGAACAATGAGTGGCCGCACGCTGCCCAGTACCCAATTTGGATGAACGAGCTTTTACCGCGAGGTTGGTTTCAACAAAATTAGCTAAAAAATCACCTATACCCCCTAGTTGCTGATGCCCAAATGCATCTTGGCTGTTGGTACTGTTGGCTACATAATTACCATCCTTGTCAATCAGACCTTCTCCTACTACAACGAGACAATAACGATTCTTTTTTAAGACACGGTGAACATCATCAAGAAAACGTTCTTTAGAAAATGTGAGTTCTGGTAAATAGATAAGATGAGGAGCGTCATCAGGATTGTCTTTACGCTTCGCAAGTGTCGTACCAGCCGCAATCCATCCAGCATTTCTGCCCATAACTTCCACGATTGAAACAAGGTCGTGCTGCCCCATAGCTTCATGGTCTAATGCAGTTTCACGAACAATAGTGGAAACATATTTAACCACACTCCCGTAACCTGGACAATGATCTGTGGTAACTAAATCGTTGTCGATTGTCTTCGGCACTCCGATCACTCGAAGTGGATAACCTTTGCTTTGTGCAAGTTTGGAAATTTTGTCCGCTGTATCCTGTGAATCATTACCTCCACAATAAAAGAAGTAACGAATATTATGAGCCTCAAAGACTTCTAAAACGCGCTCGTATTCTTCATCACGCTTCAATTTAAAGCGACAAGTCCCTAATGCTGAAGCAGGAGTGTAACGAAGTCCACGAATAATCTGCTGGGACTCTTCGGCTAAATCCATGATCTCTTCCTTAAGGATGCCGAGCACACCATTCATTCCACCATATACCTCTTCGATACAAGGATGATTCAGTGCCTCTGATACTACACCAGCTACACTTGCGTTAATTACCGCAGTTGGACCACCCGATTGGGCGACCAAACAATTTCCTATTAATTCCTCTGCCATGATGATTAGATGTAAAAATGAACGAAGAAAGAGTGCACAGGCTAAACGAACAATTGGCAATCGCAAAAATTGCTATTTTTGCTAGAGTGCATTTCTTTTAATCCAATTAAAGAATGCTTTCTGGGTTATACGATTTAGACTCCGGGTATCGAGTGGTCCACGATTTCACTCTCTTAAGAAAATTATCAACCTGTTCGTGTGCGGCACCCACATTTTGCTCTCCAAGTTTAATAATCTTTCGTAAGGCTGCAATCTTTAGATCTATTCTTTTATCTTTCGCAAGTCTCTCAACCAAATCGTTTTCCGCAATCTTGCCATTCCGTAAATCACGAACTGTGGAAAGAGCATGTTCCTTAATTGCAGCATGAGCATCCTCTCTTCCTGATCCTGCCTTGACTGCCTCCATCATCACTGTGGTAGTGAGAAGAAATGGTAAATATTTTTTTCGTTCGGCTCCTACCACAGATGGAAAGACTTCCATCTGATTAAGTATGGTGATTTGCGTATCAAGAAGTCCATCGATGGCAAAAAACGCATCAGGTAGCATTAATCTACGCACAACTGAACAGGAAACATCACCTTCATTCCACTGATCGCCAGACAATTGAGATGCCATGGCAAGATATCCGTTCAAAATAGCATGAAATCCATTAATTCTTTCACAACTCCTACTGTTCATCTTATGAGGCATCGCCGATGAACCAGTTTGACCTTTGGCAAAGCCTTCTCCCAACAATTCATGTCCAGCCATAATCCTTACAGTCTTAGCAAAACTCGAAGGCGCAGCCGCAAGTCGAACGAGCAAGGTAACCACCTCCAAGTCCAAACTGCGCGGATAAACTTGCCCGACATTCCCCCATGTGGCAGTCGCTCCTAAGTGTTGCATAACTTTCTGGTCTAATTGCTCAGCTTTTTTTGCACTTCCAAGTAAAGTGACCTGATCAAGCCTGGTACCCACAGCACCTTTAAGACCTCGATATGGATAAGTGGCACACAGGCGTGAAAGACTTTCCATAGCTCTTTCTAATTCCTCTCCCCAATTGGCCATACGTTTTCCAAGAGTGGTCAGTTGGGCAGGCACATTATGAGATCTGGCAGTGACAGCTAATTCTTGAAACTCTTTGGCTTTTTTTCCAAAAGCAACCAAGCAAGCAACCGATTTTTCGAGAATAAGACTCAGCGCACGGTGAGTTTGTAATTGTTCGACATTTTCAGTGAGATCTCGACTGGTCATTCCTTTGTGCGCATGCTGATGCCCCGACAAATCCGCGAATTCTTCAAGTCGAGCCTTTACATCGTGTTTGGTAACCACTTCTCGTTCTCGAATGGCATCCAAATTAACCAAGCCTTTAATTTCTTCAGATTGCTCGATCGATTTTTTATCGATTTTGATACCCAGCTCTTTTTGAGCCTTCATTACAGCAATCCAAAACTCACGTTCCATGATTACTTTACCTGTTGGCGACCATAAGGAGACCATTGATGATGAAGCGTAGCGGTCAGCCAATACATTGGGGATTTCAAATTTTTTCATATTTTTTTTTAAATTTGCTCAAGCCTTTCACAGACCTTCCGTATAATAAATTCAGGGGTGGATGCACCTGCAGTTACTCCAACTGTGCTAAATTCAGAAAAATTTAAAGGGTTAAGATCATTTGCGGTTTCAATATGAAAAGTAGGGCGGTCATAAGAAGCAGCTAATTTTGCAAGCTTTCGTGTATTGGCAGAATGCTTGCCACCGATCACTACAATTGCATCCGCACCACTCTCAACGAGTTCAACCAAATCTGACTGCCTTTCTTTTGTGGCTCCACAAATTGTATCAAAAACTAACAAATTTGGATACTTGGAAGCTAGTAATCCACTTAAGTGCTTAAACTCATGTGTGAACATCGTCGACTGCGAGACCATGGCCACATTATCCCCAAGTGCTGGAAGTTGGTGTAGGTCCGCTTCGTTACTTATGACATGAGACCGCCCTTTAGCATAACCGACTAGACCGATAACTTCGGGGTGTTCCGGATCACCAAAAATAACTACGCTATGTCCTTTATCAGCATGAGACTTAACTTTTCCGGCAATGATCCCAACATCTGGGCAGGTTCCATCTCGAAAAGGTAAACCTAAGTCTTTCAAATACTCTCTTCTTTGGGGAGATATCCCATGGGCTCGAACAACAACTACCGATTCTTTTTCAGCTTTATCACTAATCTTCAGATCTTTCTTACTTTGATAATCTCCCACCTCTTTTATGTCATCCTTACCCAAGGCATCCATCATCTGGCGATTGTGTATAAGCGGGCCATCCGTATAAACGGTTCGCTCTCCACCACGGGACTCCTCACGGGCAACCTTAATAGCCCGTTCTACGCCCCAACAAAACCCCGCACTTTTTGCTCGAATTACTTTCATTTTAAGTAAACCTTTGTATCGATTGATCTGATAAGGTTCAAATTTTATTTGCCTCCTCGCCTATTTCCTAAAAGAAATATTATATGAACATTTCTCGTACCTGTCTTCCCAGCCTCCACATTTCCTTGATTTGCACTTTGAGTCTCTTACCAATGTTTGTAAAAGGTGCGGATTCAAACAGTACATATTCCTTGGGTACAGCCACCCGTGATGGAATCGGGAAATTTTACATGGGACGGGAAATTTCGAAAGTTATGGGTCACCTGGGAGCTTCTTGGTTGGAACGGCCAAAGCGAGAACAGGAAGAAAGAACAGACTTATTAATCCAAGGACTCGAATTAAAACCTTCAGATAATGTGGCGGACATTGGGTCAGGCTCTGGATATTTCAGCTTTAGAATGGCAAAGCTCGTTCCCGAAGGAAAAGTTTTTGCAGTGGATATATCTCCCCAGATGATTGGTATTGTCCGGGCTAAAATGGCTCAGCTAAAAGTCTCGAACATCTCCCCGACTCAAAGTACCATTACTCAGACTAAGCTTCCGAAGAATAGTATCGATACAGCCTTAATTGTAGATGCCTACCATGAGTTCTCCCATCCATTGGAAATGGCTACATCTATTTTTTCATCCCTAAAACCTGGAGGTAAATTAGTACTAATTGAGTATCGGATGGAAGACCAAAGTGTGCCGATCAAACTACTTCACAAAATGTCTGAAAAACAAGCGAGGCTTGAAATGAAGGTGGCTGGGTTCAAGTGGGAGAAAACGCTAAAAATGCTTCCTCAGCAGCATTTCATGATTTTTCGTAAACCTGGATGAAACCTCTCCCTCTCACCCTTCTTGTCTTCTTTGTAATTAAGTCGACTTTCGGAGATGATTGGAGTCGCTTTAGAGGTGAAAATGGCAGGGGGATTTTTCCTAAATTAAATTTGCCCCAATCTTTGAACAGTGATTCTTTTAAATGGGAAGTAAAATTACCGGGAGTTGGTCATGCATCCCCTGTTGTTTGGGGAAACAAAGTTTTTACAACCTGTGCATCTACCGATGGAACTAAGCAGTATGTTTTATCATTTGACTCCAAATCTGGTAAGCAATTATGGGTAAAGCAGTTCGAGACTAACCCATTTTCATTACATAAATTTAATAGCTTTGCATCAGCAACCCCAGCTGTAGACAGCGACTATGTTTTGGTGTCATGGACGACCAAGAAGTCAAATGACTTACTTTGCATAGATCACCAAGGGGAAGTAATTTGGAGAAGGAATTTTGGAGAATACCAAACGCAGCACGGGAACGGGTTCTCTCCTGTTATTTATGGAAATCAAGTTTTTGTAACTCATGATCACGAAGGGGATTCAGCAATTTATTCCTTAAACAGAGAAAATGGACATATTTTATGGAAAGTGAGAAGAGATGGATCTAAACCATCCTCCTCGACTCCAGTTATTTATAAAGTACCAAGTGGGGAAACATTTATTGTCTCTAATTCTAAATCTCATGGCTGCTATGCAATAGATATAAAAAGTGGTCGAATCGCCTGGGAAACGGGAGCTGACAGTTTGGATAAAAGGAGTGTTTCATCTCCTTTCTTTGGAGGAGGGTTTTTCTTTGCTTCTTGTGGATCAGGAGGTAGAGGCAGCCGTTTACTTGTTATAAAACCTCCTGCGATCAATGGCCAAAACCCACAAATAAAACATATCATATCGCGAAATGTTCCCTATGTCCCGACAAGCTTAGTTCAGGATGATTTCATATTTATTCTGTCTGATAGCGGAATTGTAAGTGCGATTGATTTAGAGACAGCTGAAGTTCTTTGGAAAGAAAGGATCGCGGCTAATTTCTTTGCATCTCCTATATCTTGCGGAAACATTATTTATGTTCCATCTCGAGATGGAAAAATATTTTCTTTGGAAGCAAATCGAAAGGGTTTCAAAATCCTAAGAACATCCGAACTTAACGAAGTTATCCACAATACACCTGCCTTATCCAAGGATGGTATATTCATTCGTACTTTCTCTAGGCTCATTCACATTAATGCTAAAACTTAGAAAAATATTATTATCCGTTGACTCTAAGAAATAGAAATACAAATTAATTTTTAATGAAATCTATATTCTACACCCTTTTCTCATTATCCCTATCATGTACAGTTCTCCTCGCCGAGGAATTCAAAGTTGCTGGGATTGAATTCAATTCCCCTGAAAGCTGGGAATCAGCAAAACCTTCTTCAAATATGAGAGCTGCTCAATTTTCAGCATCTAGTCCATCAGGCAAAAAAGCTGAGGTTGTATTTTATTATTTTGGATCAGGAAATACCGGTGGCATTCAAGCAAATGTGGACCGTTGGATGAAACAATTTGAGAATCCACTTGCTAAAGAAGTTGAAACCATAACCGTGGGTAAAACAAAAGTTACTTACGCGAGTGCCCATGGCACTTTTCTAAGTGGTCGACCTTTTGGCCCTAAAACACCAAACCCTGGCTACGGACTACTTGCTGCGATCATTGAAGGTAAAGAGGGTGCTGTATTTATTAAAATAACTGGTCCAAAGGATGCAGTGGAAGCAAATGTAGAAGTAACAAAAAAAATGGTTACTGCTAGCCTAACAAAGTAATTTCATTCTGTTTTAGATAGCGCCTTTTCTAATCCGTAAACTACAGATTCTGCGTACTCTAAAATCAAATTACTGCGTAATTCTCCGTTAATAATTTTTGTGCCGGAGTATTCTCCAAGTTGGATTCTTTGATAAACCACTTCTGAATTTGCGATGTAAGGCTCAAGGAAAACGACCGGAGCTTCATAAATTCGATTTGCCAAAAGATTCCTGGCCCAGACTCCCTCGACCTCACCAATCTTCAAGGCATTGGGTCCCTTGTAAGCAAAAGCGGGTAATCCTGTGTTTTGAGCAAAAGCTTTGGACATATGCTCGGCAATAAATCTTTCGCTTACATCCCAACGGTTAAGAAGTCGCCAGATCATTTCATAACGTTGGTTATCGTAAGCCAATTCTCCCCCCATGTAACATCCATTAACAAGTACATGATAATCATTCCGTGAAACTAGAGACTTCTTTTCAGGATCAGGCCATGGCGCGGCATTCAGATGAATACACAGAATTAAATCTGGCTTTTTTTTTCTAATTATCTCACTACGAGCTATAATTTCACTCACCCGATAGAAATAGAGTTCCTTTCGTTTTTTTATCCTCATACTTTTTTCGTCTTCAGAAAGTCCATGTAGCCACTCCATTTTTCTGAACCAAGACATGGCGAGATCATCAAAATCTTTCGGCCGCGATATTGTGACTGGTTCATTATAGTATCTGGTTAAATCAACTTCAGCTCCTTTTCTTTCGAGCTCTGACTTAACCAATAAAGCTACGCTTAAGGCAAGTTCTCCCTCCATGACGGGTTTATCATCACCAATCGAAAAATGCCGCCCCTCCATCACTGAAAAATCACCGCCAATATGACCCGGATCGATAAGTATTTTAGAACCTGAAATTTGAAAGGAGCAAGATGATTGATTGGCGGACTTGTTTGATTCTGAAAAATGTAAATCATACCACTCATCCGATCCGTTTTTTTTACGAATTCGTGCTCTATTTTTTTCGACCTCAATCCATGGCGACCACCAAGAATCCCGAGGACAATACACTTCATTCAATTGCGTTATGAATTCTTGCTTGCTGATTGATTTCTGAAAACTGTCCAAACTTGACCAGTCAGGTGGTTCCGCCAAATCAGTAAGTTTGGCCTCCGTCATAAAGCTCCCCAAAAAATATAATAATCCCACCAACCACCACTTACCCATACTCTAATCATGAATGAAAAATATGATTTGCAAAGTCTTTTCTGTTGGGCGGGGAATCGTCCATAGAAAATATCGAAGAAATCATTCTCATAATCCAAATACTCACTTAAAAGGAATAAAATCCACTTAATGGAAGGATGAGCCTTTTTTTTAAAAAGACTGGCTGCTCAATTGGAATGCGGCAAAGTCGATGCCACGACCTATTCTAGCACTACCGAAACAAAAAGTCCTTTCTAATCATTCTGTGGATTCACCGTTACACTCTGATGATTAATTAAACGAAAACTTTTTATTTACGGGAAGCGGTTTTAATTTAGAACTGGAAGTCATTCAGCTTATTCAAATGCCATTATCCCAAGTAGAAGGAAATATTTCTGCAACGGTCAGGCTTGGGGTACCCTTGAATTACATCCGTTACCGATTGAACAAAAAATCTTGTAACCAGTGTGTATTATTCCCCACCTCAAGGTTTTTAAATTGGGAAATTTTCACCGAAACTTCTTTGCAAGACTATTGCCCAAAATGCAAGAACCCAAGCAAGTAGCTGACTTTCATAACTTTATGAAATAAATGCAAATTGTCATCCCAACTGCAAATAGTCATTCGAACATTATTAAAAAAAAACAACTAACATTATATGAAAATTAAAATTACAACGATTGCACTGAGCGTACTTTTGTCCGGTGTATCATTGGCACAAGAGAATGAGCGTACTCGTTTGGCCGAAAGAGGAATCTCCAAAAAGGAAACTATAGTTAAACTCGGTGTCATCCGGAGGGGATTGGCAAGAAAAGGAGAAGTCAATCGTCCAAAGCGGATTCAGAAGCCAGAAATCTCAGATGACCTTCAAGCTCAAATAAATGGGGTAAAAGATTTACAGAAAGCTTTGCAAACAGAGATAAATGAGAAAGTGAATGAACTGGGTAAGGATGCAACTCGCGAAGACATCAAGTTAACCGTCGAATCATTCAAAGAAAATAACCAGGACAGGATTAAAGAAATTAAAGCAGCCCAAGCTTCTATTCAAGAAGAGTTGGAAGCGAATCGTCCTGAAAAACCTGTAAGACCTGAACTTAACGACGAGTTAAAAGCAAAAGTAGGTGCATTGCAAACCAAGCGTAATGAAATGCATCATGCAAACAAAGCGCTCCACGAGAACCTAAAAGAAGCATCCAAAGAAGATCGCAAAGAAATGATCACTGCTTTTAAAGAGGAAAACAAAGAGAAGCATCAAGAAATTAAAACTCAAGCCCAAGAGGTCAAAGGAGAGATCCGAAGCTTGGTCGAAACGGAAGTTACTCGTACTTCAGATCTGTAATCTTTTTGCTCCACAATTTGTATATGCAAAATACCGAGCGGGGTGGTTCAGGGGACCACCCCGTTTTCCTGCTTATTTGGCAGGACGTCAAAAAAAAGGAAAATACAATGAATGATGAAACCTATTATACATGGGAACAATGGAACACTTTGCTTGAAACTTACAAAAGAAAAGAAATGAGATCATGATTATAGAATTACTTATGCTCTCGCCTTGGTTATTAGTTATATATTTTAGTTAAGCTAAATCTGTAATTTTGACCGAAGCCACAAAACTTCCCAAAAAATATAAAGACCCCACCAGTCCGAACTTTCCCAGTCTTCAAACATGAAAGAAAAAATGATTTGCAAAGTCTTTTCTTTTGATCGAGGACTTGTATAAAAATGGCCTCAAAACTTTACTCAGAGCCTAGCTCAATTCTTAAAGGCAAAGAAATACTTATATTGGAAGACGACTCTTTCCTTAACAAAAGATTGGTTGCCATGCTGGAAAATTGTGGTGCTGAAGTTACTCTTTGCGAAGAAGTGAAGGAAGCACGCAACAATTTGGATGCACTCGTATTTGATTTTGCATTGTTTGATTTGAACCTCCCGGATGGGGAAAGCCTTGAAATACTGAGGGAAGGATTAGTTCCAGCAAATACCGTTACTATACTCATGACTGCAGAAGGAGGCATCGACTCAGCAGTTGAAGCGATGAGGCTTGGTGCTGATAATTATCTAAGTAAACCTTTTGAAATCGATGAAATTCCGATCCTCTTTCAAAAGGCTGATCAGCAACGAAAAAGCCAAAGACTTATTCAGCATGGTTCAGAGCAAAGAAAACTAGAATCTGCCAATCTATTTTTCGAGGGGGTTTTCGAACAAGATTTCAAGCAACTAAAAAAAATAATCGATGTCGATAGCAGGCTTCAAGCCAATCTCCCGCCTCTTCTTATCGATGGCCCCACAGGTTCAGGTAAATCAACTTACGCTCGATGGGTACATGACCACGGGGCAAGGCAGGAAGCAGCCTTCGTTGCGATCAATTGCTCCGCAATCCCCAACAACCTGATAGAATCTGAATTATTTGGTCATGAAAAAGGTGCATTTACAGATGCTAAAAATGCTCGTATTGGATTATTTGAAGCAGCTGATAATGGTACACTATTTCTTGATGAGATAGCCAGCCTGTCACTTGAGGCTCAGGCAAAACTGCTTCTTGCCATTGAGAGTGGAATTATTCGAAGAGTCGGAGGAACTAATGAAATAAAAATCGATGTTCGGATTATTGCCGCCGCAAACCAAGACTTATCTCAAATGATAGAAATGGGTACTTTCCGGGAAGACCTCTTTCATCGTCTCGACCTTTTACGCATTAAAATCCCCCCCCTTTCTTCAAGAGGAAAAGATATCTTGAAGCTTTCCAAGCATCTTTTGTCTGCCCTATCCAAGAAATATAAAATTAAACTTCCTCTCTTTGCTCCTGGTACGGATCTTCAACTCTTAGAATACCCCTGGCCCGGTAATACCCGCGAACTTTTACACGAACTGGAACGAGCCATTGTCATGGGAGAAAGAAATCAGCCTCTGCAATTTAATTTGGCTAATCATAAATCTGTAAAATTAGATACTGATGATTGGCTTAATCCATTTTTTCGCTTTCCCGAAAAAGGGTTTGATTTAGAAAAAGAAGTTCAAAGACTACTCAAATTAGCTATCGAACAATCAAATGGTAATATCTCAGAAGCATCCCGTAAATTAGGTGTCCCAAGGGATTATATTCGCTACAGGCTGAAGAAAAGCACTTAGAATTAGATGGGTAATATTCCCCAACGACCATCAATTATTATGGGGAATATTTCCCAGTAAACAGCTCATTATTAATTAGCTAGAACAAAACAATCATGTAAAGCCCTAAACAACATATACTTAAAGCTACCAAATAAACTGGCATCACAGGTGCTTAAGAATACATAATTAATCTCAAAACCATAATCCTATGAATACACTAACAAAACTTCTTTTCTTAAGTTTAATTACCACATCCATTGCTTTTGCTCAGGCGAATAAACGCCCTGACCTGCCTCCTGAACTCAAGGATACTGCCGATGCAATTAGAAAGGCAGTTGAATCAGGTGAAATCACACATGATGAAGCCAAAAAGCAACATGAAGCCATGATCAAAGAATTCAAGGAAAAAGTTGCTGCGAATAACAATGGCGACCAAGTAAAGAAGGATCCAAGAATCCTCGAAAAAGAACTATTACTAGCTGTCAAAGAAGGTAAAATTTCTAAAGATGATGCTAGAAAAAAACTTGATTCACTACGCAAAGAAATGGCTAAGAACGGGGAGAGAAAAAGTCCACAGCGACCTCAGAAACCCGAATTATCAGATGATGTAAAAGAAAAGATTGCCGCAGTTAAAGGCTTAGAAAAAACATTACATCTAGAAATTAAGGCTGAAGTAGAAAAACTCGGAAAAGAAGCTAGTCGTGAGGAAATCAAAACAGCAGTAGAAACCTTTAAAGATAGTAATAAAGAAAGGTTTAAAGAAATTAAAGAGGCTCATGATGCCATTCGTGAAAACTTAGAAGCCAATCGCCCTGAAAAGCCACAAAGACCTGAGCTTACTGATGACCTTAAAGAGAAAGTAGAGACACTGCACGCTAAACGTAAAGAGATGCATGAAGCCCAAAAAGAACTTCATGAAAATCTCAAAGATGCCTCTCAGGAAGATCGCAAGCAAATGATTACTGCATTCAAGGAACAGAATAAAGAAAAGCACGAACAAATCAAAGAACAGGCCAAGGTAGTGAAGGAAGAAATTAGAGCTCTCGTTGAAACTGAGGCTACGCGAACATCTGATTTGTAAGGAATTTTCTGCTCAGCAGATTGTCCAATAATTATACCGTGCGGGATGGTAGCAAACCATCCCGCTTTTCTGTTTACAGCGGAAAGTACTAATTAATGTATCTTTCCATTAAACTATTTTCATTGGGAATATTTTCCTTAATTTGCATTTCAATAATTCATGCGGATGATCAAAATAATACTTTCACTGATGAAGAATTGAGAGAAATGCTTTTTGGAGATAGTACTGCAGAAATTAGTCCCGAGACTTCAACTCCAAAATCCGAATGGATCCCCTCCTATTCGGGTGAATTTGGAGTCGGATACTCCGACAATCCATTGTATGGACCATTCGTCAGAGAAGATGCGGTACATCTAGAAACTTCACTTGAAGCTTTTTTTATGAAACAAGCTAATTCCGAGCACTTCTCCTATATTTACTTATATGGTGACGGGAAAGTATTTGAAGAACTAAACGATCATGAATCTAGTTCTATTTTCCTTGTGCAATTTGATCATGCTTATACTCCGCTTGGTACAAGCCAGTCTTACGGTCTAAGATTAAGACATACCTATTACGATCAGGGCTTTGATTTCTCTGAACTCGGTTTACCCTATTCGATGAGAGTAAGATCAAACAGGTCTGAATTAATCCCATATCTGTCAAAGAAATTTTCCGACCAAATAAAAGGCACCATTGAGCTCACTCAAGGTTTTGAGGATTTTAAAACTATTAAAGATGATAACAGTGATACATCCATGGTTGCTTCCATCTCCGGTAAATCGGAAGTCATAGACTGGAAAATTACTGGTGGTTTTACCCAAAAAAAATATAAGACAAGACCCATGCGTAATGCAGATGGCAGTCTTTTATCTGCAAAATCATTACGAACCGAAAAAACTGATCTCTCCGTTCGGATCGAAAAGGATTTTGAATATCAGGCTCTTAAAAATTCTTCGGCAACGATTAAATGGAACCAATTACAAGATAACGCAGGCAGCTATTATGACTTTACAAAGTTCTCCCTCAGCATTGATCAGGAATTAAAAATTGCAGAGTACAAGGTTGAACTTAACCTAGGGTGGGCAGAGACCAAGTATGATGTAAGAAAAATAGATTCGGGTGAAAAATTTGAGAGACAAAGCATGGTTGCAGGAGCTTCCCTTACTCGTCCGCTTTATGATAAATTCGATGCTTATTTCAGGTGGTCCCGTGAAGAAGATTTTTCCAATGCGCGGGATTACGAATATTTTTCTAATTTTTGGTCATCCGGAGTAATGTGGGAATTTTAAGGTTATGATTAAAAGAAAGGAATGGATAGGTTTTTGGCTGTGCATTATTCTTTTAACCTGCCTGACTTCAATATTTCTTTTATACTTCAGGAAAGAATTTCATCACCAAATCATTGAATCAGAATACCGGATTTTAGATTCAGAAATAGCATCTCTTTCCGAAGAAATTGAATTCCGTCTCTTAGATAGAGATCTTAAGCTGATTGATTTAGGACTGACCAAAATCACTTCATCCCGCCAAGAGTTAATTGAACAATTAGTTATAGAATCCCTTATCTTACCCAATGTATTTCAAGTGCTGGCATATGAGACGGATGGAACTCCCGTCTACCCAAGATCTGACGGCCAACCGCAACAATTAGATATTGATTTCGAACCTGCACTCCTCACACAAAGCCCTTTACATAAACATCACCAGGGTAGTCATTTTTCTTATTTTTTGAGAATTAATTTCTTAGCTAGGTCCTGTATACTCGAAGTGCAGATCGGGGAAGATTTCATTCTCAATGAATGGAACCTAATTGACCGGCATGTAATTCAGCAAGCCGCTTTAATTATAGGAGTAGGCTTTGTTTTATTATTTTTTATTTTCCGGTATATGAGCCAAGTGATCCAAGATCGAGAAAGGCAACTGAAAGGAAAAAATCAAATGCTTCAACGAACAAATAAAAAGCTAGCCCAGGCATACAAAACGGTGAGCCTAGGTGCACTGACCGGTCATTTGATGCATGCACTTAAGACACCCCTGACTCATCTTCAGATTATCACGAGGGAGGCAGAGTCTGACAAAGACATAGATCCCAAAGAACTGCAGTCGGTACAAATCCAGATTAAGGATCTGGTAACACAAACATTAAACTCACTAAAAGAAATCGAGGAACAAAAGAAATATTTTCAAATAACGATTAAAGAAATCCTTAACTCGGTAATCGAGCGAACCATAAAGAAATTTCCCCATTGTAATATTTCATTGGGTAATGATCCTAGCTTAGAGACAAAACTTGATAACCTGCAATCTGCACTTCTTCTGCCAATTTTAACTACCCTTACTGAAAATGCATTTGAATCAAAGGATCAAACTTCTGTGGAATTAGGTTCTACACTTGATGGCGAAAAAGTCATAATCTTTGTTTCCGATACAAGTGGAGGCATCTCTACTCGGGAGAAAGAATTTCTTTTTGACCCATCGAAGAGTCACAAGAGAGGCGGTACGGGACTCGGTTTGGCAATCGCACAACAACTTGCTCAAAGTATGGATGCAAAATTAATGCTGAAAAAAACTGATTCAAATGGATCCACTTTCACGGTTTCATTTAAATGCTAGATTTTGAGAAAGTAATATAAAGTAAGTATTATAATCCTCATCCTTGCTAATATCATAAAGTGAAACTTCTCCTCACAAGCATCTTTATTCTTGCCAACTGTAAAGTGGTGCTTGCGAATTCCAATAACCCGCCGAATGGTTATCATGGGGAGTCCATAAACTGTACTTCTTGCCACGGAGGGAACTCAGTCAACTCAGGCAACGGCGGCATCAGCTTAACAGGACTCCCTTTAAATTATACTCCTGGCCAAATTTACGATCTTTCACTTATTGTTTCAGGAACCAACACAAATGGATATGGTTTTCAACTCATTCCAAAAGTTAATGGTAATGTAAGTGGAAGTTTGGCCGCTATTTCAAATGATATGGCCATTGAAAATAGTTCAGCTGAACACCGAGGTACCTCTTCGTCTGGGACATGGAATTTTCAATGGACTGCTCCTGCAACAGATCAAGGTACAATCACCTTCTATGCATCAGGATTAGCTACCGGAGGAAGCAGTGGAAACGATGGGGATTATGTATATACCCTCAATCAACAAATAGAACCGACCAGATTCACTCATGCATCCATGGAATGGAACGCAAGTACTGGAGGAGTTATTTTCTCCTCTCCAGCTATCGGTTCAGACGGAACAATCTACATCGGCTCAAATGATAACAAACTTCATGCTTTTAATTCAAATGGAAGTTCGAAATGGACATTCTTAGCGGGTAACTGGATTGATTCAACTCCCACGATTGGAGCAGATGGTACAATATATGTCGGATCTTGGGATAACAAACTTTATGCAATAAATCCTGATAGCGGTGCAAAAATTTGGGAATACGAAACCAATAGTAACATAATTTCAAGTCCGGCAGTCGGTGCAGATGGTAAAATTTATGTCGGATCCAAAGATTCAATTTTTTATGCGTTTGAAAATAACGGTTCCCTCGCATGGGAATATTTTGCGGGGCAACCGATTACTTCATCTGCTGCCCTCGGTCAGGATGGGACTATTTATTTTGGCGATGAAAATGGAACCTTTCATGCCGTCAATTCCGATGGGTCTGGCAAGTGGACTTATGATGTGGATGATGTTACTGACAGCAATAATTCAATTTTATCATCCCCAGCCCTCGATCTTTCTGGAAATATTTATTTCGGAGCAGGAAACGGTTACTGCTACTCTCTGTCGGATAACGATACCAACGCCTCACTTAATTGGACATTCCTAACAGGAGACCGTGTTGATGCATCCCCAGTACTTGGTATAAATGATGAAATATTTTTTGTTTCAAGGGATGGCTACCTACGCTCTTTATCAACAATCTCCGGAGGCCTGAATTGGGAAGAGTTTGTTGGGGATGTGTTTTACAGTAGTCCGGTCGTCGATCTTAACGGAAGGGCTTATGTGATTGGTTATACTGGTGGTGGAGAAAATCATTTATCCGTCTTTGATGCCAATGGTACGAAGGCATGGGATACGAACGATACAGATAGTCCTTTCGACATTGGGGGTATCGTAGATTCTTCGCTTGTTCTTAGCGAAACTGGTAAACTTTATTATGGTTGTTACGATAGTAATCTTTACTGCCTCAATGTAGGAGTTGGATCCGCCCAATCTGATTGGCCTATGTTTCAACGTAGTCATAAGAGAGATGGGGCTTGGCCAAGCTACACCCTCGAAATTATAGTATCAGGAACTGAAGGAATAGTTACCGGTACAGGTATTTATAACCCAGGATCTTCTGTAACGATATCTGCAAACCCCCAACCAGGTTATTCTTTTGTTACCTGGTCAGGTACTGGTCCTACCGACCCTAGTTCATCAACCACTACGATCGAAATGTCACAAGACCGCAATATAACCGCAGTTTTTGAACAAAATTCTTACATGGTTTCCACTTCAGTATTACCGGTTAATAATGCAGAGATTTCGGGTGCAGGATCCTATCTTCACGGAAGTACAGCGACTCTTTCGGTGACTGCCATTTCGCCTGGTTTTATATTTAAAAGTTGGGCTGGAGATGCCACTGGAAGCGATAACCCAATAACCATCACGGTCAATGAAGATGTCAATATAACTGCAAACTTAGAGCAAATCTCTTTAGAGCTCAATGTTACGGCAGGTCCGGGAGGTACAGTAACAGGTGGCGGACAAATTCTTTATGGTTCTTTATCCGCGATTGTAGCAACGCCCTCCAATGGTTACAGCTTTGTAGGTTGGACAGGAGAAGGTGTAACTGAAACAAGTGCTCCAAGTACTACGGTAAATATGACACAAGCCCGTAGTGTAATCGCAAATTTCACCCTTCAAAACTTTACGATTTCTGGCTCCATTACCCCCGATGGTAAAGGACAAATTTCAGGGTTAGGTGATTATGATTATGGACAAACTGCTACCCTTACCGCAACAGCCACAACCTCTGGTTATAGTTTCAGCAATTGGTCCGGTGATGCGAATGGTTCCGAAAACCCTCTGAATATTACCATAGATTCGAATATGACAATCGAGGCTAACTTTACCATTGATACCTATAGACTCTCCCTGGGAGCTGAAGCTGGTGGGACTGTCAGTGGTGCTGGGAATTTCAGCCATGACACTTTAGTTGACATATTAGCAACCCCTTCAACTGGCTATTCGTTTACCGGGTGGACAGGCAATGGCATTTCGGATTCTGGAGCTGCTCTAACTTCGGTAAGTATGACCACTGACCGTAATATAACTGCTCAATTCAGCTTAAACGCGTATCCCCTCATACTTCTCGCCGGAAATGGAGGTACTGTAACTGGGGAAGGTAACTTTACCCATGGACAGGTAGCTACTATCACGGCAACCCCCAATACAGGCTATTCATTTAGCCATTGGCTAGGAGATAATGTAAGCAATTTTTCTTCGCCTACAACGACGGTTGACATGAACCAGTCCAGATCAGTTTCAGCTATGTTTTTAATAAACCAATATGACCTTCTTCTCACATCCTCCTCCGGTGGTACTACGATTGGAGAAGGAATTTATTCGCATGGACAGCAAGCCGTCATCAATGCGATTCCGAATGAAGGCTTTATGTTTACAAATTGGGGTGGGGATATTGAAAACAATGCAACCGATCAATCAACTATCGTCACAATGGATCGTAGTAAATCAGTTCATGCAAACTTCGCTACCATACCAGCAGATAATGTTGTTCTTACCATCTCCACCGATCCGGTATCCTCTGGCACAACTCAAGGGAGTGGAGCATACTCGGTAGACTCAATTATAGAAATCTCAGCAAGTCCTCTGACTGGATATGAATTTATTTCTTGGAGTGGTGAGGGGGTATTGGATTCTAACTCTTCAGTCACTCAAGTACCGGTAAAAGAAAATCTTACGATTACGGCAAACTTTCAGAAAAAAACTTACACTCTTCAGATAAATGATTCTAATGGAGGAACCACACTCGGTGCAGGCACCTATGAATATGATACGGATGCAAATGTTTCTGCAACAGCTCAGCCAGGTTACACTTTTTCTGGTTGGACAGGAGATGGCGTGCATTCACCCTCGAATCAACAATCGAAGGTTTTAATGGTGGAAGATCGTTCGATACAGGCTAATTTCAAAATTCAGAACCGCACTCTTACTCTTCCTCCACCAACAGGGGGAACTGTATCCGGATCAGGAACTTATGCATACGGTACATTTGTCGAAATCATCGCCACTCCTCTACCTGGTTATACTTTCGAAAAGTGGGTAGGTAGCACTATCGAGTCCCCATCTGCTTCATTTACCAGTATAGAGCTTACTACAGATATAAATATAACAGCCTCTTTCTCTCGAAATGTGTATTCCCTCCAAACTAATGCGACAGTTGGAGGTTCTGTCTCAAAAGGGGGAACCTACTACTATGGATACAATGCTTCTTTGTCTGCAAATGCATCGGATGGATATAAGTTCGAACAATGGGAGGGTGAAGGTATCACCAGTCCTTCTTCTCCGTTTACCACAATAAGCATAATTGACGATCGTAATGTGACCGCATTATTTTCAGTAAAAAGTATAGCAGAAAACTTAACTGGAACGACTGAAGTTGCACCAGACTGGTTTAGTTCTACCTGGTTTGGTATCTTTTTTCAGAATGATAGTGGATGGGCTTACCATTTAGATTTTGGCTGGATTTATCCGGTAGTCAAAGACTCCAAAAACATTTGGTTTTGGCATAATACTCATGGATGGATTTGGGTAGCAGAGGAAACATTTGATGATGCTTTCCTATGGTCTGAAAATTCAGAAGCATGGTTATTCTGGGAAGTCCTAAACTCTGGAGAACCAAGATATTATGATTACTCAATTCTAGAATGGAAAGAATGGGGTAGCTAAATGTTACCTGAATTCAGTTAAATCTACGAATCCAATCTCTTTCTACTTTGCAAGGCATTCAACAGAGTATTTTCATCTGCATAAGTAATCCCTCCACCACTTGGTAACCCAAAACCAATCCGGGTGACTTGTAGACCTGTTTTTTTCAGCACTTCATTCTTCAAAAAATGACAAGTAGCCTCCCCTTCCATATCATTACTCAATGCAAGAATAACTTCCTCCACATCATTATTTTCAAGTCTTTGCTTTAAACTATTTATATTGAGTTGCTCAGGGCCAACTCCCCTCACGGGTGATAATTTACCCATCAAAATATGGTATTTTCCACGAAATACTCCGGCTTTCTCCATCGCGAAAAGATCAGTCACAGTTTCCACAACACAAATTCTTTCAACCTCGCGATCTTCAGAGGTGCAAATATTACACTCATCCTGGTCAGTCAGGTTGCCACATATTCGACAAGGTCCTAATTTTTTTTTGGCGGAAGATATCCTTTCAATTAAATCTTCAGTTCGCTCAGGTTTTTCAACCAATAAATACAGGGCAATCTTTTCAGCTGAACGATACCCCAAACCCGGCAGAGATTTTAAACTCTGTACCAGTCTTTCATACGGTTCGTTCAAAAAGCCTCAGGCGATTAAAAAAAACTTAAAATAGACCGGGCATTTGCATACCACCGGTAAGTCCACTCATCGCATCATCATTTTTTTTCTTAGCCTGCTCCGATGCATCCACAATTGCCTGAAGAATTGCCTCACTTACAAATTCAGGATCTTCCTTCAGGAAATCGGGATCTAATTTGAGTCCTTTAAACTCTCCCATTCCAGATATTTTAATGGAAACGGCTCCACCTCCACCAGAAATATCCAGAATTTCTTCAGAAAGGGAGGCCTGAGCATCCTCCATCTTCTGTTGCATTTTCTGTGCTTGCTTAAGTAATTTTCCAACTCCTACCATAATGAAATCCTATGCATAAAATTCTAAGCAAGCAAGCTTTCGTATCCTTGCATAAAGGATCGAAATTTCGGAGACCAACTAAGTTCCTCAACGATACGCTGGTTTGAAATTTTTCGGTTGGGCGTATCTTCTGAATCATTTTCTACAAAAAGAGGTGCTTGCGTATCTAATTTCTGAGACAACCATTCAACAATCTGCCCGCGTGCCGATGGTGATCCATCAGATAAATTATAAATTCTACCAAGATTTTCATCTCCTGCTAATAAGCAGGCAAAAATCGCCTCAACTGCATCATCACGATGAATAAGGTTCAGAATCCTCTCTGCATTACCATCCATCTCAATGCCCTGTTTCACTTTTTTCAAAAGAAGATGGCGTTCAGGGCCGTAGATCCCGGCTAATCTTAAAATAAAACTTCTTTTTATTGTTTGAGGTGGAGGGAAAGAAATTCCCTCCGCCGCGAGTAAAAGTCCACCTTTATCTGAAACACCAGCACAGGATGAGGTTTCATCCACTAATTTACGTCCAGTCTGCGGGTATACAGAGCAACTACTTGTAAAAATAAAAGTATTTATATTTCCACCCTCAGACCATTTCATAGCTGATTTCTGGCCTTCTAAATAAGAATTAACATAACCTTCAGTTGTAGGTGACGCCGCCCCGACACAATTAACCACATAATCTTGATTCGGGTCTAAGTGGCTATGCCATTCATCATTATTCAAATACGAGACAACCACCTGTTTGACTCCCATTCGTTCAAGGTTCTCTCCCGTTTCTTGATTCCGGGTAAGAGCTGAAACTGTCCAGCCTTTTTGCAAAGCTGATTTAGCAAGTTCGGAACCGACATATCCGCAACCAAGGATGGTAAGAGTAGATGACATAGGTGTATTATTTACCTAAATTCGAGCTCAAATGTCAAGAACACCCCTACCATCTTATTTATCCATTGTCTTCTAATGAAGGTAATGCCATTAAGAAATATTATGCATGTCTTATTTGTATGTTGGGGAAATATCTGTCGATCACCAGCCGCCGAGGCCACCTTTCGGAAATTGGTTAAAGGCCAGGGATTAGATGAAAAGATTACGATCGATTCGGCCGGTACTATCTCAACCCATGAGGGAAACCCGCCTGATTCGCGCATGAGAAGCGCAGCGAATGCGAGAAATCTTTCAATCGAAGGCTCTGCAAGAAAAGTTAATCGTCAGGATTTCACACAGGCTGATATGCTTATTACCATGGATAATTTTAATTTCTCTGAATTGACCAAAGTTGCACCATCTGCTGAGCAGGCAAAAAAAATTATCCCGTTCTGCAAATTTGTGAGTTCAGAGGATTCAGAAGTGCCCGATCCTTACTATGGGGGACCATCTGGATTTGAAAAAGTTTTGGATTTACTCGAAAATGGTTGCGTAAATTTACTTGAAGAAATCAAAGAAAAGTTAAAATAAACTGTAAAAAATTTATTGTCTATACATGTCTACCGACCGAACTATTGAAGGCGCCATTGGTACCGCGACAGGCAAGGATTTTAAAGTCTTACATTCTTCCAAGTTAACGGGCGGTTCAATAAACCGTAGTCAAAGATTGGAGGCAAGCGATGGCAGAACTTTTTTTTGTAAGCAAAACGACCTGGATTTTTATTCTTTTTTTAAAGCTGAAGCGAAAGCTCTTAAAGAAATTAAAGATACAAATACGATCCGGGTGCCCGAGGTCATTGCATTTGGAAAAAGCGAGACCGAATCATTCCTGATTTTGGAATTCCTTGAAGAAGGAAGCTCAACACCAAGAGCCCAAAAAGAAATGGGTAAGCAACTTGCAAAACTGCATAAGATCACACAGCCATTTTTCGGTTGGGCACAAGATAACTGCATCGGCGCTACCCCACAGCCAAATCCTAAATCACATGATTGGGTTGATTTTTATCGGGAACATAGGTTACGCCATCAATTTGCCTTAGCCGCGCAAAAGGGTAAAACATTCGAAAAAATCTATGATCTGCTCTCCAATCTTGATTACTTTTTTAGAGAATACTTCCCGTCACCATCTCTTTTACACGGAGACCTTTGGGGAGGGAATGCCAGTCAGGACAAAGAAGATAACCCTTTCATATTCGATCCGGCAAGCTACTATGGCGACCGGGAAACTGATCTAGCCTTCACCTACATGTTTGGTGGTTTCAGTTCTTCTTTTTATCAATCTTATGAAGAGGAGTTCCCCCTGCACCAAGGATTTAGTTCCAGGAAAACATTGTACAACCTTTATCACGAGTTAAACCACTTTAATCTGTTTGGAGGAGAGTATGCAGCTTCATCTCAAGCAAGCATTAATCTTCTCACTAGCCAACTACCATGAAACCAGATCTTGAAAAAATCGTTCTTTCTGCAGAGCAGATCGCCTCCCGTAACCAAGAAGTAGCCCAAGAAATAGATGTACATTACCAGGATTGTGAAAGAGATATTCTTCTCATCACGCTTTTAGATGGTGCGATTGTTTTCACCGCTGACCTGATTCGTAATCTCAATGTCCCTCTCCATCTCGATTGTATTCGGGTTTCAAGTTATGGAAACTCGACAAATCCTGAAACTGCTCCCCGGATACTGGGAACTTTAAAATCTGATGTTAAAGATAAACATGTATTGCTAGTTGATGATATCTTGGACACCGGTAACACCATGAAAAAAGTTTACAATGAAGTAGTAAAAAAAGAACCGGCATCTCTGAAAACTTGTGTTTTTCTGGACAAACCAGAAAGACGACAAAATGATTTTCAGGCAGACTGGTCAGGTTTCAATATCCCTGACGAATTTGTGGTCGGATATGGACTCGACTATGCCGGCCGTTATCGACAACTCCCCTACCTCGCCACCCTTAAGCCATCGGTTTACTCCTAAGCTACTCACATGAAACAAACACCGACTCCCAACAACCCACTCCGTCGCATTTATAATTGGACGCTTTCCCTGGCAGAAAAGAAACTTTCTGGTCTTTGGCTTGGTTTACTTTCATTTGCGGAGGCTAGTTTCTTCCCCATTCCTCCCGATGTGCTGCTTATTCCACTTTGCCTGGGTAAAATGAAAAAAGCATTTAAATTTGCCCTGATCTGCTCGGTTGCATCTGTATTAGGTGGATTAGCAGGGTATGCAATTGGGGCATTTGCATGGGATGAATTGTCGGGTACATTTTTTAAATATATTCCGGGTTTTACCCCCGAAAAATTTCACCGATTGCAATCGTGGTATGAGGAGTGGGGTTGGCCATTGGTATTTCTTGCGGGATTTTCCCCTATTCCATATAAGATTTTTACAGTCGCCAGTGGCGTGTTAGGCATGGCACTCCTACCTTTTATTTTAGCCTCAGCAATCAGTCGTTCGGCCCGCTTTTTCCTGGTTGCTTTTTTAATGGCAAAATTTGGTGAACCCATGAAAGAAAAAATTGATAAACATTTTAATTTATTGGCTCTCCTTTTTGGAACCCTTCTGGTTGGAGGTGTCTTGGTTCTAAAATTTTTAAAATAAAATTTAAAATCTTCAAAGTTTTCCTGCAAAAAAACACTTGCGACAAAGGGATACATATCTCTCATTCCCTCCGATTTCGATCTGTTCCCCGGTTCTTTCAATTTCACCAGATTCATTTACGCGGGCATTCATTGTGGCCTTCTTACCACAATCACAAATCGCCTTAATCTCTCGAATCTCGTCTGCCCAAGCGAGCAAGTACTGGCTACCCTCAAATGTCTCCCCCAAGAAATCAGTTCGTAATCCATAAGCCAGAACTGGAATCCCATCTTTATCAACTAAGCTCGTTAATTCTCTGACCTGCTTCCGCGTCAGAAACTGAGCCTCATCAATAAGAACACATCCAATTGGATTATCGTAATGCTCTCCCTGCACGATCTTTCTTAAATCATCATTTTTCTCAAAAGCAATTGCTTGAGTCTCAATACCGATACGCGAACTGATCACACCCCTTCCCGCTCGGTCGTCAACTGCTGCGGTGAATAGTAAGGTTCTCATTCCCCGTTCTCCATAATTATAATTCGCCTGAAGCAGGGTGGTTGATTTACCTGCATTCATCGAAGAATAATAGAAATGAAGCTTGGCCATAATCCTAAAAACTAATCATGCGTTTTCAACTTCCAGTCTTTCCATATACTCGGTTACATTACAGGTCAACATACGAGCTTTATTTGTAGAAATCTCCAAAACCTTAGTTACCACACCATCTAAAAACGAACGGTCATGGCTGACAATAAGAGCGGTTCCTTCGAAGAGGTTAAGAGCCTCTTGTAAAACTTCCTTACTTTTAATGTCCAAGTGATTGGTCGGTTCATCCATAACCAAAAAATTGCAAGGTTTCATTAATAGCTTGGC
>JAOFOL010000023.1 GCA_028042835.1 Opitutales bacterium | reverse complement strand
TTCAGCAACCGATGATGATACAATCTACACAGATTTCCCCATTCGTATACAGGTACGAAATATTAATGATGCGCCAGTTTTTACCAACTACTTGGATGAAATTCACAACGACCCTTTCAATGAATTTCCTGCTAAAAAGTTTGTAAAAATAAATTTATCTGAAAACTCAACCGTAGTCTATGATGCTAATGCAACAGATTCAGAAGGAGATAACATATCTTACAATGTTCGTTTACTTAACGATCTAAATGTTACAAGTTCTGGCTTTTCGGTACAGCAAGAACTCAGTCCTTTTATCTTTGATTCGGTTACCGGAGTCATTCGATTAGCTGCTCCTATTGACTACGAGTCACCCCTGAATTTAGGGGGTTTAGGGGGAACTTTAAGTACTATTCCACAGAATGGTGTTTTTGGGAATCAGGGTTACCAAGTTGGTTTTCACTTGGAGGTAAATGCTACAGACAACGGATCGCCTGCCCAGAGTACCTTACAAAATATTTTGGTGATGATCACGAATGAGGATGAGTTGCCGGAATTTAATTCATCCCAATCCTACACGCTATCAATTAATGAAAACAATGCATTAGCAATTCCCAATCTTTTTGATTATGTTTATGACCCAGAAGGCCAAGGAACGATAGCTTTTGAAGCTATAGGAGGAGATGATGCCGGACTTTTCTCCCTTAATGATGCAACCGGAGAATTATCTTTTCAAGTTTCTCCTGATTTCGAAAAACCAGCAGATACCAATAATGATAACTCATATGAGGTTGAGATTTCCTTATCGAATTCATTGCAAAGCACTATTTCTCAGGTCTTTAAAATTCAGGTATTGAATGTTAATGATGCTCCTGTTTTAAGTGATTCCAGTACTCTAAAGTTAACCATTCCCGAGAACCAATCCTTTGTTCAAAAGTTTGAATTTATTGATCAGGATAATAACAATTCCAAATTAGATATCTTTTATGTGGTGGATGGTTCGGATGTTAAATTTGTAACGAATCAATCTGGTGCAACCCCCTCGTTCAGTTCCTCTTACACTGTTGCAACTTCTGCTGACGGGATCTCACCTTACAGCCTAAAGTCGGCCGATTTCAATCGGGATGGATTGGATGATGTTGTTGTTTTAAGCAAAGGCAATGTTTCCGGAATTGATTTATTTCTCAATAATGGATCAGGTAATTTTTCTGGCTCGAATACAGTTTTTACCGGCGATGTGGATCATATAGATCTTGCCGATATCGATGAAGATGGATTTATGGACATTATTGCCATCTCAACATCCTTGGACGCCATTTATGCATGGGGGTGGACGGGTTCAGGTTTCGCAGACATTGTAAACGGAGGAACGACCAGCAACATCAGTTCTACTGGTTCAGTAGATGAACCAATTTCAATGAATCTCGATGATCTTGACCAAGACGGAGATATAGATGTTTTGATAATAGGAAAGGGGAGTAGCGAAATCTCATGGTTTGAGAACTTGGGAGCTAATCAATCTTACGCTTTCTCTCCAAAAAAATATGTACTACAAAACCATGATAAGGTTTATAATCCTATCGATAGTTCAACTGGTGATATAGATCAGGATGGGGATCAGGATGTTTTATTCGTGTCTGGTGATTCATTCTATTATTGCCTAAATGATGGTTTTGGCAGGTTTGCTGATCCGGTTGTCCTCTATCAGGAAACTGGTGCAACGGCCTTTCGTATCTTGTGTGACCACTTAGATAACGACGATAAACTCGATGTCGTTGTTTGTTTTTCAAAACCGACCAAATTTGGAGTGCTTCTACAGAATGGTACAGCTTCTTTATCATTCGATACCCCTGAAATTTTTGACACTGGTTCAGTTGTTTCCTCCATTGAATTTGGAGATGTACAAGGAGATGGCAGTTTAGACTTGGTTACAGTTTCTGCAAGTGATGTGAGTGTAGATTTGTTTATAAATAATGGGGTTGGTTTGTTTTCCTCATCAACTGAAGTTGCTCGAACAAGTACAAGTTCGATTTCATCTGCAAGTTGGGCTAATATAGATGAAGATCTTGAAGATTTTCGTTTTGAGGTTCTCGGCGGTAATGACGCGTCCATTTTTGAATTTCGACCTAAGTATTCACCTAATTTATGGTTTCGTAATTCACCCAACCATGAATCCCCATCCGATTATATCGGAATTAATCAATATGAGATTAAGGTCGGCGTAACTTCGATCTCGGTTGATGGAAATGCAACGGCTACTTCAAGCATCCTTCTTAGTGTAATCGATGTCAACGATCCTCCAGAAATTACCAACCTAGTTTCTCAGCATCAAGTTTATGAAAACGCACTAAATATTTTCACATTTGAATTCGCTGATGAGGATGATAATCCCAAGCAAGAATTTACATATAAAATATTAGATAGTCACGACGGAGACTTCTTTGATTTGAATGAAAGTGGAGATCTTACTTTTAAAGCTCCGCCCGATGCGGAAACCCCGTTGGATTCTGATTCAGATAATAATTATACCATGGTCATTCGAGTGGAAGATGATGGTGCAGGTTTTGTATCGGGGCCTGCATATCTAGACTACTATATCAATGTCTTTGTCATGGACGGTTCTCCAGAGTTTTATGTTTCTCCAGGTGGAGATATGTTTTCAGTAAGCGAAGAGGGCAGTTTGATTGTTGATTTTAACTCTACCGATCTAAATTCGACATATGAGGTGGGGCAGGGCCCATTATCTTGGAGTTTATCAAGCGATCCGTTTTACGGCAATGTAGTCATTACTGATGCTAGTCTGACTCTCCAATATAATCCGGATTCTAACTATTCCGGTGATGATAATTTTACTCTACGTGCCACCGACAAATTGAACCGTGTTGGGGATGTTTTAATAAAAGTTAAGGTTAATCCAGTTAATGATGCACCATCTTTTACTTCTACAGTGATTGAACATCCAGAGGGATCGTTAATTGTCGGGCAGATTCCGATTTTTGATTCCGATGATCAATCAATTGAATATAAATTAGCAGGTGGGCTAGACGAAACTTATTTTAAACTTTCATCGAGTGGTATCTTAAATTTTCGCATTATTCCAGACTACGAACTTCCTTTGGCATCAGGTAATGGAAATGATTATGAAATAACCGTTGAGATTTCAGACGGAGAATATCCTGTGCAGGAAAATTTAACCGTAAGAGTGACTAATTTAAATGACAACATACCGATCATTGGGAACCAAAATTTGCATGGCAAGCAATCTATATTTCTACCCGAGGATTCTGAAGTTGTCGTTGATTTGAATTTTACTGATCCAGATGGTGGTGTTATCAAAATAGAGGTAGTTAGTGGTGAGGATGCTAATCTGTTTAAGATTGAAAATAATTCCGTCAAATTCGCTCCTTTGATACCTGACTTTGAAGCACCTCACGACGCAAACAAGGATAATGTTTATCATTTTAATTTACAAATATCTGACACCAATTTTACTGCATCCGATGCAATTAACACCGAGGAACTATCGGTTTCAGTGCACATTGAGAATGTAAATGAATTTCCACCTGTATGGACCTCGCCTCCATTCACTCCCACAAGTCCAATTACGGTTAATGAAAATGAACCTTTTGTCATCGATTTAAATGCCACAGACGACCTAAATGTTACTTTCTTTAGTATATTGGGTGCTGACGACAATCTGACATCTGATGCACATCTCTTCGACCTTAATCATACTTCAGGAATCCTCACCTTTAAACCCGAGAATGTTCCGGATTTTGAAATGCCTAATGATTTAGGTACGAACAATCTTTATGAATTATCTGTGGCGTTGAGCGACGGCGAGTATAACGCTACAATAAGAAATCTTTATGTATATGTTGAGGATCTGAATGAAGCACCCGTACTTGCAACCACGACTTTTGAAATGTTGGAAGATGGTTTGCTCGACATTCATTTTGATGATTTTAATGGATCGGACGCAGAGAATGATTCTTTTACCTTTGTTCTCATAAAGGATTCTCAGGACGGTGTGTTGGAGGAAATTTCTGCCAAACATTATACCTACAAACCAAACCAAGATTTCTTTGGAACAGATTTTTTTAACCTTCAGATTTACGAAGTCAATGCGTCCTATGATTATATTGTTCAACCTATTCAAATTCTGGTCACTCCAGTTAATGATCCACCCACTGCTGTTCCTGATGAATACGATTACTTATTGGAGAATGGGCAGCCAATGAGTGTTAATTTCCTTCTTAACGACAGTTCTTTCCCTGATGATCCTAGCCAAGAAACTCTTACTTTAAAAAGCTGGTCCCTAGACTCCACATTAAGCGAAGACAGAGTGGCAAACTTTGATTGGAATTCTTCATTACCTCCCTCTACAAGTGGAACTTTTTCATCAACATCTACAGATTTTTTGTTTACTCCTCCTGTCGGGTTTATCGGACCGGTTACCTTCTCTTATGAAGTAACCGATGGTAATTTATCATCTTCTGCTAAAGTAAGAATTAATGTTACCCGATCCCCTCAGCTCACTGGTTGGAGATATTATGATAATTTCGGTTATTTAAATGAATCAGAGGACAATTGGATTTTTATCGAGAAAATGGGTTGGGTTTATGTTCATGTTCCTAGTGATCTTTTATACGGAGCCACTTGGTGTTGGAGTGAATACCTAGGGTGGTTCTGGACCGGGAATGATTACTTTTCTTATGTTTTCATAAAAGAATTCTCTAAGTGGATGCTTTGGCAAGGAAGCGTAAGTGATACAGCTGGTTGGAGTATAGTCACCGATTATAACTCACAGGAGACTGTCTCTCCCGAGATTTTTCAAATCCAAAGGGCAGCTTCCACGATTTCTTCTTTAGATTCTGCTGTTAAAGTCTCGAATTTTATTAAAAGTTCGACCATTTTTACCGAAGAGGAAAAGAACATAATACTTCGCGAATTGATTTTCACGAAATCTTCAAAGACTTTGGAAAGTTATGGAATCCAACTTGGTTTTTAGAAATATAAACTTTGAATATGAATCGTAATATCTTTTTAATCTATCCCTTATTATTTGGCTTCGCTTTTTCCCTGTCTCATGCGCAACGAGGGAATGTTGATCGTGATGAGTACTTTAGGAGAATGGAACTTCGAGCCATTGAATTATCAAAAAAAATGGCTGAATTGACAGGTACTGAGCCAGTCCAGGTTATTCAACCCAGACCAACTCAAAGTACTCCTCTGTATCGTGAAAATATTTCTCCTGCCCCTGAGAATAAATCCATCTACCAAGAAAGCGAGAGCTCTACCCCCGATGATGTAGAAGCATCTCCTCAAGCATCATTCGACGCACTGCCAGGTCCATTTCGACCTAAAGATGAGAAGCGTGAATCCAACTCATCGCATCAATTTGTGGATGAAGTAAGTGATATATCTATAGTTGTTCAACCTACTACGGAGGAACTCAAAGGTGGAAGTTTTTTACGTCCATTTTTTATTATTCAGGCACCTTTCGACTCTAAACTCAAGGCAGGGGATACTTTCAAAGGAGATGTGGGTAGTGGAGTTGGAGTTGTGGTCGGGCGTCGAATTGAAAACTGGACGATGTCTGCTCGTTTTGGATATACACATCAAGAATTTTCAAGCTCAAACTTTTTGGGTTTTGGACTTCATGCTGACGGTGATGTAGAATCCTTATCTTTTACGGGTAATCTGGGAATTGCGATCCCCCTTAATCATAAACTTTCCTTTGAAGCATCATTTGGTCTTGGATATTCATCTGTTAGCCACTCTCTCAATATCCCTTCTATCAATTCCTTGGACCTTCTTTCCGACTCAGGCTTTTGTTACGAACTCTCCTTACTCTTAGATTATTCATTTTCTGAGCGGTTGAGCCTGTTTCTAGGATATAGGCTAGCGGGCATTCCTGAAAACGACGGTTCTGCATTGGTCGGGTTCGATAGTGTTAATTCACATTTGTTTGAGCTCGGGATGGGGATGAACTTCTAGGGTCTTTGGGAATTACATTCCCTTGACGCAACTCTGGGTTGTCTTTTCCATCTTTGGTTTTGAATGAGTAAAAAATCTACAGGAGAAACACCCATGATGAAACAGTATCGTGAGGCTCGTGAGAGCCTTGAAGATGATACTCTGTTACTTTTTCGCCTTGGAGATTTCTATGAAATGTTTGAAGTCGATGCTGAGCGTGGGGCCGCATTGCTCGGAATCACGCTTACAAAAAGGCATGATATGCCTATGGCTGGCATTCCCTTTCATGCTGCCGAAGGATATTTAACTAAATTACTGAATCTTGGCCATAAGGTTGCGATATGTGATCAGTTAGAGACTGCTCAAACAGGTAAACTCGTTAAGCGTGGAATTACCCGTATTCTTACTCCGGGAACAGTGCTTGAGGACCGTCAATTAGATGCAACTTCAAATCATTTTCTTTTGGCTGTGTCTATGGAAAAAAAGGAATTAGTTGCCTCTTGGTTAGATTTATCGACAGGGCAATTCAAATTAGGATGCTTTACAGAACCCTACGATTTTCTTTCCGCAATAAGTGGAATAAACCCAAAGGAAATTCTCTTGCCTGAAAGTTGGGACAAGAAAATTTCCAACTTAGTTGATAAAGGTAGATTTACAGAGGATTTGAATCGTTTGTGGAGTGATGTTACGCGAACGGACCGCCCTGACTTTGATTTTGAGCAACGTTCCGGTGCCCGTGAAGTCATGGAGTCTTTGGGAGTAATGAATCTCGAAGGTTTTGGTATTACGGTTGATCATAAAGGTCTTGGTCCAGCTGGGGCCGTTTTAGTCTATGCCGAAGACGTTTTAAAAGGAAAACCAGGGAACCTTCGAACACTTGAAGAATGGCGGGGAGGGAATATTTTACTTTTGGATCCTGCTACTCAGCGAAACCTCGAAGTATTTAAAACGAGTAGTCATACCAGAAGTGGTTCTTTATTGGATGTTATGGATGAAACTTCATCTTCAGCAGGATCTCGCTTATTGGAACGATATCTGGGTGCTCCTGAAAGAGATCTTAAGGAGATTTTTCGTAGACAGGCATGCGTTTCTGAATTTTCCGTGCGCCCTAAGTTAGTCAATCAGATAGCCGAGATTTTAAAGACAGGAAGTGATATTGAGAGGATTCTTGGTAGATTACAAAATCGTATGGCTAGGCCCCGTGAAATAGGAGGCGTTCGTACCATGTTACGTGGTCTGCCCTTGGTTAAGGAATCTTTGCAATTGGAAGGTGGGGAGGCTCTGGCAATTCAGGGATTAGCTTTAAATATTAATACTTTTGATTCATTAAGAGACCTCTTGGAAAAGGCGATTGAAGAAGAGTTGCCCGCTGAAATCAAGGTCGATGTAAAAGGGCACAGCGGTGCAGTGATACGCGAGGGATTTGATGAAGACTTCGATAAACTTAGAGAATTGGCCACGGGAGGGAAAAGGTGGATTACGGAGCTGGAGACAAGTGAGCGTCAAAAAACTGGAATTTCCAATCTAAAGGTTAAATACAACGGTGCCTTCGGCTATTTTATAGAGGTAACTAAAGTAAACTTGCACTTGGTTCCCGAGCATTACATCCGAAAGCAAACGATGACTAATGCAGAACGATTTTACACCGAGGAACTTCGAGAGAAGGAGAAAGAAATCCTGCATGCGGAAGAAACAGCCGTTTCCTCTGAGCAGGCTCTATTTATTGGCGTTGTAAATAAGACGCTGGATCATGCCAATGATTTGCTAGAGGTAGCCCAAGTGCTTGCTGAGATTGACCTCTTTTCATCATGGGGTAAGATATCAAGAGAGAGAGGATATTGTATGCCTGAATTCTTGGAAGATTCTTCGGTTCTTGATATAGAACAGGGTAGGCACCCAGTGGTTGAAGTGGTTCTAAAAAAGGAAAGTTTAGGCCTAGCCGGAACTCATGCTTTTGTTCCGAATGACTGTCTATTGTCTTCCGTAGGAAAACAGATCGCTTTGATCACAGGTCCCAACATGGCAGGTAAATCTACCTTTATTCGGCAGGTTGCAATCATCGCATTAATGGCCCAGGTCGGATCTGCTGTGCCTGCTAAATCCTGCAGGATGGGGGTGGTCGATCGGATTTTTTCCCGAGTTGGAGCTGGTGATGAATTGGCCAGAGGAAACTCGACTTTCATGGTGGAAATGAACGAGACCGCAAATATACTGAATAATTGTACAGCTAATAGTCTTATTGTATTAGACGAAATAGGGCGCGGTACCAGTACTTACGACGGCTTAAGTATAGCCTGGTCCGTTGTAGAGCACCTTCATGGAAATGGGGATGCGGGTCCGAAAACTCTTTTTGCCACCCATTACCATGAATTAACTCAACTTTCTCAAAGTCTTCCTCGTCTAAATAATTTCGCGGTCGCGGTGAAGGAGTGGAATGATGAGATTATTTTCGTTCGGCAAGTCACCCCTGGGGCGTCTGAAAGATCATTTGGTATTCAGGTAGCAAGACTTGCCGGACTCCCTGATAAGGTGGTTCGTCGAGCAAAAGAAATATTGAGTGGGCTAGAGAATGGTCCCTCACAGACTACCGAACCTCCTCATCATAATAATATGCTCGAAGAGAAAATTCCTAATGAAGAAAAACCTCCTGTCGGAGAAACTTCTAGTGGGGAAAATAAACGAGTTAAGACTACCCAAGTAAAAATTCAGGATCCATCTCAATTGGAATTATTTTAGAGTGACAAACAATCTTTTTTTTGAAGAACGAGGAAATTCAGATAACCCCAAGATTGTATTTCTTCATGGATTGCTTGGTTCCTCTAGAAACTGGCGTTCTATAACCAAAATTGTTTCGGAGGAGTTTCACACGCTGAGCTTTGACCTCCCGAGCCATGGTAAGTCTCCACATCTAGGAGTTTGTACAGTGAAGACGATCGCTGAATGTATATCATCTAATTTAAGAAGGCGAGGTGTTGAAAGTTTTTCAATCTGCGGTCATAGTTTAGGTGGTAAAGTTGCCATGCGAATAGCCTGCGATTCACCTGCTGCCATTGAAAAACTTGCTATCGTAGATATCGCACCTCGGGATTACCCGCCGGAGCACCATCTACCGACTTTGACTGCCTTGCTTGAACTGAATATTGCTAAGATATCAAACCGTAAGGAAGCAGACCTTATCTTAAGTGAACAAATTCCAAATTGGGCATTTCGCCAGTTTCTACTTACTAATTTGGAGGTGAAAGACGGAATTCTTGCCTGGCTTCCTGATTTGAAAGGATTAAAGAATTCAATTCAGTTTTTATCATCAAATCCATTAAAGGATGGGGAGCGTTATGAGGGAGCTTCTCTCTTTATTAGAGGAGGAAAGTCTGGTTATGTAAGAAGTGAGCATATAGAAGAAATCCATACTTTTTTTCCACAATCCAAAATAAAGACCCTGCCGCAAGCTGGTCATGATGTACATGTAGAGGACCGAGAAGGTTTTTTATCCTTATTTCAGGATTTTTTTAACGAATAGTATCAAACGGATTTTCATCGTACAGGTGTGCTGTACGGACACCATCAGATGCTCTAAACTGGTGAAAGTCGATTTGTTGTTTGAAATGATTTTTGTAGTTTTCGGTAATCGTAACAGCTTCGTTTTCAGAAAAAGAGTCACGAGTCCAAGCCATAACTGCTCCACCAAATCCACCACCAGTGAGTCGGGCTCCTAGTACTGATTTATGGGAATTTAGTTGATCTGCTAGAAAGTCTAGCTCGGAGCAGCTGTTTTCAAACTTATCTGATGAACTAGCATGAGAGTCCGCTAAGTATGATCCAAGAACGGCAAGATTCAAGTTACTTTCAAGTCCCTCCTTGAACGCTCTCACCCGGTTCTGTTCCTCGATGACATGTAAGCCACGCTTTTTTAGGTTCTCCGGTATTTCGGTTGCATCCAGCATGCTAGGGTTGCATTCGGTAAGAAGATTGATCTCGGGGAACTTACTTTGAACGATATTGAGTACTTCCTGGCACTCTTTGTGTCTAGTTGAGTAAAGAGAATCAACTAAATCGTGTTTAATTCTAGTGTTGAAAATCCAGACTTCTGTATCGGGGGGAAGGGCAAGGTTCGAGAACTTGTTTTGGTCACAATCAATACATACTAAATTATTCTTTTTTCCAAAGGCCGAGGTACCTTGGTCTAGAATGCCGCAGGGCATACCTACAAAGTCGTTTTCTGCTTTTCGGCATATATTTGCCAATTGGTCTCGCTCGACTGTGTTTCCGGCTAATTGGAGTAGCGTGTGGGCAGTGGCTAGTTCTAGAGCAGCGCTTGAACTCAGTCCCACTGAAGTGGGTAAATCCGAAGAGAAAAGCAAATGGAACCCATTCTTTGGAGCAAGGTTCTGATTTTGAAGTTCCTTTACTACACCCAGACAGTAATTCGTCCAAGAGAAATTGCCGGATTGTTTTGTGAATCCATCCACGGATCCTAGCCATCTGCTTCCTCCTATATTTTCACTGAACAAAGAGATTGTATTATCATCAGTCGGCACCCCTAGGCAATATACACCAGCATTTACAGCCATGCCCAAGACATCACCTCCATTGTAATCTAAATGATTACCTAAGAATTCAATTCTACCTGGTGCAAAACTAAATGAACCGTTTTGTTTGTTTTGCTTGAATAATTCTATGAATTCTAAATTTTGCATGTGTTAAAAAAAACCCGTGGTTGCCCACGGGTTTATTTAAAAGGGGTATATTAGAAGCAAATCAGATTGCAGCCTTTAATTTAGCACCTGGCTTGAACTTCACAGACTTGGAAGCCTTAATCTTAATTTTTTCACCGGTTTGGGGATTCACTCCTTTACGGGCCGCACGCTTAACCACGGAAAAGGTACCAAAGCCAATGATTTGAACAGGCTCTTTCTTAACTGCCTTGGTTACGCAATCAATCACAGCATTAAGTGCTGCGTCTGCTGCTGCCTTGGTAGTGTCCTTGCCTAGTTTTTTTTGTACGGCTTCGATTAGTTGTCCTTTATTCATGTTGGGTTCCTTTTGTTTGGAATATGATTGTTTGAGTTGTTCAAGCTTTTAGCTCTGCATTTTCTGCGACTTGGTCAAACATTTTCTGCAAAAAACGCGATTTTTTAGCGGTTTATTGGTTTTTTTACTCAGAATCGGCTTTTTTAGTGGGTTTTAGGATTCCTTGTGCTCCACAAATTGCGGTATCTAAAAGCGTTTGTAATTCCTTAATATTGGAGGAATTATTTTCTTTGGCGAGTTGTTCTGCGCGCTTGATTAATTGCCTTGCCATGGTCGTTGCCTGTTCTTGGTTGGCTCCTAAATTTTTAAAAATTCCAGCTACCTGTGTAATTTCTTTATGATTCATATTTTCTAATCTTTCCAAAGTTTTTATCTTCGAGGTCTAAACCTTCTGTCCCAAGTTGAACCATTCCTTTTTGGTGAATCTTTGCCACCCCGATCCAAGTTTCTCCATCCCCCACAAGAGATTTTAATGAACCGATGCTTTTGTCATTAAACACCACATTCATCGGAAGGGTGGGAGGCGTTCCTGATTCAGGTAACCACTCGACTACAGTTATGTGACGTTGGACTTGTCCCATAGAGTGGAGTCGGGCCATGACTTCTTGTCCAAGATAGCAACCCTTATCGAAATCGACAGATTTTATTTCCAGACCCGCCTCTTGAGGTAATTCCTCAGGACCAATCTCCATTGGAATGTCAAAGCAGTGGTTTTTGATTCGCAGGAAATTATATTCATCCTTATTTATTTCTTGTAGTTCGTTTGTCCAGGCAGGGTGACTTGTATCTGATTTTTTATGTATTGAAGACAATGTGCTCCCCTCGTATCTTTCGTCGATAAAGAAGATAGAATCTTCAAATTTAACGATCTGTCCCGATGAATCGAAAGATTTTCCACACTTGGCGATAAAACTTTTAGGGTCCTTCACTCGAGTGCAAAAATAGTCCCAGGATTCGGATTCATTGGAAAATTCGACTTCATCAGCCACCACATTTTCTTCCATCAATGAAATTAATTCCTCGGCAGCTAATCCTTCTGATAAGATAAGGAATTCTTCCTTAGTTAAGCGGAGTATGTAAGCGCCAGCTAGTATTTTCCCTTTAGAGTTTAATCGAAGTCCAAAACGGACTTCTTGCTCAGGAAGTTTTTTTAGGTCAATCGTCCATTGGCTTTGTAAGTAATCCTCTGCATCTTCACCGGTCGTTCTGATGATCGTTGGTGCAGGTCGTTTGTAAAAAAAATCATGCATATTTTTCTATTCGTAAAACTTTAGCTTGTTCATGCAAGCTTCCCTTCTATGTTCATACGAGTGCACAATGTAACAAACTTAAGAATTACCAACTCCGTAGCTCTACCTAAACCGGTGGAATTATGTGAAGAAATTCCCCGTAACGCAGATCAAAAAAGCCTTGTTCGTAAAACAAGAGATGATCTTCATTCTATCATTCATGGCGAGGATAAGCGATTGCTTGCCGTGGTCGGTCCATGTTCCATTCACGACCTTAAAGCTTGTCGGGAATATGCAGAACGTTTTGCTGCTTTATCCGATGAGGTAAAAGATCGCTTGCTTCTAGTCATGCGAGTTTATTTTGAAAAACCGCGCACAACAGTTGGGTGGAAAGGACTTATCATGGATCCTCAAATGAATGGAACTTGTGATATTCCTAAAGGCTTACGGATTGCACGTACTTTCCTCGGCGAGGTTCTGGATTTAGGTATCCCTACCGCTACAGAATTACTTGACCCTATTACCCCTCAGTATTTAGCAGACTCTCTTTGTTGGGCCGCTATCGGTGCCCGTACTTCAGAATCACAGACGCATCGCCAAATGGCGTCAGGTTTGTCCATGCCTGTTGGCTTCAAGAATGCAACAAGTGGTGACCTTAAGGCTGCAGTTAACGGCATAATTGCCGCCACAAAAAGTCAGACCTTTTTGGGTATCACCGAAGATGGACAAGCCTCCGCTGTCACCACAGGTGGGAACCCTGATTGCCAACTTATATTAAGAGGTGGCGCTGGAGGACCCAACTATACATCCGGAAATGTGGATATGGCAAAAATCGGACTGGAGACTGTGAAAGCTCCAACTTCGATCATGATCGATTGTAGCCATGCGAACAGTTCGAAGGATCCCTCCATGCAACCGGATGTTCTAGATGATGTACTCGGGCAGATCGAAGATGGAGCTGAATGTATCCATGCTGTTATGATAGAGAGCCATTTGAAGGCAGGGAATCAAGCATTTCCTCGCCCTGTTGATCAGCTGGAATATGGAGTTTCAATTACGGACGGTTGTATCGACTGGTCAACGACTGAGGCTTGCCTTCGGCGAGCCGCCGAGGTAATTGATAAGTCGCGTTTTAATTAACTAATTTTTGTATTCACCTTTTTCCCCCAACTTGTAACTACTTATGAATGATAAAGCACCTATTCGTGTAGCTGTAACCGGAGCTGCCGGTCAAATCGGTTACTCTTTACTTTTTCGTATTGCATCCGGTGGTCTTTTTGGACCTGACCAACCGGTTGCCTTGAATCTCATTGAGATTGAACCTGGCATGAAAGCTCTCGAAGGCGTATGCATGGAACTTGATGATTGCGCCTTTCCATTGCTTAAGGACATTCGTCCGACTTCAGACCTCAATGAAGGGTTTTCTGATGTTAACTGGTCCTTGCTTGTAGGTAGTGTACCAAGAAAAGCCGGTATGGAAAGAGGAGATCTACTTGGCATCAACGGAAAGATTTTCACTGGACAGGGTAAAGCGATCGAGGCAAATGCAGCATCTGATGTGCGAGTATTGGTTGTAGGTAATCCATGTAACACTAATTGCTTGATTGCGATGAATAATGCCCCTGGTATCCCGCGTGACCGTTGGTTTGCAATGACCCGGCTGGACGAAAACCGTGCTGCAGCTCAACTTGCAGCTAAGGCCAATCGGCAGGTGTCTGAAGTTTCCAACGTCACAATTTGGGGAAACCATTCCGCCACCCAATACCCCGATTATTACAACTCTAAAATTGGTGGGGCTCCCGCCTCTGAAGTAATCTCAGATGATACTTGGGCTCATGTGGACTTTATTCCGACTGTTCAGCAGCGTGGAGCTGCCATCATACAGGCTAGGGGTGCATCTTCAGCTGCTTCGGCAGCCAATGCCGCCATAGACACAGTCAAATCTCTCACCACACCCACTCCGGAAGGAAATTGGAATAGTGTTTGTGTGGCATCTGACGGCAGTTATGACACCAAGGAAGGTTTGATTACTTCTTTCCCTATTCGTTCGGATGGCCAAAACTGGGAAATTGTTCAGGACTTACCCATCAATGACTTTGCCCGTGAAAAAATTGATGCTTCTGTCAGTGAGCTTGCTGAAGAGCGTGATCTAGTCAGCGATTTACTACCCAGCTGAATTTTATATATGAAATTAGTTTCGCCATCGAAATTTAGTTTTAGATATGGTGTATCTAAATTAATATTTAAATAATTTGCATTAATGTTATTCATAAGCAAATTTACTTATGAATGAAAATGAAAGCAGCTTCGATCTAACAGACTCAATTCTCCGCATTCTTGGGATAATCGGTTTTTTTACGACCGTACTCGCTGGATTTGTACTCGCTGGAGGGAATCTTTTGAATCTCATTCATCCTCCTGAAATTATTATTGTGGTGGGCACTACATGTTTCGGCCTCTTGTGTACGCACCGTAAACAATTTCTAGTTTATCTTCCCAAGGCTCTACTGGCCTGCGTCCAAAAACCACTTCCCAATCGTGAGTTTTGTCAAATTTGCGATAGTGCTCGTAGTTACGCTGCGGTGGGTGGAGGTATGGCTGTTATACTTAGCCTCATTTGTACGATGAGTAACCTGGAGCATCGGGAGCAGGTCGGTCTACGGGTAGCCGCCGCTATGAGTGGGGTCTTTGTCGCGATGTTATTGTCTCAGGGGCTATTTGTTTATTTGCGGTATAGCTTTTCTGAAAAGGCTTCCGGGTAGAATTTTAGCAATATGAACTTAGTAAGTCTTGTCTGGTTTCTACTCTTTTGTCCTTTTCTCTTTGTCTTTCTGCTTCGTCTGGGAAATTCCCATGGTCATGATGCATGTCCCTTTTGCGATTCCAAAAGAAAAGGGAAGGAGATGAACTGTGAGGAATGCAGTTTTGAATTCATGGAAAAACCGCATGGCCCGTTCCCATGGATTCTGGCGGGAGGGGCTCTTCTTTGCATCCTCTCCCTAGTCACATGGATTGAGAGTCAGCAGTATTTGTGATCACAGAGTGGGTTACTTCCCCAGGCGATGTTCGTACATACGGACATCATGATACTCACCAAATTTATAACCGCCCTCATTGAGCACACCGGCCACCTGAAAGCCCAGTTTTTCATGGAGTTTTTCGGACCCGGGGTTGGGAAGTACCACCAGTCCGTACACCCGGTGCACATCCTCGGCGAGTTTCATGTTTTCCATCAGCTCGGTATATATCCTTTCTCCGATTCCCTTTCCTGTATGTTGCGGATGGAGATAGATACTGCTCATGACCGAAGGGGCATAGGCCGGACGCTGGTGGAAGCGCAAACTTGCGGCATATCCGACAACGAATCCTTTTTCTTCGGCTACAAATAGTTGATATCGACCCGTTTCCGAAAACTGGGTGAACCAGGTTTTGCGGTTTTCCAGGGATAGCTCCACCATTTCGAAGGTTACGACCGAATTAAGGATATAATGATTAAGAATGTCCCGTAAGGCGGGCATGTCGGACTCGCGCCCTCTGCGGATGGATACCTGCATAGTTTTCATTACACTGGGAAAATAAAAAAAGAGTGGTACCCGGAGAGGGGGTCGAACCCTCACTCCCTCGCGGGAACTGGATTTTGAATCCAGCGCGTCTACCAATTCCGCCATCCGGGCAAAGTGTTGAAAGTCAGCCGCTTGACATATGTGAAGCAGTGTTATTCAATACTATACATGGCGGTTTGCAACTAATTTGCAACGGTAAAAGTAAAATGAAAGATTAGTTAGATAAGCAGAAATTGGTGGAAAACGACATGCTTGAGTCAGTAAGTATTCAAGCAAAACAGATCGCGGAGGACTTGATTGCTCAGATTCGATTATGTGCTCTCGAAAATGAAATGTGTTCGGATGTTTTGATTAAAGTTCATTTCGAATTTGATGAAAAGAATACGGAAATCTGGAGCGAAGGCGCTGTAGCATTTCCACCAAAACAGTCGGTGTCAGAATGTTTTTCGATCGGATATGGGGAAGAAGAAAAGAAACCCAATTCTTGATAAGTTCGGCCTAGAGGTAGAAGAAGTCGTCCTCATTTAAAAATAGAGTACATTTTTAGTACCCCACCTACCACCGGTTGGGGTGGGCCTTCAAAAAGATACTTTTTTATTTCTGTGATTGATAGGCGACTGCGAGTGGTAGTGATAGTGGTACCCCGGGGGATGTGGGGGGTAGTGCGAGCGAAGACGGTCACAAATTAGTCGCCGATGTCAATTTCGACTTTGGCAACTACATGCACAATAAGGATTTGCGTACTTTTACGCACTGGATTCAGAATCCAGTCGAAGGCGTATGGATCAAGGGCTTTCGTAATCGTCCCTTACCCTCAGTTGTTTGACGACACAAGATATGAGGCAGTGGAGGATTCTGTCAAGCGGAGCGAGCTTGCTACTGATACTTTTATCTTCAATGACTCGGGATAAAAAAAGACCCCGATACTGTGATAGTACCGAGGTCCTTAGATGAATAATTGGTATTTTGGTTAAATTAAGCTGGGGCTTTTAATTTATTTAACGGCAGTTTGGTAAAACCCTTATTATATCCTGTCCAGCCATTGGTGTGTTTGAGTTGTGCGAGTGCTTTGCTTGCTTTTGACTTGGCTGGTTGACAGCCATGAATCAATTGAGCGAAGCTCGGTCCGCGGGTGTATGCATGGGAGTCGTCTTTATCGAGCTCAAGACCAAGTCTTTCTGCTTCTTCGATACTGTAGACGACGCGAGCTGACTTGAGATTGTTAGGCTCAATCAGATTGTCATATTTACCACCGAACGATGCATTAAGTTCGAAGTTTGATGGTATTTGGTCTTTGTGCTCAAGCCATAGGTCGATGCGTTTGGTGTATGCATAGAACCATGTTGGACTGAACGAACGAGCGAGATCCATCCATGCCAGGAAGTAGGACTTATTGAAGAAGTCACCACCGACATGAGCACGGATGATAGGCCTTTGCCCGTGATTAGCAATGTACGCGTCATGCTTACGCTTGAGCGATGCTGATAGTAGTTGGAACATCTTTTTGCGTGACTCACCTTTGAGTCGGAACAAAGTATTCCAGCGTTGATTACGAAGATGCGTATAGATTGCCTCTTGCATGGCACTATAGCATCTGAATTCACAATTTGGTCCGTCGGTAATTTTACCTGTGATCATATGTGCTTTGGATGAGCATCGGTCGGCGGCGGGACAAGTGTGACCCGACGGTAGACTGAGGTGTATGATTCGTTTTGGTAGTTTTGAATTACCTACAGACCATGTGATTTGGTGTGTGGTTGTATTGTTTTCCATTGTAAGCAGGGGAAACATCCCCCGAGTTGATATTGGTTATAGTAGATGATGCGTGAATTGCACTTTGGGCAGATTCGCATCGAGTTCATTATTTCGACAGTGCGGTTAGCTTCTGAGATCTCTGTAGGTGTATATTTTTTACGGTTACGGAGGATCTTAAGGGCGTAACCTATATTCACTCAGCGATGGCTAATGATAGTTGATTAGGTGCATAGCTTGTCATTTCATGCTCGATTGCATCATTGCAGTGACGATCGAATACATTGTGTAGATTAATGCTTTTGCGAACATCAGCACCGTTGTATCCTTTATATATTTCGGTAAACGCATTGAATAGAGACCAGGCATTACCAGGTTCGAATTCATCATGCTGCGGATTTTCGTATTCGTTGATTACTTTGTTATATTGGCCACCGGCTATAGCGAAGTCGTTACGAGTAGCGTCGTACATAATATCTGCGACATCTTCTTTTTCTAGAGATGTTGCTCGGTATCCATTGTAGCGACATTTTTGATTACCATAAGAGCCAACGACATCATTGGTTAGAGAGTAAACGATTTCGGGTAGATCACGCATGATATTAGTTGTGTGCTTTCTTTTGTCACTGAATTCACCAGAGAACATGAGATTGTCACAGACCATGACATTTGCACCGCCAACAAGTTGGGCAGAGAAGTCTTGATTGTGACTGTTACGAATACCAATGACATTACGGAAGGTACCGTTGCTGTGATCTTCGCGTTCGAGTTTGATGATACCAAACAAGTTTTTGTGCTTATCGAGACCGTAGCGTTCTTGATGAATGTTGAATCCTTGAGAGGTTACACTGTCTTTGACGAGTTCAACGAGATGATGATGAGGAACAGGCTTCCAACGCTTGCTTGGAGATATGTTTTTGGTTGGCTCCGTTGGGACATTGATGAGTTGGTCGAATGATTTTTCTTGGTGTGTGGTTATTAATCGTTATTGTCAGAGAAGAGTTGCGGGAATGAACACTCAATCCCAACTCTCTCCACCCCATAGGATCTTAAAATCCTGCCTGAGCTAACCGCACCGCCTTTCACTCTTCACTGTATTGGATTACAGAGCTTTTAGGGTATGGAGAGATGCGGCTACAAATAGTAAACGCAGAGAATATATGATAGTTGCTAGCCAATCGAATGCGATTGACCTAAGTATTCAGTTGGATAATACGAAAGAGTACATTTGGTATCCTCATATGGTGTGTGGTTATTAATATGTATTAAGAGGTCCGGTTCTTGCCGGGCCTCTTTTTTTATCAAAGCCATGGACATCGTAATAGCTGCAGGACAAAGCAGAAGAAGAGACGGGCTCAAAGGAACTCAGCTCGAAGCAAGATGGTCAAAGCCGGTAAAGCAAGGAAAGGTGACGGCAAGGATGTCGATCACAAGAATAGAAATACCGCAGATAATCGTCGAAAGAATCTCAGAGTAGTCTCAAAATCGAAAAATCGTAGCTTCTCAAGGAAGAAAAAGAAGTGAGCGAAGAGTCAGAGGTCACACATACGCATGTGCTGGCTGACTTCGATAATGGATTCGTTGTAGTCCTGTACACCAAGAGCGAGGTGCTCTCGTGGCCAAGCGTTTTAGTAGAACTTATTAAAACGCTGTAAATAGGTATTATTTCAGGTTCTGTGGTATCGCGAAATTTCGATATCCGAGGAACTATATTCATAAAGCCCTAATATGCATGAACTTATGGAAATAATATGGTTTTATGGTTTATGGTTTATCCAACCGTCCGTGCCGGGGGAGCGTGGGGGGACCCCCCAGGGCCTATATAATATATATATATATAAAATTTTTATAATATATAAAACCATAAAACCATAGAGCTCTTGAATATCAACGACTTACGACACGGGTTTTGAGTCACTGCCCTGACCCAACAGTTGTTAATTACTGATAATCAGGTACTTAAGGCACAATAAAACCATAGGTACAAATCCACCCTCCGACCTAAAACCTGCAACTTTCAGGTAAAAACCTAACATAGTGTACTTAAGTAGTTGAATACAAATCGATAATTGGTAAATCCATAAATACAGAGATACAGGATTAGCAAAGTTTTTAACTTTGCAAAAAGTAAAACCCTAAGCGCTACGAGCTTTCGAGCTTTCGAAGTTCGACCTCTAACCTAGCAGTTTTCAACCTTCGTTCCATTTCTTTTTCAGCAAAATCGAAACCAAAGGTTTTCACATAATCATGGAAGTCATTGTAAAGGTTATCATGACAAATTAAATAAGGGGTGCCCATCAGAGTTGGTCTTTTAAATTATAATTGGCAGTGATAATTTTTTGTTCTCATAATTCAACCGCCCACCACCTGTCTTTTTCATTACCTTCTTCAGATCGGTCAAACCTGTGTTCCGAATTTTTCAGGACCACGCCGCAGAAGGGGAGATCCTTTCCGGAATCAACAATATCCTTAATTGCTTTCCAAAATTCCCCTTTAGGCCCTTCGTTTGACTGTTCAATAGAAGGAAGAGCAAAAAGATCATGTTTTATTTGCTCCTCGTTTCCGGCAGCACATGGATTGAAGGCCTTGACGACCATGTGCCGATGACTGTAACAGGCATCGAGAGAAGGAATGTCGATCAACGCAACTTTTCCTTCGTTTTGCCCTTGGTCAATATACACGACATCGTAAATGCTTTCCCCATAAAGGTGATTAAGGCGGTTGACCACTGATCCAAGAGTTTGCTTAGTATCACCTTCAAATTCTTGGCCATTGTCATCATACGCGATTCCATCTGCAATAATTAACCTTTGGCCTTTAATTTTGGCCTGTTCGTACCAACCGCTCTCACCCTTTAGCTTTTCAAAGATTGAGTCATCAGTAGGAGTTGGAACTTTAGGACGAAATTGGCTTGTCATTAAATTTGTGTACAACCCTTTGAAGAAGTGGTCAAACATGTATATTTTTATACCTATTTTTACATATTATTAAGTTATAAATCTCATCCGTTGACTCTACAACTATCCGTCTTCTAAAATTACAAGGTCCAGATCCACATCCACAAAGAAGGCAAGACCTATGGGGCATTTACTCTTGAGCAAGTCCGCCAATACCTGAAGGCAGGGAATCTCAAACCCTTGACACTCGCCCAAAGAGGCGATTGGATCGGGGAGATGAAAGTTACACTATTCGCTCTCTTTGCTAGTCTGTTGATGGTTGGGTGCGGGCTATTCCACATGGATGATGCTGAATATTTAGACAAAGAAATAGGCGAAGCGATTGATAGGAATAAAATTCAAGAACGGGGAGAAGAAGGCGAAAAACTTGTTTATGCACCCAACGAGAAACAGCCTTATTCGGGTTTTATAAAAAAAATGTATGATAGTGGGCAGGTTAAAGAATTATTTAGTTACTGGAGAGGAAGGAGACACGGGATCTCGCTTGAGTGGCACGAAAACGGACAAATGAAAGCCGATGTGATATATGTAGAGGGCAAGCCTGACGACCTTTCGACTTTTTGGTACGAGGACGGGCAGAAGCAGCAGGAAGTAAAAATCAAAGACGGCAAGTTGGATGGGCTTTTGACTAAGTGGTACTGGAACGGACAGAAGCAGGAGGAGAATCACTTCAGAGACGGCAAGCCGGACGGGCTTTGGACGGTGTGGTACGAGAACGGGCAGAAGGAGTCTGAATCAAACTGGAAGGACGGCCAACTGAACGGGCTTTGGACGAATTGGCAAGAGAATGGACAGAAGGTGTTTGAATCAAACATGAAGGAAGATGATGTGGACGGGCTTTGCACGAAGTGGTATAAGAACGGGCAGAAGGAGAGGGAAAGAAATTTCAAGGACGGCAAGAGGGACGGGCTTTGGACGGAGTGGAACGAGAACGGTCAGAAGAAGGGAGAAACAAACTACAAGGACGACAAGCTCATGTCTGCCGTTACATGGAAGCCCAATGGCGAGAAGTGTCCCGTGACCAATGTGCAGGACGGCGATGGTGTTATAGTTTGGTACGACGCAGATGGTACGGAAGTGATTCGCAAATCTTACATTGACGGTGAGGTCGATCTCCCAAAGAAGTCTGTAAAAGAATTCAGTGTAAAGGAGGAGTTGTTACCGGAGGCGATGTCGGTCGATCTCCCAGAGAAGTCTCTAGACGAACTCATCAATGGAATCGACTCCCTCGTCGATGATATTATGCAACATTCAATTAAGCAACCGGTTGAGGACGAAGAAAAAACCGAAATCGAAGCAGCCGTCGACTGGTCGGAATTACAAGATCGAGACGGGGTCACCTATCTTCTCGGTACTAATAATCCCTACACCGGTTATGCCACGCTCCACAAGAACGGTCTGATCGGGTCTGAAATGTCCTATAAGGAAGGCAAACCGCACGGATTGTGGACAAAATGGTACAAGAACGGGCAAAAGGCGTCTGAAATGAACTTCGAGGAGGGCAAGTCGAACGGTACTTGGACAGAATGGTACGAGAACGAACAGAAGAAGTCGGAAACTATCTGGAAGGACGGCAAATTGACTGACGGGTTTAGGACTTCTTGGTACGAGAACGGACAAAAGAAAGAGGAAATAAATTTCAAGGACGGCAAAAGAAACGGGTTTGCGACTTTCTACAACATGGACGGGACTGTAGAACGTCGCGAATCCTACAAGGATGATAAACGCGTCAAAGACTAACCCCCTGACAACCCCCTAACCCTTGACCCTCGCCCAAAGAGGCGCTTGGATAGTGAAATGATAAAAGCTATGTTATTTGCTCTGTTTGTTAGTCTGCTCATGGTTGGGTGTGGACAGGATATCCTGCATGAAGCCGCAGAAGCTGGTAATTTGGAGCTTATTGAAAAAGAGATTGCGGAAGGAGCCAATATTAATTCCCAAAACGGCAGAGATGGAGAAACACCCCTTCAGCGAGCCGCCACTAGAGGCCAAATCGAAGCTGCGGAGCTTTTGTTGAGCAAAGGCGCCGATGTGAATATTGGACGTAAGAGGGATGGCCAGACTGCACTGGATCTAGCTGAAGACAGGGGGCATGAAGAGCTTGCCAAGCTTCTAAAAAAGAATGGCGGCAGATCGTCACCTGACAGATGAAGGAGCTGCCTAGGAGTAAAACAGCTCCCCCCTTGACCCTCGCCCTAAGAGGCGCTCAGATAGTCCCACTCAAAAACTCTCCCACACCGGATCAAACGCAGGATCATCGAGAAAGTCAGCCTTGAGAGAACTGTCCGCTTTAATTGCCCGCTTAACATACTTCTTGGCTTCCTCAATCTCACACAAGAGGGCATACTGACGACCAACCGCTAGTAGGTATTTCCCGTCCTCTTCAAACCGCTTAGAAGCGTCTTTAAGCAACTGCAAAGCTCCTGCGGTATCACCGCACTCAGTCATCGCATCCGCCTGATTATTCAACCACTCCAACCTGTCGGGCATTCCATTAGCCAACACTTTTGCCATCGTCATTGCCAGTTCCCATTCTTTGGCGTCACGGTAGGTTTTGTACCTTGCTTCCACGACTGATGGATGCCACCGATCCTCGCCCTAAATTTCTTCTAGTTCCAGGATTGATTCGTCATACATTCCCAACTCGCGGTAGCCGTTGGAGCGGGAGAGGTGGGTGCGGAGGTTCATGGGGTTAATTAGATAGTTTGTTTCTTGGAAGGAAAGATCCAGTTAATCCCATAATGGAACACGGCAATAATGATTATTATGCAAACGGTAATTATCGCCTCCGTTCGATCTGTAATCATACCTCTGGAAAATATTTTAAACAAAACTACTGCATACAAGAAAAACAAAAAAAACCTTCTTAAAATCACCTCACTTTGAATGAGTATCCATTTTGATAAAAAATGGAAAAACCCTCCAAATAGTAATCCCACACAAAATCCTATCGGCCACCAATAAAATAAAAAACTCAGCACATTCCCCACTTTTCCGATTCGAAATTCCTCAATGACTCCGTCAATACTGACAACCCAAAATACAAAAAGTACTGAAAATACGAAAGTAATTTTGATTAATAATTTCATTCTTTTAAGAAAGCCTATCCTCTGCTTACCTTCGAAACCTCCCATTCCTTGGCATCCCGATAGGTCAGATACTTCGCTTTGATGACTTCGTATGTCCACACATCGTCTTGGTTGATTGATTCGTCGTACATTCCCAACTCGCGGTAACCGTTGAAGCGGGATAGGTGGATGGAGGTTTTCAAGGAGATTTAACCAGGGACTTCAAGATTCCTTGGAAGTATGAGCTTCTGAAGGTTTCTTTCCCCGTTTTATCATAAGAAATATGAACTCCATCGGGCTTGCCTTCTTTATAGTTCCTTTCTGAATGTTTCTGTCCGTTTTCATACCACCAAGTCATAAGTCCATCCGGCTTTCCTTCCTTGAAGTTTGATTCCGACTTTTTTTGCCCATTCTCGTGCCATGTAGTTCTAAGCCCCTCCCACTCACCGTCCTTAAAATTTTTTTCTGACTTTTTCTGTCCGTTTTCATACCAACTTTTATATGACCCAGAGTATTTTGCATCAGTCATGTAACCTTCATCTTTTTTCTGTCCATTCTTGTACCAACTAGTCGCTAGCCCATCCTGCTTTCCGGCCTTGAAACCCAATGCACCCCGCTTCTGCCCATTCTCGTACCTTAAAGTGGTGGTTGTACCGGTAAAAGGATTCTTACTATCAACGATAAAAAGTAATACCTCACCATTTACTTCGCGTTTTTCCAAACGATCATAATCGATAGGTTCATCGTCCCCGTTTAACAAGAGCGGAAAAGAAAGAATCAGTGAAAGTAGCACAGTTTTCATATAGCTAAACCAAACCAAACCTCCCACCCCTCGTCAAGCCAACTTAATAGGATAACTATTCAGTCTCAACGATTATCGATCATTTGTTCAGAAAAAAGGTAGCCTAGCACGAAACACAATTCCTGGTGGCAGATCGTGTAGAGTGTTAATGCTATAAAGCTTCTTATGTATCGATTAGGCTATGTCCTGTTCGGAAAGAGTCTTTACTGTAGTACCAAGAACTTTCTTAGTCTCATAGGATTTTCTTGTTATTTCAGCAAGATTGGCGATAAGTCTACTGCTGAACATTTGCACCATGTTTGCATCATGCAAATCTCTACGCATCCTCTTTGGATCATGTTCCTCTGCATTTATTTTAATCTCTCGCTTAACTCTCTCTGCTTCCATTCTCAAAAGCATATACAATGAGACGCTGTTTTGGTAATGCTCGTATATATCTGACTTAAATTCATCAGAAACTTCTTCCTTTTTCTTTGCCATAAATTTTTTTCTTATGGTTCGCCTTGCTAGGCAAGACCTTTGTCTTGACCTGGTAGGGTCGAGACTTGGTGAAAAGGATTGGCTTTCTTACTTTTACTGGTTCAGACATTCACTATTCGTATAAGTTTCACTAAAGTCCTTACGCTTCAATGAAGCAGATTCTCTAATAGAATCACCCATTATTGATCTGAACTGACTACACTTGCGATTTGTAAGTATGCTTATCGACAATCAATGCCTAAGTATCATTCGCATAATGGTCACCTCTATTATTACATTGGCGACTACCGGGCTTACCTTTCTTACTCTGTTCAATTAAAGTTTATCTATCGCAGAACGGACAAGTCCCATGATGTTCTCCTTCGTCACTTGGACAGATATGTTCAGGATTATGTGCATGGCAGAGGCGGATGCCTGAGCATCCGCTGATTTGTGTTACGGTTATCAGTCCGATATAATTTGCCACTAACTCAATGACACATATGACACCCCGTAGTGTAGCTAAATAAACGCCCCAAGACTTATCCTACTAGGATGAGCAAAAACACAGAAAAACCAACATGGGATTCGCCCATTATAAGCTTACACTAATTTTATAAACAAGATCGACTTAGCAAAATATACCCATCTCGCGGAATCCGCTGGAGATGGATAGGTGGGGCCCGAGGTTCAAAGGGTTGGAGGATGGTAGGGGCTTAGTCTTGAACACCACTTGTCGTAGTGGTTTGCAGTATAGAATTACCTTAGAGGAAATACTGGACCCTTTTGTGGAAGACCTTCATTAGGAGGCAAGCTTAAGCAGTAAAGGCATAATACAATTATTCCAACTCCTATTACGCTTTCCGCAATGATGTGAGTCCAAAAACTAATGGGGTCATCATGTTTATAAAACTTTCTACCAGTCTTATGAGTCTTTTTCCATTCAGAAACATACCCTCTGCGGTATGACTTGTGAGCCCGCCCAAGCGTCCAAATTCCCCAAAAAGATACCTACAATTTCCATCCCTACCAAATGACAAACAGAGTTAATAGAATAGCTTTTATGTCCAGATTACGATAGCATTTAGAAAGGTATATGTTGGTGCGGAGATTCATGTGGGACTACTGCCCCAAGTTGTACAGAGCCTGCACTTCTTCGGCGGATAAGGCACGGTCGTAGATGCGGACATCGTCGATTGTGCCATGGAAATAATTTTGTTGGGAAAATACATAACCGCCTAGTGTAGTTTCACTTGTAGTTGACTGAATTTGAGCAGAAACATTTTGTCTGCTTTGCAAAACGCCGTTTAAAAACAAACATGATTCATTATTTGAATCATAGGTTGCAGACGCATTGTAAAAGGTATCTAGTTGGAGCTGCGAGCTACTAATTTCTGTATGCTGAGAATTATTTGCCACAAATGCTCTAAATCTTAAAACCCTCGTGTTGACTCGTGGAGCATCCAATATGTAAGCTTTTTGACCAGAATCTGTATTATATCTTTCAATTATTGGACTACGCTTCCAAGATTCAATCTTGAACCAAACAGACAAAGTCATTGTGTTGGTAGGATTAAGAATTGAACTGTTTCCAAGTGTAATTTCGTCATCAACTCCGTCCAAATAATAAGCTTTTCCTGAAACACCTCTACGATCCATTTCAGGAATCGCTCCCTTAATTATACCATCATTTCCATTACCTGACATATCAGATGCGTTTCCGTCCAATGGCCACCAACCAACCAATCCCTGAGTAATTCTATTTTGATTGATGACTAGAAATTCGGAAGCATTTGATTCAACATTTCCAAATTCATTACTCACCACCACGGAATAATTTCCGTCGTGTTGGGTGGCATTGGCATCGGTGATTTTAAGGGTGGCATTAGTTTCGCCAGTCACATTACTGCCATCCTTTTTCCATTGGTAACTCAGGTATTTGCCTTCGGCGGTAACGGAAAAGGATGTATTACTGCCTGCTAGAACGGAAAAGGTTTGAGGCTGTTGGCTAATCTCAGGTTTCAGATACTTAAGAATCTGCTCGTTGAGCTGAGTGGTGGTAATCGTATTATTTGCCATCTTACTCCCCGTCACTGATCCATCCGCCACTTCCGCCTGAACGAGGGGCGTACCCGCGGAAGCATTGCCGTCCCTGCGGTACAAGTCGTAGACGCCTTCCACGGAGGCGTTCAGGTCGGCGGCGTAGACTTTGTTGGAGTAGACGCCTGATGCGGTTGATCCTGCGATTACATATACTGTATTGTTGAGGACGACGGTGCCTGTTACATATTTACTTCCAGGCAAACTACCCGCATTCGACCATTGTTTGGTTGCTGGATCATAAACCTCAACCGAATCTAGATAGGATGTACCATTATAGCCACCGCCCGTATAGATTCTACCATTTGCTACCCAAGATACTTGATGGAATCTATTTATTAATAGGTAAGCTTCCGTTTGCCATGAATCCGAATTCGGGAGGTAGCTTTCTACTGTATTTAAGTAGTTTCCGTCGTCCTTTCCTCCGATTGCCCAAATCCGATCCTCAAACCAAACAAGTTTCATCGATTCTCTTGCGGTCGGCATATTTGCTTTAGTAGACCATTGATTTGAAGATGGATCAAAGCATAGAACTTGATCAATTTTTTGGTTAGATGCATTTTTACCGCCAATTAAATAAATCTTCCCGTTAACTGTCATTGCACTTGCGTGACTTACTGCACTTGGTAGAGCAACTCCTGCCGACCAACTTTCTGTCGATGGATCATATATTACAACACTAGACAAATTATTCGAGCCATTTAAACCTCCGATTGCGTAAAATTTCCCATTAAGTACGGCAGATGCAACTCCATGCCTAGCTACTGACATGGAATTGAGAGATTCCCATGAATTAGTCGCAGATTCATATCTCTCTGCAATATTTTTAGATCCTGCCCCATTATGACCCCCTATAAAATAAATTTTACCGCCCAAAACCTCCACTCCATCATAAGCATACCTCGCCACACTCACAGGAGCCTTCTCTTCCCAAACCAACGCCTTAGCCTCCCCCCGCTGATAAAGTGAATACCCCGCAGGAGCATTTTGTCCGTAAGGTAATGCAAGAGTACTTCCAACAACGGGTGGATTAATGACAGTGGTATTTCCTCCTGATCCATTCTGATCCAACTTGGCGGTCACTTCAGGGGCAAGCATCGATAAAGTAATGGGCGAAGGGGTTGTGGAGGACTTGTTTAAGTCGGCAAGTACATCACTTCCTAACATGGATTTTGATATGGTGCGATTCAGGTCACTCAATACATCTGCAGGCAACATATTCCTGGTAATCGTAATCGTTTTATTTAAGTCGTCCCGTACATCCTGAGGCAGCATGTCACGGGTAATGGTTACAGTCTTGTTCAGGTCAGCAATCACATCACTCCCAAGCATTGACTTATTAATCGAGCCATCCGCAATGGTAGCTGAACCTGCCGTCTGCGCAGTCCCCGCCGTAAACGCATAAGGCACCGATGCAAAAGGACGGTCAGGGCTTAACTGCTGAAACCCATTGACCCCATCGCTAAACCATACCCGCAACTTGGCATCGGTATGCTGAGCAAACACCGCAGGATCAATCTCCCCCATGCCTTGCTGGGCGGTGTTGCCCAAGAGGATCGAATATAATCCTCCGTTTACGGGAACTGATACGGAAGCCTTAGGTTCCGATCCATTCACACTCGTCCCGTCATTGCTCCAATAGGTCGCGTTCTCATCCGAATTGACCAAGGCGAACTTGAACAAGCCATTGCCTTCAAAGGCTTCGCCATTGACCGCTACCTGACCTGCATAATTGAGGACAGGGGGAACCGCCTGCAAAGAGATTACCACTCCAAATAAAAGGATTAGTATCTGCCTTAGTGAATACATGCTTTGCATAATTCGCCAATATTATTGGGGTTGTCAAAGCTTTTGATGTGTCGCCGGGTAGGGTTTAAGTCCCACGGAATTCGTCAATGTAGGTTGAAAAAGCTAAAGTTTCCAAAAGTTTGAGGCGTTCAGGATGGAGTCATTCTCGTTCCTGAAACCCGCTAGGCAACCCAGCGAGATATAACTTTTTTATCCTCGATCAAATCACTGTAGCTTTCGCTCGTAGTCTTAGAATCTGCATGCCTACACCATTTCTGGGAGGTATATAAACTCTCGGTCGTTGATACAAAACTACCAAATAATTTTCGCAGTTCATGCAAGGGACTAGGTCTATCCCATCCGATATCTCTCAAAAGCTCTAAAGCTTCGCTGTAAACAGGGCGTCCATTATCCGCACGATTATTAATTAAATAATCATCACCCGACGCTTTATTAAGAATTCGTTTGGCTAGGGCCTTATTTCCCATCGAATGCCCTTCATGTCCACCCTTCGGCTTAAACCTTTTCTCCGCTTCTACATTTACCCGAGCCTTTTCACCCTCAAAACTAAACCAGTCCCGTCGAGCATGGAATATTTCATTCCGACGCAATCCAAAAATCAGGGATACGCCCATCAGCGTATGGACATCGCCGTTGGTCGAATGCCAAAGGTCGAAGGTATTCTGAATTAATTTCATGGGTGGTAGTTTATACTGCTTGCCCAGCTTCTTGAAGAAATCAGTTTCCTGCAAAGATTCATTGAAATCTATGCAAAACCCATCATAGATTCTATGATTAAATATAGCTTTGGCAGATCGAAGCTTTGTATTGATTGTCCGCTTTCGAGATTGGATTTTGCCCTCATCGCTGAGCCCTGCGAGTGCGAGCATTTTATATCCATTTATAAAGCTCTCATTTAATTCCCCGCAGTCGAAATCATCGACATCCTTTTCATTCGTTACTACTCGAATGATTCGTTTCAGTGCATCCATATAATCTTTTACTGTTTTCTTATTTATCCCCAGGGCTACATGATGCTCACTTAATCGCTTTTCGACTTCCGAGACTTTCGGAGTCGGATCCTTTTCTTCCTGAAAACGCTTTTTATGATACATCTCAATTACCTCTTTAATTGGGTAGAGCGTTTTGGCTGCACGAATCTTGTCAGCAAGATCAAGTGCCTTTCGTTTATCATATCCGAGAGGAAAATAATGCTGCTTTCCATCTACCGTTGGTCGGTAAAAGAAAACACCATCCGCAGTTTTTTTATATATGCGTGTTCCTACTCGGGATTTAGCGCCTAATTTGCGCATAGGTGGTGTGTGGTTCATAGTCTTGATGTAGTATGGGTTTTTCATAGTGTCCAGTGTTTATGCGGGACCTACGCTACATCTAGTGCGCTAATCTAAAATTTTGAATCCAGCGCGTCTACCAATTCCGCCATCCGGGCAACTATCTTCTTTCAACATAATCAGTTTATTTTGGCAACTACCTATTTAATTCTTGTAAACCCTAATTAATTATGGACATCATTTGGAGAAATTCCTTAATCTAATGTAATATTACTTCAAGAACTGCTAACTGTAATTAGCACTAATACATCCAAGTCCCAAAACAGCCCGCTTATTTTTCCTATGAAAATGTTATTTATCTGCATTGCAGCCGTTATTTCTAATCTTACCTTTGCCGCAGCACCCTTGGTCGAAAATATCGCTGCCAGTCAGCGAACAACAGAGGGTAATAAAACAAAACTCGTCGATGTACAGTATGACCTTCAACTTGATGAAGGGCAGAAAGCCTATGTTGAGATTTGGTTTAGCCCAGATGGTGGGCTTAACTATCCGATTCGTTGTCAGGATGTAACCGGGGATGTGGATGCAAATGTATCGGGAGGAAACGGCAAAACTGCTGTTTGGAATGCTGCTGCTGACTGGGATAATCAACTTACCAGCAAAGGGAAAATCCGCGTGATTGCGACCTATGGGGATCAGCCATCCGGATACAATGGTTCAGGCGGTGGTGGTGGCGGAGGATCCGGAAGTGGGAGTGCAGGATTAAAAGAGGTGTTCATGGATGTTCTTTTTGTCCAAGCTTATGACCCTGGAGGAGCAGGCGGAGCTCCGCAATGGGAAGACACAATTTCAACATATGAATATCCTTTTCATAAGGTTCATGTAGATAAAAATGAAATAACCAATGTAAAATGGAATGAGGTTGCCCAGTGGGCTTTGGCAAATGGATACTCCGGCATTCCGCTAGCCCCTTCGGGAGAACCTGATGATATGCCCCGTTCAGGGATTTCTTTTTGGCAGGCAATTAAATGGTGTAATGCACGGTCTGAAAAAGAGGGGCTTAAGCCTGCTTATTGGACGGATGCTACAGAATTAGGGTATGAGGGAGATGCTAACGGAGATGGTCAAATCTCCAATAGTGGTGATATGTTTTCTTTAGGAGCCGATGATACCAATCAGAATGGGAAATGGGACCCGGGGGAAAATTTCACCGATGGAAATGGAGATGGTGCGTATACAGCTGATGAGTACATTGATTTCAACAATAACAATCAATATGATGCCGGTCTTACCTCAGTTTTCAAAACAGCTGCCAAGATTGAATTTCAGGAGAACCCCACCGGTCCGAGTGCTGACTTCTTCTTTCATATCGATAATAATGCAACCGGTTATCGTTTGCCCGATCCCTTGGTATTCCAAAAACTCGCGACGGGCGGTACTAATCAAAAGGCATGGCCTTGGGGGGATGCAACTCCTTTAACTCATCCTACATTTACTCAGGAATATGTCGTTTCTTTTATGTCTGAAGGACCGGATGCTACCCCGGGTACGCCGGATGATATAGTAAACGATGTTAATGCCAGCCCGGCAGGTAACCGTCCAGTCAATGGTCTAGGAGTTCGTGATGTGATTGGAAATGTAGCAGAATGGACTGAAGAACTGATGACAAGTATGGGTGGTGCTCCTGGCGGGGAAACTGTAATCTCCGCATCTGTTTATGGGGGTTCCTTTGTGGGACTGGATGCTGCAGATCCGGGCTCTGACCCAAGTGATCCTAATTACGACCCTGCAACCGGAGGAAGCCAAAAATTTGCTCCTGCAGATTCAGGGGGGGGGATGGGGGATACGTCTCCGCAAAGCCTTTTTGATCTCTTTCTTTATGGCAGTCCTGAGGATTCTTCTCCTGCAGTCGGTTTGCGAACGGCACGTTATTTTAGATAATCTGATAATTGATTGGCACTGGGACACCCAAAAGTGATCAAGCAAATGAGCCGAGATTTTAAACGCCCGACCTTGGACGGCAGGCGGGCAGGAAGCACCTGGGGAATTTTTCTTTGGGCATTCACAACATTTATTCCCAGCTTATTTTCTCAGGATAATAATCAGACTGGTTTTGGAGATTCAGATTTATTCTCCCTGGAAACCAATTCGAATGTATCTGGAGTGTATAACCCGGATAATTCAGGTTTTGCCGATTCCGGACTCTTTGGTTTGGACACTAGGGATGGTAATCATAGCAATTCTGACAATAATCAGACTGGCTTTGGGGATTCCGGTGTACTTTTTTCTTTAGACACAACTGATCAAGAAGGTGCTTCTCCTGACCATACTGGCTTTGCCGATATGAATGGTACTTTCACCCTGGATACAACGGACGGAAATTCTTCCAATTCGAATCAAGATGTTTTTGATGTGAAT
>JAOFOL010000022.1 GCA_028042835.1 Opitutales bacterium | reverse complement strand
TTTTCCACCATTTCATCGCTCAGAAACATGGCAAGCATTGGGAAACTTTTGACAAGTTTATTGCGAATCGTCATCTCGATTCTTTTACCTACCTCATCCATGGCATCATCACTGGTTGCAAATTCTTTGATTTTATCAGAAACATCTGAAAGGGAAAACAGTTCTTCTGCCACAAGATCGCCGAGCTTTTCAGCGAGAGCTTTTTGTCTCTTCGGGAAAATTCCATGGAAAGTCAGACCCAAAATTCTGGAAGGTTCTTTTGGGTGAAAAAGCATCTTTACCGCAATATAATTTGTCATCCATCCGATCAGTGCTGCGATAAAAGGAAGAAGAAAAAGAATCCAATTCAAATCGTCATTGGCATTATGTATAGACGCGATTGTATTTGTAAAAGAAAGGTCGATAATTATCACGGGTAAAAGTTTGTTGCTAAGATCTTCGATTTAGTATCTAAAGAAAAGATGTGCAAGTTTCTAATCATCTTATGTTTAGCAAGTTTTTTTACTTCCTGTACTCAAGTGATTACGATTCCGGTTAGGACTATACTTGATATGCCTACCAAAGTAGAGAGAGTCAGAACTACGACTACACATGATATTGTACCTAGTTCGCTCGAAACTGCTGAGTAGTTAGATATTGTTTTTTAGATCAAGGTAGACTCGCTCATTTGAAAGCGAAAAAGTAACCTTATCTCTTTCTTCGACCACCGAAAGAGACTTGTTTGCCGAACCCTCGATTTCTTTTCTTTGAAACTTGAGGTGCAGGCGGAGCCAAGCTAGAACGCTCCTCACGATATCCAAAGTCATCTACAAATTTTCGTGGAAGAGGGTTACCCAAAAGTTTTTCAATGGAGTCAACCATGGACAACTCTTCAGGTTTGCATAAGGTAAAAGCTTCTCCTTCCGTTCTGGCTCGCCCAGTTCTCCCTATGCGATGTACATAATCCTCTGAATGTTGTGGAACATCGTAATTTATAACATGGGTGACATTGGTAATATCCAAACCTCTGGAAGCAACATCTGTAGCACACAATATCTTCACTTTCCCATGCTTGAATTCTTCCAATGCACTGGATCGATCTCTTTGTTTAAGGTCAGAGTGAAGAACCCTCACCGTTTCTCCATGCTCGGTTAACCACTTGCTAATCTTGTCTGTCCCTCTTCTTGTTTGAAAGAAAATGATTAGATTTTCGAATTTGATCTTTTTGAGTAGGGCAATTAAAAGATCGAATTTTTGAATAGCTGGTACGGGATAAAGTGCATGACTGACGGTATCAGCAGCCGAAATCTTGATATCGATCTTAGCTTCTGCCGGATTTTTGAGTGCCCATTCTGAAAGTCTTCGTACTGAGTCAGGAATAGTGGCCGAGAAAAATAGAGTTTGCCTCGATTTTGGGGTTTTTTGAATAATTTTGGTAACATCCTCAATGAAACCCATGTCGAGCATACGGTCGACTTCGTCAAGGATGAGAATTTCAATTTTCCGAAGGTTTAGATTTCCTTGGCTTAAATGATCAAGAAGTCGTCCAGGTGTAGCAACGATGATATCAGGTTCGTTACCCAGTTGTTCCAACTGTTTTCCGTATTTTACCCCTCCATATAAAAGAGCCATCCGCAGATCTAAACCCTTTCCATATTTACAGAAGTTTTCTTCAATTTGGATGGCTAGTTCACGAGTAGGAGCTAAAGCTAGTGCGCGGCATTCCCCGTGCTTCCTGAGGCGATCAAGGCTAGGGAGAGCAAAAGCAGCTGTTTTTCCTGTTCCGGTTTGGGCTGACCCAACGAGATCCCTGCCTTCTAGTATAGGAGGGATAGACATTTCTTGAATCGGTGTGGGTACTTCATAACCCATCCCCTCGATTGCTTCTAGTAGTGGTGGACATAGGCCCAATTCTTTGAAATTCATTCTAAATTTTGTTTTGAGAAGATTAGTCTTCTCGTCGTAGTCAACATAAGCTAAATCTTACTTTCGAACAATGGGCGAGGAGAAAGCACAAAATCAGTACAGAGGAAGATTAGCTCCGACTCCCTCAGGTTACTTGCATGAAGGAAATATGAAGACCTTCCATAAAGCAGTAGAACGGGCACGTCAGGTTAATGGAATAATAGCTCTCAGACTGGACGATCTTGATCCTTCAAGGTGTAAAAAGAAGTTTGTCGATGCTTGTTATCGTGATCTAAAAAGAGAAGGTCTATCATGGGATGAAGGTCCATTAATTGGTGGTGACTATGGTCCGTATGAGCAGAGCTACCGCAGTAATTTATACATGGATGCACTACTTAAACTAAAAGAAAAGGGTATGATTTACCCTTGTGAGCGGTCAAGAAGTGAAATTAAATCGGCGGGAATTAAAAGCCGATTAGGAGATGAATATTTATTCCCTAAAGAATTAAGTACTCAAAAAAATGAGCGGGAAGGAGAGCAATTTCCTGGAAATACAAATTGGAGGTTTGCAACTAATTGGGGAGATGAAGTTAAAATTGTAGATGGACGATTGGGGGAAGTGATTCTGGAAGTAGGATCGGACTTTTCAGACTTTTTAGTTTGGCGAAAAGATGGTGTCGCAGCTTACGAACTCGCCACAGTTGTGGACGATCATTTAATGAAAATAACAGAAATTGTACGAGGTGAAGACTTATTAATTTCTAGTTCTAGGCAATGCCTACTTTTTGATTCGTTAAACTGGCCTCGACCTGAATTTTTTCACGGTGAATTACTACTCGCCTCCAATGGACTAAAGCTTTCTAAGACAGTTTAATTTTTAAATATTTTTCTAGATCGCAGGAGAGCCTTAGCTTTAGATTGCGATAAAAATTCATACTGTCCATGTAGCCTAGCAAAAACATACCCAGGCCATCCATCAAGAATCCCTCCCTGCCAAAGGTAAACATATAGGAAACGCAGTGTCGGGCGGAAGGGGAGTCTCCTGAAAATCCTTCGTAACTTCCGCTTCCCTTTCACTGAATTATGCTGCAAGGCAGATTCAACATCTTGGGCGGTACTTTCAACAACGGCTTCCCAGTTGGAGTATCGATTATGTTTCTCCATAAAACTGTCAATGGTTGGAAAGGCATGATGATCCATAATTGATGAAAGCTTCCCAGTAGGACCGTCGACAACTACATGCTCATGAATCTCATTGTCTCCACTAGCTGTGTTAAGGTCGGTTATTTTTTCGTATCGACCAAGTTTGTGTTTAAATAATCTTAGATTCCAATTTGGGAAATATGCATGCTTTAAAGGCTTACCCAAGAAAAAATATCGTCGATTTATCCAGTAACCCACAGGTTTATCTGCAGGGTTGGTAACGATACTTCGAATTTCTTCTTCTGCTTCAGGGGGAAGGCATTCGTCCGCATCTAAAATTAATACCCATTCATTGGAGAAAGGCAGGTTTTCTAATGCCCAGTTTTTTTTCTTTGGCCATCCTCCCTTGTATTCGAATTGTACTACTTTTGCCCCGTGCATACCTGCAATTGCAGAAGTTTGATCGATACTGTTCGAATCAACCACGAAGACTTCCATAACCCATGGCACCGATTTTAGGCATTTTTCTAAATTTCCTTCTTCGTTCTTGCAGGGAACAAGTAAGCTTATCGGAACTTTTTTGTCCTTTGTCATTAACGGAGAATTTTTTGAATGATCGTTTCTTTAAGAGGACCTTGAGGATGCCAAGCAAACAAATTGTTGGTCTTTGAATGAATCAAACCATACCGATCGGCGTCCCTTAATTCGTATCCGTGCTCTTTAAGAATAGAAATAACCCTCTCCTGCTTGGGGGGAAAGGATTCAATAATAAGGAGCGGTTTTCTCTTGGTGAGGGTATTAACCGCTCCTTCCAAAACCTCGACTTCATGTCCCTCCACATCAATTTTAATCAAACTTGGTAACTTGTTATCTCTCTCTTCTGTATCCATGGTTCTTGTTTTTACAGAAATTTGATTGGTGGAAGCATTAAGGTATTGCTCGATCCAAGGCTTATCTTTTCCTGTTATGCAACCGGTTGCTGAAGTCAAGGGGTCTTGGGAAAAAGAAACCTCTGCCGTTTTATTGCTTAGGGCATCCGGGCAAAGTTCTAAATTTTGCAAGTTTGCTTCTTTTAAAGTCATTTCAAGAAGTTTGAAGTTTTCCGGATCTGGTTCGAAGGCCAAAATTTTACGATTTGGGCACAATTTATTAACTTCCCAAACATACAACCCGACATTTGCCCCCACATCGAAAAACCAGCCATCATCGTTATTCTCATCCATTTTTTGAGCGAGTGAGCTGATCAAAAAACGAATCCCAGGTTCTAACTGTTTTTTTTTCCACCTAATGGACGCATGGGTAAGAGGCTTTAGAGCGACCCTGTGACTGAAGCCTAAATTATAGAGAGTTGGGAGATTCCAACGACTTTTCACCATAAATTGGAAAAGCTTCGTTTTTCTTGCGGTATGAAGAGGTGCGTTAAGAAGAAGCATGAGACAATGTTGGGATCATTTCAAATTTTGATCAACCGATTGTACAGATCATAATAACCATTTCTACAATCATCATGGTTAGGTAAAGAGATGGAACTTTTTTTTGGATCTTGGGATTCCAGTGTTTGTATGACAGCTTTGTTGATAGTCGCCTGCACATCTGCGTCCACATAATGGGCGTAGTCACCCAATAAATCAGAGATTGCACCAGTACGCGTTGTAATAACAGGGCAACCATGAACCGCGGCTTCAAGGGGAGGCCAACCAAATCCTTCAACATAAGACGGGCAAACCAGTGCCATTGCATACTTGTAAAGTTTACTTAGAGAGTTTTCAGAAAGATTGTGCAAGTTAATGAGGGATTTCGGATGAGATCGAAACCAATTGGATAAATCAGTATCCAATTCTTCAATCTCGGGTTTCGGTCCCACAAGTATAAGCTTGAGATCTAGGCTAGAGAACTTTTCGCATGAGTGCCGAAAGGCCTTAAAGACCGCCTTTCTATTTTTGTACCAGGCTGAACTTCCCACATGCAGTAAAAAATTGGTTTTACCGGGACAGAACATTAGATTATCAGTTATTTCTTTTTGTTGCTCCGCTGTTGGGACATTGGTTTCCGTACCAAGGTGAAGAACGGATGAGTTTAATTCTGAGCCAGGGACCAATCGATTAAGGTCCTGCTTGGTTTGCAGTGAATCACAGGCATGATAATCTGCCTGAACGAGCGATTTATAAATCCACCTTTGCAGATGCTTGCCCGTTCGGTATGTTTGGGGTGCATTGGGGAATTCTCCGAACGCGGTGCGTATTGCGATTAGATCATGACATGTAATTAATTTCGGAGCTTTGGTTATTTGAGAAAAAATTGGCAGATACACCGAATTTGAATGGTCTATAATGTGAATCAAATCGTGAACACCGCTAGTAAGAACAGATTTAATTTTTTTTTGAAATAAAATGTATTTATCGATGTAACCTGCCCATTTCTTAAGTTTACCACCGGTTAAATATTTCCTTGTAATAGATTGTGGATAAACTTCAGAAATTTTCAGATTATTATTAGACGATCCTTTTGTTAACAGATTTCCAAAACGAATCATGCTTTTCTGTTTATCTTTTCTGTAATTTGTAACAAGTAGAATTCGCATTAAATGAAATATATTTTTTCTTAATGAAATATTTTAATTAATTCCCGCAGAAACACATACAGATTATTTTTTTAGTGTTACTTAAATATGTGAATTTATTTTAATAATTAAACAACTATATTTAAATTTTAGAGTATTCAAATTTTTAATCAGTTAGTTATTTCAAGACTCAATGAAGTGTTAAGTATTCCTATTTTATTGAAACTGTCTAATTGTAGATAAATGTTATGGTTTCTAAATTGTAAGAAATCACTTGTAAGGTCAGAAATAAGATTATTTTAAAAATCTATGAACTAAACACATATGCTATGTTTTCGTAGATGCTAAACATAACCCTGTACCAAACGCAACAAAACCTAATGTTGTCGGTTGTCCGTACATCCCTGTTAACAAAACAGGACCACATGCACCAAATAGAAAGATGGGTAAATAATTTCCTTTTTTTATTGATTGAATGCAAGCAACAAAGAGGGATTTTGTTATCCATATTCGCCAAAATAAAAATGTACAACCTATGAGTATGCCATTTTCGATGATAGGTTGTGACCATGGTGTTTCAACGAAACCGATTTTTGTCGAAATTCCTAATTTTGCAGCTAATGCAACTCCTGCCCTTGTTCCAGTTCCAAGTCCTTCAAGTCCAAAGAAACTAACCCATGTTAGATCATATGGTGCTCTAATAATATGCCAGTAACGAATAAAGTATGCTTCAAAGGGGTTTCCTTCTGTATTCGCTGCTTCTTCAAATCTTAAACCTAAAAATTTTATACCCTCTTCAAACAAATCTATTTGTGAGTAGAGAATAGATCCTACTAAAATAAAACCCAAAAGTGAAAATGCTATTTTACCAAATTCATTTGGCTTTATGTATGCTAAAAATCCAAAACAAGCTACAACTTGCAGACACTCAGCGATTACAGATCTACTTCCTGCAGTCACCATTGCAAGCAAAGTTGCTCCTGCGCCGAGATAAACCATCCAACGAGGTAATGCACCTTTTGTAATAAATCCGTAAATCACAAAGGATACTGCAAAGCAATAATAGTATACAATACCACTTACAAAAGAAAAAGTCCCGGATGCTCTCAGTTTACCACCTGATGTTTCGAGTTGAAATCCATGGCCACCAGCTGCTACATTAAGTATTCCATCTCTTTCTGCTTGAAACTGCTCAGCGACCAGCCAAGTCATAAAAAATCCGCCTAGTAAAAATGCTTTTCCGAAATTTAAAACATCAGTTCTTGTCAGGATTCGACCCATTATGAATGCCAGTGGAATGTGTAAATAGTTTGTATGAATGCCGTATAAAATTATGAACGGGTGAGTTTGGTTGATTATAATGGATGTGAAACATGCAACAATGGTTGTTTTTGTAAGTAAACTTATGTATTTATTTTCAGAAGGGAATATGTTTTGCTGAAAAGCTAGAAAATAAATCCATATAACGAGAGGGTCTCTTATAATTAATAATGCTTGAGATAGACCGGGCAAAAACCATTTGCGCAAAGCTCCTTCTGTAAGAAGTAGAATAAAGTATATCCAAATTAGTTTTTTTATTATTTCATAATCTTCATTAAGCTTGGGAGCATATCTTTTATTATCCACTTCAAAATTCATCGAAATAGCATTTATGGCAGTCATCGGCAAATTGAAGTCTCAAGCACTTTAATCTTCATATAAGTTGCAGTTAATGATTTTTTTTGCGTAAGCACCCCATAAATAGGCTTTAGCTTTTTTTTGGCAATTCTCAGCGACTTCAACTTTTGGAGTTTTGCTTTCGATGAGAGCAATTATTTTCTCAGCAATCTTTTCAGGGGAGCGGATAGGCACGATGTGCCCAGTTATTCCATTTATCACTAAATCTTCTCCGCCTGTATTAGGTGTAATAATAATCGGTATTCCGCATGAAAGAGCTTCCTGCTGGACAAGTGCTCTACCCTCTACAATGGATGGTAGCACCAAAGCATCATGAGCTTTCATTATTTCACGAACCATTTTGTTGGAGCATGCGGGGAAATATTTGAAATTGGAATATTTTTGTTTGTAAAATTCCATTGGCATCGAAGGTTGTCCAAGAATCGAGAGACTTACGGGTTCTTTGGAAAGGAGTTTCATTGCCATAAAAAGATCTGCAAGTCCTTTTCTTTGGCTCATCGACCCAACAAATAAAAGTTTAAAAGTTTTAATACTGTTTTTACTGATTTGGAAATTAATCTGTTCACAATTTGGGCTTCCAAATGGAGCAATAATGCACTTTTTATTTTGTCTTATCTCAATTGGTATTGAATCTAAAACAAATTTACTCGGGCAAGTTATGCAGTCAGCTAATTTTATCTCAGATTCCTTTCTAATAAGTTTTTCTTCTGGTTCCCGCGTACTTCCAAGAGTGGGTTCCCACTGAGGGTATCTCTCTGCTTCTTCTGAAAGTAACCGCCTCACAGTTTTCCAATAAGCGATGGGGAGTTCGTATGAACAATGTATTCCATTTTGTTTTGCTCGAGAAAAAGAGTGATATGCAACATCCTCATAAGCATGAAGAATTTTAATCTCTCTATTTGCGATAATCTTGGAAACTTTTTTATCTAAACAAATATATGATTTGTCAGTCAGTTTTTGTTTTGTTTTTTCCTTACTGGGGAAAAGTAGTCTTATGCATTCGTTTAACCACTGTCTTGTTATCTTGTCATCAGGAATGGGGTAGGATCTTCTTATCAGGTAATTTGAACACATTTTAAATCCGTTACCAAATCCAATCGTTGTAAAATAATTACTTAAATTTCCATTTTTCTGTAACTCCTGCAAAAGTGCTCGTACAAAAGTGTTTCCGGTCGGGTGCGAAACTGCAAATTTTATATTTTCATTCACATTCTTCCCACATTTTTTCTAGACCATTGATGAATTGGCTTTTCTACATTATTAAAAAATATCCATGAAAAATAAATTGTTGGTACTATGTACAATACAGTAATCAAAAAATTGGCTGGTTTTTCAGAAAATATTTCGTAGTGGATGTATCCCATTAATCTAAAAATAGGGAAGTGTATTATGTATAATGAAAACGAAATGGTTCCAATCCAAGATATCATACTAAATGTTGCACTTCCGATTAATCCTATAATGAATTTGCTTCTAACTAAGCAAAAGATAAAAAATAAAAAATAAAAAATTGTCCATGCAATATACTGAGTCCACCATTGAAAAGATTTATAACTTGAGAACAGGGCGATCGTAATGGAAAAAAGTAAAATAACGAGTTGATAATATAATTTTATATTTATAATTTTTGTGTTCCTATAGAGTTGAGCAAGCCATGCTCCAAGTAACCAACATGGCCAAAAGAAAAGAGCAGTTAATGAGACCCAAATTATCCCTGATTGATATAGATATATAGATAGGGTGCTGCACAAAAATGCGGTTATCAAAATGATCAAAAATTTTGCTTTTGTCATAAAAAAAAAGACTAGCGGATATAGAATATAGAATTCAAATTCCAAGGGAATCGTCCATAAGGAAGTATTATTTAATAATTGACCAGTATCAGGTGGGTAATTTTGTAATAAGGTAGTTACGGTAATAATTCTGTTAACATTCCATGACTTGTCCCCCCAGGTTTTAAATGAGCAATAACTGATAAAAGCAGTTAATAGTATTGCAATAGCGTAGGTTGGATAGATTCTTAAAAATCTACGAATGAAATAGATTTTCCACGAGGGGCACGCCCCTGGATTAGTATTTGGATAGTGAATACAAAATCCGCTTATTAAAAAAAACAAAAGAATTGCGTAACCTAGGAAAGGGGTCGGGATTGAAAGCCATGCAGTCGCCTTAGTAATTGATGAATACATATGCGGGTTGTTCTGTATTTCCCACCATCCAACCCATAAATCGACCCTCACATGATAAAATAAGATTCCTAAGCAGGACAAACCTCGAAGAAAGTCTATAATTTGTATACGCTCAGTTTTGTTCACTTGCCTTGAGTAAAGCTAGGTACTGTTTTGCGTATTCATCAAGCGGTCGAACATACTCATTCAGTCCTTGCTTTGACATTTCAATCATCTCTCTGTAACGATTTTCATCCATTTTAACTGCTTTACTTAAGCAACGCGTGAGGCTTTCTACATCACCTGGAATAGAAAACAAAGCATGAGCTCCTGCTGTCTCAATAAGCCCACCATCCTTTGTTGCAATACAGGGTACTCCCACGGATCGGGCTTCTAAAGGAGTCAAACCAAGGTCTTCTCGAGTATTTGGTGGTACTACCATCCATTTAGCATTACGTGTGAATTGATGCCTTTCTGATTCACTTACGAAACCAGGTGTCTCTAAACCATTAATTTTCTGTTCATTTACGAAAGATAGGATCTCTGACCTGAGCGGACCATCACCCAGCATAATCAGAGGCCATTTCACTGGATCCGGTGATAGTTTTCGGTATGCCTCCAGTAATACACGAATACCTTTATTAGGTATCCATCTTCCAATAAATAGAAACCCTTTTCTTTGGTTGGGTGGAGTTTCTTCGATTGGCATTCTTGAAACTACTGGTAAGCGGTCACTGTTTTTTCTTTTTTTTCTTTCCCAGGTATTCCACACGAATTCAGATATGTACCACCTTCGGTCGACTTGGTTGACTGCCCACTTCCAGGCGATCAACCTGGGGTGAAATCCTCGCCTACGCCAGTTGTAAATCGTCATCACGCAAGGTTTACGGAATTTCTTGGCATACCATACACCCTTAACCATAGGGTTGTGTAAATGGACTAGATCACAGTCTCTAATTGCATCTTTAATAACTAAGTCTTTAGGGCTGACAAACTGGCTTGTAAAACGGTCACTTTCTTTTTCTGTCCAAGTCAAACGAATTTCTGTTTCGTTTTTTTCGATTGAGCCATCCGTAGCAAATCCACGAACTTTTTTTCTCAATAACCTTATTTTCGCCCCCCTCTTAATCAGGTCTTCAATCAAAGTAATACAGAATGTTTCTATACCCCCAAATTTACCTAGACAAGGTGCCAGCATTACGATCCTTCTGTCAGCAAGTTCTAGCATTTACCAAAGGTTTAATCGGGTATTTTTCCACCTTTTCACTTGATTTAGAGAATAGTTTATCATGTTCAACTTTTCACATTGTTTAAAAAGTGCTTTTGTTGAATGTTTCGGTTTACTTGTGGTTTTTTCCGTTGCATCAAGTTTTTTGACCCAATCCTTGCGGTAAGAACCGAGTAAATGAACCCCAAACGAATCTTCCGAAATCTCAGCGTTTGGGTATAGGTTTGTAATCTGATGATTACAAACAGTCTTAGCTTCACATCGGTTGGCCAAACCTGCTTGGGCGGTGGGCATAATCCATTCAGGAATGTGGTGGAGATGTTGAGCACCTAGAAACCATTCCAAGTAATCCCAGTCTATTGCCTCTTTATCCCAAAATACTAACCCAGTCGTTATACCTTTTACAAGTTCCGGTTTTCTATCTACTCCTAGCAAATACCAAGGGCGAAAAGAATAGGCATGCCACTGAGTATCCTGAAGGAAAATCGCACCATTTTTAACTTGTGAACGATCAAATAACCCTGAAAAAGGGCGAGTAAAAAGAATATCTGCATCTAGGTAGAAACTGATTAGATCATCAGTTTTCATAAAAATTGGATCAAAAAATTCAATTCCCCAAATCGATTTTTGCCGAAATTTTTGGCAATTTGGTTTTCCTACAAGGCAATCAATAATTCGATCTGTATTAGCGGAAGAATTACAGATAGTTATTTTTGTACCGTCTAATTCTGAAAAAATAAACTCTTCATCTTCGACTGAAACCGTTCCGTCGGAGTGCAACAGCAGTTCAATGCAGTCTTCACTAAAATTAATTAATGACTTTAAACATCCAAGGTAAAAGGGCAGTCGTTTTTTTCCAATTAGCGATTGAACAACAATAGGGTTATCATTTGCCTCCATCAATCTCTGTTGATCAAAACCAACTTTTTACTGAAGTAATAATTTCTTCAACCTTTTCATTAGGTAATTCTGGATACATCGGTAAAGTGAGGTTTTTATTGTAAAAACTTTCAGTCATCGGCAAATCATCACCTCCTCTTATACGATTGGCATAAGCAGCATGCTGATGAACCGCCAAAGGATAATGCAAACTAGCACCTACCTTTTTAGATCTTAAGGATTCTAACAATTCATCCCTTTGTTCACATTCAATCACATACAAATGCATCGCATGCACCTCGTTTGTGTTTTGAGAGGGAAGGGTAATCGGCAGATGATTAAAAGCTTGGCTATACATCTTTGCGATGGTTCGTCGTTTTTTATTATCATCGCTCAGGTATCTTAGCTTAACTCGCAAAATAGCAGCTTGTAGTTCATCGAGACGGGAATTAAATCCGGGAATAGTACTTTCTCTCTTTTCGTTCCAGCCATACTGACGAAGAGATTTTATTTTGTCTGCAAATTCTTGAGACTGGCAAAGAATGACACCACCATCCCCAGTTCCTCCTAGGTTTTTGGTAGGGTAGCAACTGTATGCGGATAGTTTAGCAAATGTTCCCACTTTTTGTCCGTCAATTTCAGATCCATGTGCTTGAGAACAATCTTCAATAACCTCAAGATGGTGATACTCCGCAATTTCTAAAATACTTTTCATGGCAGATGGCTGTCCATAAATATGGACCGGCATAATAGCTCGTGTTTTAGCACTAATTCTTTTCACTATTGATTTTGGGTCGATACATTTCGAGATCGGTTCAATATCTGCAAATACTGGGGTGCAATATGCCTGTTCAATTCCTGCAACCGTGGCCACTGCCGTGTGGGATGGGGTGATAACCTCATCTCCAGCCTCAAGGCCAAGACATCTCAGACACAAGGCAATCGCATCGGTTCCATTTGCCACTCCCACAGCATGCAAATCTTTACCATGAAAAGATGCGAATTCTTTCTCAAACGCGTCAACTTCACTGCCCAAAACATACCATCCCGAGTCGAGTACCCGCTTGATCGCAAGATCAATTTCAGACTTATGTGCTTGGTAGGAAGCAGATGGATCGCTAAACGGAATCATCGGAAATTGCTAAATGTAATGTTCAATTTCATCTTTGAAATACTCAAGGGATCGCTGAATGCCCTCTTCAAAATTTACTTTGGGTTCCCATCCAAATTGATTACGAAAAGAACTGTAATCACAAATGAAATCTCCCACATCTATAGCTTTTCGCTCCTCAGGAAAAGGAATCATTTGGTAATCACTGCCCTCGATCCCTTGGCACATAATCTTCGCGGTATCCTCAAGACTGAGAGGGTCGGGTGCTCCCAAATTATAGACCTTGCCGACGGCATTTTCTTTAGTTGCAGTGATAAGCAAGGCATCCAGCACATCCTCAACATAATTGTAGTCCCTGCGCTGCTGTCCATCCCCAAAAACCTGAAGCTGTTTGCCTTCTAGCAAGTTTCTTATCCAGATACCCAAAAAGGTTTGCTTGGCATCTTTGATGCGCATCCTTGGCCCGTAGGTATTGGTTAGACGAAGAACGGAAGATGCAATTCCATATACTTCTTGATAGAGGATATGGTACTGCTCACCGGCAATTTTATTAATTCCATTTACATCTACCGGGTGCACTGGATGTTTCTCATCAACCGGCAAGTACTTGGGCTTTCCATAAATCTGGCGGGTGCTGGCAAATACTATGCGTATATCCGGATTGTATTTCCTACAGGCCTCCAAAATAGAAAGTTGAGCTTTTGCATTGATGTCCAAGTCTGTAATTGGGTCGTGCATCGAGTCCAAATGACTGGTCTGCCCCGCTAAGTTAAATAGGTAATCATGCCCTTTGATCAAGTCATTGATCGCTGGAACATCGCGCACATCGGATAGGCTAACTGTAATCTTGTTTTGTATGTCGTGAAGATTTCTGAGGTTCCCTCCATATTCAGGAATCAAACTATCCACCACCGTGATGGTGTTTCCATGCTCAACCAACCTGCGAGTTAGGTTGGAACCAATGAAACCTAGACCTCCAGTAATGAGAATCTTTTTATTGATTATATCTTTGCTCAACTTGTGGGTCTTTTTCCAATATTTTTGGCGGGATTACCCGCTACGATTTGATGATCGGGTACATCTCTGGAAACCACCGACATTGCACCGACGATTGCCTGGTCCCCAATAATGACTCCTGGAAGAATCATTGCCCGGGTTCCAATGAAAGAATTTTTCCCAATCGTGATAGGCTTGGTAATAAGTTGTAAGCTAGGGTCTGTGAAATCATGGGTTCCAGTGCAGAGATAGGCTTCCTGGGCTACGGTCGCCCCCTGTAGGACCTCTATCTTCCCAAGGGAATAAGCATTTGCGCATTCGCCGAGGCAGGCACGATGCTGCATCGTTAAATTCCACGGAATTTGAATTCTTGCAGAACTATGTACGAATGGAAGTCCGGAAAGGTTCGCCCCAAAAACTTTAAGTACAAGAATCCGCCAGGGATTGAAAAACTTGGGCGTCCACCTGCAACAGAAAAACCAAGCGAGCCGCCAACATACTAAAATAAATTGATGCCACCATGGCCACGGATTTTGATAAGCAGTTTCTTGTTTTTTAGGTTTCAACGGAGCAATTTTAACATTTCCTTTGCGGTGTAAGCAGCGCCATCAAACTGTGCTATTCTAGGTTTTTGAATTGATTTAAGTAAGCGATCAGTCACCGAGTCGTCGTCGAGTAGGAATACTTGTTCCTCAAATTCTTTCATCACAAATAATTTTTCTGTTGGCGTGTCTCTATCGTCAAATGCAATAATTGGTATTCTATGCTCCAGAAGAGTTGCGGTAGCACTGCTTTTCCCGATTATATCATATGGAGTGGTTGTAACTCCAATTTTACATTTCTGAATCTTTCGAGAAATTTGAGTTCTATTGAGCTCACCGGTCACAGTTGTTATGAAACCAAAGCTTTTGAAAGTTGCTTGCATCTTTTTAAATCCATCATCTTCTCTTTGCCTGCCAATTACATCTATCAAAATATTTTTTTTGAGTGAGATTGAAATATTTTTTAACAAAACTGCTGTATGTTCATAGTTAAATTTTTCGTAAAGAGTTCCGAAAAAAGCAACTCTAAGATGGTCGGATGTATCAGTCTCTCTACACGGGGAAAAAGGAACTGTACCACATAGATAAAGATACTGAGCCTTTATACTTTCTTTTTGTAAACGATCTAGTACGGCAGAGTTTGAGCAAGTAATAATTTTTGGCTCACTTACTTTTATAAAGGATTTGATTTCTTTTTTCTGAAACCATCCCAAAATTTTTTCTTTCCATTTCGCTTTTGGGTATGCACCAACCCAAATTTCATGAAAGTTAATGTGAAGTTTACGATTACGAAGAGATGCGGCTAATTTTTGAAGCGAGTTAGCTGATAGACCAGTAGGTGAAAAAAAATAGGGTGCAAATTGAATGCTGTAAATATCCGCGTCGGGTAGATTATTTGCCACTTTAGATAACGGATTTTTTTGATTAATAATCGTATGAACACACTCAATGTTGATTTTAGAGAATTCAGAAATAAGTAGATCAATGTAGTCAGAAATCCCACATCTTTGAGGCTGATATGGTCCAGATATAAAACAAATTTTCAATTCATTATCTTACGTTTCATCATCGCTTCTACTTCACTAAGCACCTCATCTACTTCCGTAATTTTATTTATGCCAACATTGGTCTCTTTGCCTAAAACTAAGGATTCAGGATATCCCCATTGCTTATGGTGAAGAGATGCATTGTCATAAAATCCTCCTAATAATGTAATAGAAGGAATACTGAATGTGCCTGCTAAATGCATGGCAACGGATGAGTTGTTTATAACTAAATCTGCGTTTTTGATTACAGATGCTGTCTTGCGTAAACTCGTTTTCCCACAGAGATTTTTAATCTTTTTTGAACTTGGTAAAGAAATTCTGGAAGAATCTTCTTTTGATCCGACTATGATAATTTCATGTGCAGTAACTTGCGACAGTTTGCTTACCAGTTCTGTATAATTATTGTTCCCCCAACATTTTTCCTCAAAACCACCTCCTGGTGCTATGACTATTCTTCGTATTTTTCCATCCGTATTTGTCCAAACATTTTTCCCTTCAACCAATTCTTGTTTGGTTAAATAGATTCTCGGGCGAGCTTCAGTTGTGGGATTTATTCCCAAAAAATCTGCGAACTTAAGGTTGGCACTTATAACATTTCTATCGTTCTTATACGTTATGAATTTTTGGCACCACTTATCTCCCCCTGCATATCCTTTTACTCCATACCTGTTTCGAATTTTTGCTTTTCTCAAAAGCCAAGACCCTTGTCTACTTCCTAGAACATCTATTCCATGTGAAAATCTCCTTTTGCTAATTGCATGAGACTCTCGAGAGAAGAGTACATAAAATAATCCCGTTAAGAATGTTTTGGGAGAATTCGCAGGGTAAAAACAGTTTTGTTTATTATGCCAAGGAGCGTTACAGCAAATGACATCATCAATGTCAGGATTATTTTGTAAAAGCGGTTTAGCCCAATTTCCTACTCCAATTGAAATTTCAAGTTCAGGTCTGTTTGATTTTAAACTGAACAATAGAGGCGTAGTAGTTAGAACATCACCTAAGTCATTATTTCGTAATATGAATACTTTTTTAACCTTAATAATTTAAATATTTAAAGCAATGTGATTATAAAAGTTTTATAAGTTAAACTAAAGATTGCCAAAAATCATTTGTTACACAATATCTCCTCTTAATTATAATATTATACACTATATGCTTATGAGAAAATTGTTAATGTTTATTCGGTTTGTTTATCATTAACGACCGAATACTACTTTTTGCCAGTGAATAAATTCGGTTGCTGAGTTTTCTCAAAAGGGGGGGGTGCTGATTTTTTTTTCGGAAATCATCTAATTTATTTTCAACATCATAATTATCACATTCCTTAACAAATTGTTCTTTGCAGTATTCGTACAATTTATAATCCCACTTATTCAAATCTATAATTTCTTCCTTTAATGAATTTGGAATTTCTCTTTTTTTATCACCTATATTACTTCTTTTATAAGAAATATTTTTCCAACCTAATTTTTCTCTCAAAAGAAGCATAGATTCATCAAATAATTCTGTAATACCGACAAAATTATAATATTTACCTATATTTACTTTTGCTAGTTTTAAATCTTCTTCAGATATTCCTTTCCATTTCTTTTTTGAAACGCTTTTAGCAGTGTGAAAAGCAGTGCCAATACCTTCACACCCAACTCCTGAAACCGCACGAACCATGAGGTTATCTACTGAAACTGATAGACCATTCCTGACAAATTCATCCAAAGGCATTTTTTTTTCATAAATTTCTCGATCGAATAACGGATAACCGCGAGGAGAAGAACGTAAGTAGTGATATTCAGAAATGATTCTATCTAAGGGACTTCGTAAAAAGGTGATATATGAGAAATTTATATTTGCGTTTATATTTTCATGCATACCGTAAGCAAAGTGCCCTAATATGACCTTAATTTTTTCACAGTGTTTATGATTGATAAAAGTTTCATTTGGAAAAGGATTTCCATAGGTGAATAATAATTCATTCGCCTTAAAATTGTTATATAATATCCTGTGAAATGTAACTCCCGCGGTTTTGGGGATATGTGCAAATATAAATATTTTTCTAGATTTAATTGTAAAACTTATTATTTTTTATAAAATCAAAAATTTTATCTGCAAATATTTCGTTTGCATCAGAATTTGGGTGTCCATCATGTCGAAATATACAGTATTTGATATAGTTACCTACTGGGTCGTTTGGGAAAAAATTTCCAGTGTTTAGAAATGGGATATCGAGTGACCTACAAACCTCCTTAAGTTTATTATTTATAACAATTTCCCCTCCATTGTAAGTTAGATGAACAATTATTATCGGAATCTTTGTCTTCTTACTGATTTTTGCAACAACATTTAACTTTTCATAAAGGTAGTCAGAAATGGGTTTGATAGATATTTGTTCATTAGTCTGTTTTTCTTTTTTCACTATCATTTCTTTATTATTATTTTTCCTTAATCTAATATATCTCTCGTGTATCCATTCCTTTGTCCAAGAATGTAAGAAAAGGTTTCCGTAATGATTTCCAGAAAAGGTTCTTGGTTTGTAATAATCATCAGGTTGTATGATGGTGTCATTTCCGCAGAAACCAATAATGATGTAGTCAGGATCAAACTTTAATACCTTTTCTTTGATTACCCCGATGTATTGTCTTAAATCATATCCTCCTACTCCAAAATTCAGGAATTCGAATTTCTTTGGTTTCATTTCATGATTCATTCTGTCCTCCAACCTAGTATGAAATACACCACTAAGTTTAACACCTCTTCCCATAGTTAGCGAGTCACCTACACATGCATACCTAATTATGGTTTCAGGTTTACTTTTACTGAAATCCTTGTCTCTCATACCAAATTTATTGGTTCTAAAAGGGACTTTAGCGAAAATAGTATTAAGGTTGGGACGTAACTCGTAGACAATTTCAGGGAATTTTGATTTTTGAAAGTATTCCGGTTTTCCAAAAAGCGAATTCATAATTGCTGGAGATATAGCAGCGTCAAATCCGAACTTGTGAATACGTATTGCAAATTCGATTAATAAAAGTAGTACTAAAGTCGGTAAACATGTTAAATATATGAACTTTTTTATCTTCGACATTGTCTAATCTACATATAGGATGCCTATACCCAAACCGTCTTGTTTTGGGGAAATAAATATTTCTTCGTACCGATAGAATTTCTTAATTTCATTCCAAAAAATTGGTACATCACCGGCATAATTACCTGTCCTTTTACCATATTTAGTTTGAAAGTCCGGAATGATATCATGAAAAGCAATTATACCACTCTTATTGACTAAAGGTGAATAGAGTTCAAAATCTTTTTTTACACCACCGTATGTATGGTCGCCGTCTATAAACAAAAAATCAATTCCGTCATTTATGAAAAAATCAGAAATGGTATTTAGAGTTTTTAAACATGAAGAGTTACTTCTGATGTAGCAGTGATTTAAGTGATTTAAATAATATTTTAACTTGTGCGTGTTACGCATCTCTAAGTCAATTCCTGCTACTTTTTCAAGAGATTCTACGCATTGAGAGATTAAAAGATTAGTTCCTCCGCATGCAGTACCAATTTCACAAAATGTTTTGGGTTTAATTTTATTAACAAAGCTTATAAGTGTAATGATTTCTTTTTTGTTCTGATGTGGATTTAATAAATTTACAGTAAAATTATATTTTTCGTTGACTGATTTTAATTCTAATAAATTTTTTCTGGAAATTGATTTTTTTGAACCAAGAAAGCAAAAAACTAATTTGTCAAAAAAATCATCTGTTCGAGATAAGAAATAACTTATTAGAGGATATCTATTTTTCCACGCTAATAATCTTCTTAGTAATTTTATAGTAACTTTAGCTTAGAAGTTATGTTTTTAAAAAATTGAAAATGAGGACAGATGATTGAAAGAAGTAATCGTTTATAGTCTTTATCCTTAAGATCTCTTCTACTCATATAGGAGAATGAATAAAAAATATTCAATAAATAATTTTTAATAGATACATCTACATTTGTACCTGCATACCATCGCCAATACCTTTCCAAAAGTTTCCAAAATGAATCACTGCTAAGAGAGTGAACAATTAATGTTGGATCTGAAATTATTCTCCAACCATTATTTTTTAAGCGAATGCTAAGTTCAGCATCTTCTGAATGTATTCGTGATTGATCGTAATTTCCAACTTCTAAAATAGCATTCCTTCTCATTAAGGTTCCATATGTAATTAAACCACAATCAACTAGTTCATGGTGATTGTAATCAGATTTAAACAAATAAATATTTCTCCAACGATCTAGATAATTATTTGTGTTGTTATAGCTTATAGAACCTATCACGGCAGAAATTTTGTTATCAACAAAATGTTTAATTCCGTTCTCAACAAAACTAGGATTTAAACTTTTATTAGCGTCTAAGCATAATATTATAGAGTGGTTTGCAATTTTTGTTGACATGTAACGAACATATCCCCTGCCCATGTTGGAAGGCATTCTATACACCTTAACATTATTCTCTTCAATAATTCGAAGTGAGTTATCAGTTGAGCAGTCATCGATTATAAAAAAATCATCAATTATTGTCGTTTGTGATTGTATACTTTCAATTGCAGTAGCAATTGTACTTTCGTTATTATAGCAAGGGATAAAAGCAGAAATCTGCACTATTTTAAATTGAAATAAAAACAAAAATAGTAAAGAAAAAAATAAATAATACTTATTATTTTAATTAACTATGTAAAAAATTTATCATATGAAGTTTCCTTACATATTTAATTTTGTTCTTAGTAAAGTCAATAAGTATTAATTTAAATATTCTTAATTTTTTTAAGATAAAACCAAACTTAATTTTTGAATAATATTTTTTTTCAAAATAATTTAGGATCCATCCACTATGCATTTTATTAAAGTTTTTATTTCTCATACCAGCCCAATGTATAACTAAAGGAGAGAATTGATTTTTCCTAATATTTTCAGTTGTTAAATTTTTAACAGCCGGATTATCACCTGTATGCATGAAGGGAACATTTTTTAGTGATATATTTTCACACTGATAGTTTTTGTACAAGAAGTAATTTAATAAACCTTGTTCTCCATACCTAAATAATGAGGTATTCTTTAGTACAGGAGGATTATTAAAATCAACAAGTGTATTAAAGTCTTCTCTTTTGAAAATGCCTGATGTTGCTACAAATTGACCGGTATTAAATCCGTATCCTGGATGTTTAAATTCTTTATCGAATTCTTCTATCTCAGCAGGAACATAGTACTGTTGACTTTGAAAGTTTAATTCTGTTTTGTGACCGGATACGATAAACTGATGATTAAAACTATCCAAAAATTCCAATAGTTTTCCTAGAATCACTGTATCTGAATCAAGAACTAAGAACTTTTCTTTTACAGGTAAAAATAGTGGCTCAAGTTTAGCAAATCCCCAACTAAAAACTCTATTCCCAACATCCATTACATCTACATTGTAATGCTTCTCAATGTCATTTGTGTAAAAGTCTCCGTAGTACTTATCTTTAATAAGTGTTATCGGGATAAGCGGATAGTACTCTCTGATGCTACTTACACATGTACGAGTGAAATTAACATCGTATTTAAAACCAGATATAAAAACTCTTTTTATCTCGCCCATTGTCTATAGCACCTTATTAAAATGAAATCATTAGCCTTCTATTGGCGTTAGTAAAGTTATGATTTGCGATTTTACGGTTTCAACCTTTATGTTCGATAGACATTTGAGTTTATGCGTGCATTTTTGGTCATCATCTTGATTTATCCAGCATGGACTGCAGTGTGGTCGGTCTTCAATATTTATATTATCAGAATATCCGAGATTTTGAATTGTTCTACTTCCACCAAAAATAACCAGAGATTTTAAATTTAAACCGTTAGCAGCATGTGCTAGGAAACTGTCAGGTCCGATAAACAAATCACAAACTGACATAATTGAAATTGATTCACGCCTATTTAATTTTCCGGAAAAATTAACTACGTTTTTAATAAATGGTTCAGTGTGGTCACCTAATTGAATCCATTCAAAATCTTGAAGTGATTTTATTAAAAACTCCCAATTTTCTACAGGCCAGTTCTTAACCTCTTGTTTTGATCTACAGTTAAACGCTATTTTAATTTTATTATTTTTTGATATTTTTTCTCTAGCCCACTTTTTTTCATCATTTTCTAAATATACATTACATTTATAGACATAATCATTTATACCTATGTCATTTAGTGTGTCGAAGAGAACATTTGTTCTACTATCTTTATTCTCAATCAAGTTTAAATACCAAAATGTTATTGAGAAGTATGTTTCAAATCTGTTTATAAACTTTATATTAGGATCATTTTTTATTATATCAGGGTTCTTGGTAATAAGATTAATTTGTAATCTTTTATATTTTGCTTTTATTGCTGAAATTATATTTGTTGATAGGAGAGTGTCGCCAGGGGATCCAAACGCATCGACCACAGTAAATTTCCCTCCAATAACATTTAAGAATGGTAAAATATTTTTTTGTCTATTTATAATAAACCATCTTATTTTAGATAAAATTTTTCTTGGGTATTTTTCGTGGAATCTATATCTCAAAGTTTCAATTTCCATCATTTTTATTTTTGGCTAGCAATGTATCTTGAAATCTTTTTTTTATTTGATTTGCATGTTCGTTCTCAAAAATGAAATTGCTATTTTTAATAGCATTCTTTTCATAAAATTTATAGTTTAAAATTATATCGAGTAATTTTTCTTCCAAGATATTTTTTTTGTTTTCTCCCACAAGAATTCCTAGATTATTTGTTTTACAATAATCGTAAAAAGAAGTTTCTTTGGGCGAATAAATTAGAGTTGGTATTTTTGTAGCTAAATATTCAGTCAACTTTGTAGGGAAAGAAAATCTGTAATGATCAACCGAGTTTTTATTGAAACTCGCTGGAAGAAAAAGTAGATCGGCTTCGAAATGTAGATGTGTACTGTTTTTTTCATTGAATCTTCCCATAAATGAAATCTCAGATGTAATACACTTCTTTTGAAGACTGGAATGTGGAAATTCTCCGCCCCAAAATTCTAAACAAATATTAAATTTATGCTTAAGATTTAACCTCTGTATAATATTCATTAGATCATCTACAGCATCTTCATGCACGAATTTATAATAATTGCCAATAAAGCGTATCAAAAATTTTTTTGATTCACTTCTGTTTTTATGTCGGTTTTCAAAGAATTTCGCAGTCGGGCCATTATGAAAAACTTTAAATTCACAGTCGAACATCTTATTATAGTGAATTGCAGACATTTTACTTATCGCAAACCTGTCATTAGAATTCTGAATTATGTTCTTTATATCTCTATCTATTTCTTCACCAAAAGGGTCATCTGCTATATGAGAAATAAGTTTCGCATTATAACAATTTGCAACCCAATAAGCATATTTTAGGCACTCAACAGAGTAAAACATAGTATAAACGATTCCAGGTCGGTATTCTTTAAGTGATTTATTTAACCACCTTTTCGAATATCGATTCCTCCATTCTGGTTTTAGACCCAATAAAAATGTAACTGCGTACCTTTTGCCTCTATGTTGTGGAACATGGCAAAAGGTAAACCCTCTTTTATTTTTAAATTCCTGATAGAACTGATAATCAGTATACATTGTATGTAGACAAGACTTTGGCCAACCGTAAAAAAATGTGTCTAATGTTTTACCAAATCCGTTTTTGCTACCATGAGGTGATTCTGTAATTATCAGAATCTTTGGGTAACTTAAATTTTCTTTTACTTTTATATTAAATTATCGTGATTTCTGTAAAATATTCCATCGACTTGAAGTAATTCTCCTGTTTTCTCGTGTTTAAAACCATTATTTAGATACTGTAAGTTAAAACCTAATTCATTTATATAATCCAGCATTTCAAACAATGTGATTTCACCTTCGTACAATTTTTTGAATGACATTTCTACTTGTAAGCCTTTAACATTTGGCATAACTAGATTAGACCCTTTTAAAATTCGTTTTTCAAAACCTTGAGTGTCAATTTTTATAAATACATTCTTTCCTCTAACTTTATTCACATAGTTATCTAGTTTTTTCACATCTACTTTTTCTGATCCAACATATTTTGAATCTTTTGCACCTTCTAGGTGTTTATCAGTCATTTTGCAGAGCGAACTGCTTAATGTATTACTTGCTACGTATAAAGTTGTTTTCCCTTCATAGTCGCCTATTGCACAGTGCAATGTTTTCCATTTTTTGTCTTTAACAGCTTTTTCTTTCAATAAATTATAGCTTTTTTGGTACGGTTCTATTGAAACTATCTCTCCATTGTAACCCGATTCTCTTAGTTCAAGTGCCCATGTCCCGTTATTTGCTCCCACATCAAAAACTAAATCAATACTGTGTTTTCTCAAGAGGTTAACAAATTTTCCATTTTCAGTTTCTTCAAATGGAGTATCCACATACGCAGATGTTATTTTTCTGATTTCATATCCAAAAACCCTCAGCATTTCCTTTATTAGATGTTTCATTTACAAAATTTTGCTTTTACCAATTTTCCCATAGATCCAAGTATTTTTTTGCCTGGTTTACTTGGTCTAAGTTTTTTTCCGCATATTCAAGGCATGTTGTTTCATAACGAATGCCGTTTTTGATATCTTCGAATGCTTTGATAGTTGTTTTGTGAAAATCATTTGTATTTATTTCTTTTGCAATCCACCCTGTCTTTTTTTCTATTACTAGTTCAGGTAACCCTCCAATATTAAATGAAATCACTGGTGTTCCTGCTGCAATTGACTCACAAACAGTATTAGGGTGATTGTCTACAGGTGCAGGGTGTAAAGTAATGTCTGCTGCCCTATATATCATCCACTTTAGCCTATCATCTCTAACATAGCCCATATCTAATATTTTAATGTTTATTCCACTAAAGTCGTTTTTTATAAAAGTTCCTCCATCGCCCATTATTAGAAGCGTATATGGGAGTGGGATATTTGACTTTCCAATCTCTGATAAATAGTGCCAACCTTTGCTGTGCAAGGTTAAGTTTGATGCAGTAAATAGAGCAACAGGTTCGTGCTGTGGTATATCTAAAGCTTTTCTCGATAACTCTCTTGTACAAGATTTAAATCTACCTGTTGGGATAGATAGTTGAATTTTTTTGCCAAAAAAATCCTTAAAATGGCTATTTTGAGCTTTATCTAAAAGCCATTTACTCGGACTAACTATTTTTAATTCAAACTTAAAATCTTTGTTTTTATATTCAGTATGGAATTTTTGCCAAAATAATTGTACATAGTTTTGTTGATCAGGGGGTATTTCAAGCGGTATTTCAGTTTCCGGCAAATCTTCATATGTATAGAATAAACCCGCAAACGCCCACATATCGTGTAATGTCAAACATACATTTGCATGATTTAAGCATATTTTAATAAATGATAATGGCCATTCAGCAGAATGAATATTATGAATGTTAATGATATCAGGTTTAATCGTGTTAATAATTTCATTTAACCTTAATGATAAGTCTTTCTCTCTAAGTTTCTTTTTTAAACTTTTTAAACCAAATATCTCGCATACTTCTTTTTGTAATTTGTACTTTCTACCTTCGAATAAATCTACAGGTTTCCAAAAACGTTCACCATTTTCTCGCCATGGAACTATCCTGAAGACTTCATGACCAAGTTTTTGAAAAGCCTCACATGAACGGCTCGCGGCAATAGTAGCACCGCCTGAGAATTCAATATCTGTTAGCAACAGTATTTTTATATTATCAAAGGTGTAAGATTTTTTTTATTTTTCCTAAATTGATTTTTATAAAATTTTTGATGTTTGAGAAAATTGTTGGTAATCTCATTCTAAGTAGATCAGTATTTCTTATTATTTTACAGTAAATAAATCTGTATTTCATAAGCATAAACTTATGCATATACAGTGGATTAATATTATTATTTACATCAAGAATATCTTTGGCTTTACAACTATCTAATTTAAGATTTTGACTCTTCAAGCCCCAATTTTCGTTATTAACAGTAAAATTTAATCCAGAAATTTTAACCTTATTTTTTTGTCTGGGTGTCGCAGGACCGTTTCTATCTTTGTAAGAAGTGAGACTCGGGTAGTGCTCCAGATGATATAAAAAATTTCCTGCCACATCCTTAAAATCAATAAGCAAACACTTTTTACCTAATCTAAGAGCAAGATCACTTTCCATCCATCCCCAATATATAAGTTTTTCATCATAACCTCTTGATTCTTTCCAAATATCTTTGTGGAAAACCATAATACCAACTGGACTCCACCAAAAGGGATACCCCCAATCTCTTGCACTTTCAATTTCCAGTTTAGATCCATAAGTCTTAATATAGTTATATGTGTAAGAAATAGGATACGATTTAGAACTATATCGATAGGGAATAGACCTCCTCTCTATGAACATGAATGCATTAGATGGTTCGAACCATACAGACTGCTCACCACAGGCGATTCGATTAAATTTTTCAAAGAATTCGGGCCCTACTATGGTATCGTTGTCTATACGACCAATATACTGACCCGAGGCTTTTCGGGCCGCTGCATTTAATGCAATAACTTCAGGGAACTTACTATCTTTTTGTAATGATTTTGCTAATGAATTTGATACATGAATAAATTTAACAGTTTTTTCAGCAAATGCCACCAAGTTGAGAACCGAAGATAGCGGAATTTCGCTCCCCCAATCAGTTACTATAATTTCTAGATTATCGAGAAAACCTACCTCCTGCGCATGGATAATTGATAAATTAATTGATGTTTCTAAACGCCACTTAGAATTTCCCATGTAATTATCGTTCCTAGAACATAGAATTAATGAAAGGATTAAATTTTTTTCCATACTCAAATTAATCAATCATTTACCTTGTCATGAGTAGATTCAACCCTTGAATGTACTTAGAGTTTTTTGTCATTCGAAAAGGCAGTGAATTAGAGAATTCAGATCCATTTGATAAATTTTCTGAAGGAAATTTTAACTCTATAATATAATCCTTGGATAAAGAAAATGATTTCATATGATTCCTTAAAAAAGAATTACTTGAAAAATACTGCAAATCAGAATCAAAAGTTACGCGTAAACATTGATCAGATGTAACAAAATAATTTCTTTGATATCGATTTACTAAAGATGGTCGAAATTCGCGTAAAATAACTTTTAGTGAACTTGGAATATTTGAATATGCAATAGCATTCTTAATCTCATTAAAATTTGGCAGTTTTCCTGAAATTGAAAATGGAAGGGAATATGAGTGCTTAAATCCAGCAAGGCCTTTTTTATACTTAATCTCAAGCTTGGCATTGTGAGGTTTTAATAATTCTCCATACCAACGAATTCTTATTTTAAAACGTTTGTCAATTCCGTCTATATTATCTCGGTAACATTGCAGATTTTCAGTGTCAAAATAAATGTTGTTTATATAGCGAGTAGGAAAACTTTCAGTGATTAAAACTTTATTTAATTTCAGGATTCTAAGTGCATTATCTTTAGAAGTGCAATCCACTAGAAATTTTCTTTCTATTCTATACATAAAAATAAAAATAGCATTTAATATAATATCTTCTTTAGATTACTAAAATTTCCTTTTTTATAAATGCCATCTATTCTTAATGAGCTAGTTTTTTCAATAACAACACCATGTGATGTGAATTCTGAGTTGTAATTGTAAATATCTAATTCTGCAGGGCCAAATTCACTCTTCTTTTGGTATGCTGTCAAATCATATCTACAGTTTTTAATGTTCAAACCAAAAACCCGAATTGTGCTTTGGTCTTTACATGCAATGCCAATTTTTGAGTCTTTGATTTCTAGATCATTTGCTATTAAAAGACTTTTTTCTCCACCACTAATTGCTTTATCTTTACAACCTTTTATTGAAATTGATTCCATATTTATGTAACTTCCGGATAGATCTATTGCGTCATTTCCACACGTGTTAAACTGACTATGAGAAATATTTCCTTTTGAAAAATCTGAATCTAATGCATCAAACAAAGTATTTTCAAATAATACATGTTCTATTCTGAAGGTTGATCTTATTATGTTTAATGCATCTTCGCTTTTATTTTTTTTGAAGATACAATTGTCTAAGTGAACATCCGCTTCATAGAAGTTTACAGCTCCACTCAAACTCCAACCATTACTATTAGGATTCGATAGATTTAAAAAGTGAGTATTAGAAAAGACGCTACCATTTTTTGTCTTTAAGACAAATATTCCACTCCCATTTGAATCGCTAGATCGGAATACAACTGGGTTGAACAGATCCCCTGAAGCGAATATTGGTGAATAGGAAATAAGACTTGATCCATTTAAAAAGTCGAGCTCAAATCCCTGTTCAATGTAACATTTATAATCTTTGGGTATAACAATTGTTTTGGCCAATTCCCAATCACCTTTATTAAAATATATAGCTTTTTTATGTTTGTCGATATCTACAAATTCCAATTGGCTAATGTCATTAATAGTGTTTTCTCTTAAGACACCTAGAATCTTCGGATTATAGTGATTCCAAGGAAGAAGTTTAGTGATTAGTGTGTTTCCCACCCCTAGAATTTCAAATTTTAGTGACAAATTTGGTAATTCAGTTTTAGTCACCGTATTGTCTGTTGAAAGTGTGTACTTTGAGTAATCGACAGGTTTGTTGTTAATTTGAGGATATAGGATTGTATTACTTTCAAAATTTACTATTTCAGTACCATTTTCGGTAACTATATTTTTTAAAACTATTGGTAAAGAAAAAATATTAACAACAGAAATTTCAATCTTTTTTCTATCATTATGAGATAAATAAGATCTAATGATTTCGTTACTATCTTTTGGAAATAACCTTTTGCGTATGTAATCACAATTTTGTTCTATTATATGAGGTTTAAATATAAATAATTCTGGTCCATAATTAATTTGATGATCTTTTAAAGATGGGAAGTCCGAATATATCAAATCTTCATATTTAGAAATATTATGTTTATGTTTTTTTTGAAAATTTTTGAAATAATTTGGGTCACTTAATCTAATCAAATTTTTTATATATTTTTTATAAAATAATATATTTTCATCTTTAAAATTAAAAATTAATGATAACCAATCTTTTGAATTAATGTAAAATGTTGAAACATCGTGCTTTAGAGTTAGGAATTCAGCTGTTAAACAATTAACGCTTCGGTCATATGATCCGTAATGACCATCATAACCAATTGGTTCAAGTTTTTCAGTAATTGGATTATAATAAAACCTCATACTCCTCCAATAAGAAGCATGATGGACTTTTAGTAAGTCTATTGTGGCATAAAATTTACTTAGTAAATCAACATCAAATGTATCGTTTAAATTCGATTCACCAATTCTGAAGGATTCAAGTAGAGAAATGCCTTTCTGAGTTAAATCTGCATACTCAGTATTAGACCATTTCTTTCTGTTGAAAGGTGTTATTGGAATTGTAAAAAAGGGATCAGAACTAGGATTTGTGGGAATTAAATTTTCATCAAACTTTAATATAGGACCTTCTTTTCTGTTATTGTTTTCGATAAGTCTTTTTTCAAAGTGCTCTTCTAATGCATAAAGACCCAAGTTTTCTCCATTAACATAAACATTTAAAAACTCATACCTCAACGCACACAAACCTTCATCCTTAAGTGTAGTATGGAAAATCCATTCATAAAGATAATTTCTAACTCTTGGTTTATGAATTGAAAATCTTTTCATTCTAAATAAAGTTTCCTCACCTTTAACTTTTATCCTGAATGACCATTTTTTCTCGTCGTTATAATGCACATGACGATCACCCTTCAAACGGATTTCAATAGGAATTAATTTTTTTTCAAAAAAAACATTAGCATTAACATATTCAAACTCTGAAGCATCACCTGACAAATTCTCTAATGCATCAGTCCGCATATCTGATAATTTTAAGTAATTTTCGTGTTTAATATTAATGTTTATTTTAGGTATGTCATAAAAAAGACCTCTCGATGCATAAACAGCAACTTTTGGATAAAGGGGAAATTCTTCTAATAAAAATCTTTTAATAACATGAATTTGTCCGTTTTTTTGTAAAAAAATTCCAGAACACAAAGATATAAATATAGTTAACAAAAACATAACTATAAATAACCCTTTTTTAAAATTAAAAATTTTTATTAATAATTTTGTATTGCTAAAATTATTTTTTTCTTTTAGTTTCAATTTATCTTTAATTTAAGAGATTTAGCTTAAAAGATATTTCGATTATTAAGTAATGAAAACTCTGCATTTGAAAAAGTTGAGTTGATATTTTTTTGTAGTTGGTTGATTTTGCTCACATCTTCGAATTGAACTGTGCAAGCAATTTCTATGTTGTTTGTATTCTCATCTACTCGGTTTAGTGTTACTTCAGTACATGAATCTTTGATGAGCTCTATTGTTTTCGCAGTACAAACATCATTATTTTTAACAAATTTAATATTTAAAAACATATTTGAATCTAAATTGTTATCTTCTTTAAAGCGATATTGTAAGTATTGGACACACAATATACTAAAGAATGCTATTACAGTAATCAATCTTTGGTCTGCTCCAAGTCCCAAACCAATGGAGATTGCGAAAAATAAGTATGACAATTCTTCAGGTTCTTTTATTGCTGTTCTAAACCTGATAACAGATAGTGCACCAACAAGCCCCAAAGATAAAGCAAGCGATGACTTAATTACTGTAATTATAAACATAGTAGTTGTTGTCATTAAAAGAAAATTGTAGCTAAATTCTTTTCTGTTGGATACAGATCTACCAAACTTTGTATAAAATTTTCTTAGTGAAATTGTTAAAAGTAAAGTTATTAAAATATTTATCAAAAATGTTGTTGGAGAAATTTGAGCAAAAGAATTTTTTTGAGTAGCAACTAAATTTGAGAGAGTATCCATGATCATTTTATATTTGTATTATTATTTTAGCTTAATATTTTGGAATAATTTTAGGATTCACTTACAGTACTAAAAGTGTCTTTAAATTAATAATTAAATTGTCAGTTCTTATCTTAACACCTTCATGATTAAGATGATTTTCTGTATCAAAAAAGTAGTCATTGGTGAAATGTGAATCTTTGAATTTTCCGACAAATCCAAATGCATGTTCTTCAAAAAAGGATTTTATTTTTTTTGGAGTTTCATGAAATGAAGGATAATTCTCGTAATCTACCCAATAGCACAAATTAGGATATGCTCCGACAACTTTTACGCCTTTACTATTTGCTTGGTGAAAAAATTTCTTTAATCTGGTAAATCCTTGGCAACTTTTATCTAAACCATTTGTTAACACTTTGTTTAGGTTGACCTTACTAAGCATAAGTTTGTGTTGGTCCGATTGTTGAGATTTATGATTATTAACGATGTCACCATGATTGTTGATAAACCACTTTTGTATGAATTTTTGATCAAAAGCAGGATTATATTTTATATATAGTAAATCTGCGAAATCCTTGTAGGAATACGTTAAATTAAATTTCATTCTTTCAATAAAAGAAAGTTTCTCTTTGTATTTAGGATAGTAACCATGAACAATATTTACCATTGATCTTGATGGTTTGGAACCGTTTTGTTTATAAATATTATACTCTAGAGGCATAATGACAATATCACCTTCCGTAAAATAATTATTTGTAAGCCATAATAAAAAATCAAGATTGAATCCAGCGTGGATTCCACAATTGATGGTCTGAATTTTTAATTCTTTTTCTATAGTTCTTGCATTAAAACCAAACAATGCATTAGAACCGGATAGAACAACAATCTTATTTTTTTTGGCTTGTTTTAAAATTGAAATTTTACTTTCAATAATGTGCTGATTAAACACAGCTTCACTGCATGGATTTTTTTCAGTTGAAAACAATGTGTACGACCAAATAAGAAAACCTAAAGCTGAACCGACAATAAAATATAGAAAAGTCTGAAATTTTGTATTCAATTAAAAATTATAATAAAGGAATTCAGATGATGTATCATCAAACAATGATTTTATAGATATAAAAAAAAGTATTCCTCCCCAAAAACATTTTCTTTTATTTAATGACTTGAATTGTGCAGAATGATACAAATTAGATATCGCTTTTTTTTGACCTTTATATTCTATCCACAGATTTGAATTTGGAAATAGGTATGTAATTATTAGAGTTATAAATAAAACTGGTATGTTCTGATAATTAAAGATGCCCATTGTGAACGCTCCATTAAATCTAATCATATTTTCGCTTACGATATTTAATAATAACACATCGCTTGGTAAAGATAAGAAACGAGGAAGGTCGATACCATTGAAACCTAACATGCCTTGAACAATTTTTTGTGCATTATCAAAATTTTCTGCTCTGAAAAATACCCATGCTATAGTTACCATTAAATAAACACTCATTCTACCTAAAATAATGTTAAGATAATCTGATTTTTTTACATTAAATCTCTTTGTTTGAGATCTAACATAATGTGAAATAATTAAATATAACCCATGGATTCCGCCCCACAAAACAAATGTCCATGAAGCACCATGCCATACTCCACCGAGAATCATTGTTATAAATAAATTTAAGTACTTTTTTAGAGATCCATGTCTGTTACCCCCCAGTGGAATATAAATATAGTCTTTAAGGAATCTTGAAAGTGTGATATGCCACCTCTTCCAAAATTCAATTATTGTTATTGATTTATATGGTGAATTAAAGTTGATCGGTAATAAAATACCAAACATTAAACCAAGCCCTATCGCCATGTCCGAATAACCTGAAAAATCAAAGTAAATTTGAAGTGCGAAAGCTGTTGTACCGAACCAGGATTCAGCAAACATTATCTTGTTAGTATTTATTACACTATCAAAAAAACAATTAGCATATATTGCGATGCTATCGGCTATTATTACTTTTTTAAAAAGACCTATTGAAAATAGACATAAACCTGAAATGAATTTACTAGAATTAAATGTAAAAGTAGTTTTATTACATAATTGAGGTAAGATTTCCGAATTATGTACTATTGGACCGGCAATTAATTGTGGAAAAAATGAAACAAATAATGAAAAATCAATTATCGAAGATTTTTTGCTTTTATTTCTATATAAATCTACATGATATGCAATTTGTTGAAATGTGAAAAAAGAAATACCCAAAGGTAAAATTATTTTTAAAGTATCGATATTGAATGCAGATGTTTCAATAATTGTATCGATGAAAAAGTTATAATACTTGTAGTAACCTAATATTCCTAAATTAATAAATATTGAAACATATAGAAATAAGCGATTTTTACTTTTACTGATATAGTTTGCTAAAATAAAATTCGTTAAAATAGATAATATTATCAAGTACAGATAGGCAGGATTCCACCAAGAATAAAAAAATAGAGATGAAACAATAAGAGTTAGTTTTGCAAAGTTAAAACTTATTTTTGCCGATATAAAAAACAAAATTAAGCTTGCTGGTAGGAACCAGCATATGAAATCTAAGGAATTAAATAGCAAACTTACAAAAAATTAAATAAATTTTTATTATTATATTTTAATAATTTATCAATTCGGACTGTAACTTTTTTAAAATGGATTGAGAATTCGTATAATTCCATATAACATCTTTTTGTATTTTTCTTATAAAAGTCGTAATTATTAAGTATTTTTCGAATTGCGTTATGTATTTGGTTTATACTGTCAAATGTTACTCCACACTGGTATTCATCAATTATTTTTCTGTAACCTGGTAGCGAAAGGCAAACTACCGGAATTCCGCATCTGAGGTAATGGGCCATTTTTCCTGAAGCTCTTGTGATGAGTTCACAATTATCCCCCATTTGCTTGTTATAAATAACTACTCCAACATCACTTGAATTTATTACTTCATCAACCTTTTCAAATTTAACGGGCTTGAGCGAAAGAAGTACATTCTTGAAACCCAACTTACTGATCTTTTGAATGTAGTTTTCGTTCTCTGATCTATTTTCTCTCTCATGAAAAATCAGTTTCCAATTCTTTTCCCAAGATCTAGTGGATTTTGCTAGATCTAATGAACTCATTGCATCATTAATCCAACCAGCATGTAGTATAACTATGTCT
>JAOFOL010000021.1 GCA_028042835.1 Opitutales bacterium | reverse complement strand
CTACATTAATAGGAGCAGGTTCCGGTGTAAGATTAAAAGGATCAAAAGTGGTTGATTTGGAATTTGATTCATTACTTTCTGCCTGGACTGGAGTTAGTTTTGGTGCATCAGTTTGCGTTGGTAAAACAGAAGTCTCATTGGTTTGCTTAACCTCTTCAGGATCTTTAGTTGTCTCTTGTTTTACTACTGGAATTTCAACAGATGGAACTTCTGAATCCAAGATTACTGTTTTCTCGATTTCGTTAGTATCAGTTGTTGGGATTGGAGCACCTTTTTGAGAATCAGATTCTTGCGATAAATTTTCAGGTGTAGGTTTATTCATTGGTTTTAATGATCTACCGGAGAGCAAGTCTTGGATTGGTTGTCCGTCAATGAATTGAAGTTCTGATACCTTTTGACCTTCTTCATTCCACTCTACGCAGACTCCATGTTCTAAGTTGTTGCGAAAATTATAGTCGAATTGTTGTTGTCCATTTGGAAACCAACCTTTCGAATTACCTTCCATTTTATCGTCTACAAATTGAGCAGTTAAGCGTTTTTTTCCATTATCATACCATATCGTACGAAGACCATGTTGTTTATCCTTCTGATAAAAAAGACCCAATTTTTGTTGTCCTGTACGGTACCATTCTGAAGATGGACCTTCGCGTAGTCCGTGGCGATATATGGTTAATGATTTTTTTGTCCCATCCAGATACCATTCAGTAGCATCACCGTGGGGTTTACCATCTCGCATTTGTACTTCCATAATCTTAGTTCCGCTAGGATGCCATTCTGATTTAGGACCGTCCAATTTTCCATCTGAATAAGTTTCTTCGGCAAGTAATTCACCCGTTATTCGAAATTCTTTGGATATACCATTTCGTTCGCCATACTCGTAAGAAATAACGCGTCGTTTTCTACCATTATAAAAATATTCCGTAGTAACACCATGACGCTCTCCTTTCCTCCATGAAGAAACGGATTTAGTAGGACTTTGTTCGAAGGTCTCGATTGCTTTACCAGAAAAGAGGGAATCTCGATTGGTGGCATTTCCTTCGTTCATCGTTTTTCGCACTAATCCTTCTTGGTCCATATCCAACCAATGTAACATTACTGTTTCATCGCTTGGTGAACTTAAGGATGGAACGGATTGGATGCATGAAGAAAAGGAAAATACTGCGAACAAAAAAATCAAAAGAGAAATAAGCTTTTTCATAGTTGAAATGATGACTTTACCAAGGATTTCTGGCAAGTGATTTTTCTTTGCTTCACTATCTTTAGTAATCCCTTATTTTATAAAAATCTCGGTTATTTTCTTGCTCGAATGGGTCTTATTTTCCTTCAGGTATCGATTTCTCCATTAAAAGAATTGAAAAAGAAATCTTCAAGATCGCGTCTTTCTTTTTTGGAAGGGCGACCTTTTGTTGTCCGTTTTCCAAATGCAGAAGGCATAAAATGTTTTCTCGCATTACGGGCTTTTTCGTATTCTTCAGGAGCAGTAAGATCGTCCATGAAGTCTTCCACATGCTTAGCGGCAATTCGTTTTTCTAATAAGCTTATTACTTTAAGTCTTCGCTGAATTGGACCTGTTTTTGCAGTTACTATGTCTCCTACTACAATTTCTCGAGAAGGTTTAGCTTCATTTCCATTAATACGAACCCATTTTCTTTTACATGCATCAGTTGAAAGTGTCCGGGTTTTATACACTCGAACCGACCATAACCATCGATCAATTCTGATCTTTTGAGTTTGCAAAACTAAGATTCTTTATGGGGTGCTAGCCGAATTTCCATAGAGATAGATTTACCATCTTTTAAGTTTATTATAAATTGCTTTTGTTGTTTATTTGGCAACGAGACATTTTTTACAGCAGACGGTTCAATACCTGATCTTTGAAAAATGAAAGGGAGATAATTGAGGATTTCGGGAGGGTACTCAGAAAAGTCAGGAATTAGATAATCTCTTTTAGACAAGGCTAAACCCATCATTATAAATTTGAATCTTTCCTCGTCAGAAAGTGCAAGCCCTCGGGCTATTTTGTCTAATGTTTTACTACCTGCGTTACGAATTCCGTTTTCAATATCATTTACGATGGAAGTGGCAACTCCGCTAGTGCCAGCAAGTTGAGGTTGAGTGAGGTTTGCTTTTTTCCGATATTGTTTTAGGAGTTTTCCGATCTTATTTTTTCCGCTCTTCATTCAACCACTTTTGGTGGTAGAGTGAAGAAAATGCAAGAAATTTAACACTACTTTAATGGTTGGATGATTTCAGCCCTGTAAAGACCACCATTTTGTAGGCTGCCATTAGTATCTTTCAATGGAATTAAGTTTATAATCATTGATTGATTTCCAGTAGGTTGGAGATTTGAATTCTTGGAATATGGAAGTGGTAATGTTTGATTGTTTTCTTTCGTGACCTGATCTTTGTCTTCATCTACTAAATCAAACCAATTGAGGGACTCTTTGATTTTGTCTTGGTTCACCCAAGCTAGGGTAGCAGCACCGCAAAGTAGTACTAAAGTTAAAATGAGTAAAAATGTTGATAGTTTATCTGCTTTTGGCTTCGCGGGTTTAGCCCCTTGAATACTTTCGTCCCATTCATTCCATGCCCTGATGGCTTTATTTCTTTCTATGAAAGATCCAAATAAAATAGCAAATTCGTAAAGAATGTAGAGTGGGATGGTTAGGATACATAGACTTACGGGGTCACCTCCAGGTGTTATTAATGCAGCAGATACCATTAAAATTACCAATACTAACCTTCGGCTATCGCGTAATTTTTTGACTGATAGAATCCCTATTCTAATTAGAAGTATAAGTATGAGTGGAAATTGAAAAGCAATCCCTACCGCAAAAGTCATCCAAATAACGGTGCTGTAGTAATTTCCTGCTTCTGGTCTATAAACATCAAGCCCAAGAACATTGAAGGAAAACTCAATGGTGAAAGCTAATGATAGAGGCAGGATAAAAAAGTAGGTCATGGATGCACCGGCTAGAAAAAGAATAGTTGCTGCAAAACACCCAGGAAAAAAAACTTTCTTTTCCTGAGAAGTAAGCCCAGGAACAACAAAACTTCCAACAAAATATAAAATGATAGGGAGTGATAATCCGATGCCACCTAAAAAGCAGATTTTCATTGCAATGAATATTGGTGAATAGGAACGAATCACTTGGAGGAGGTTCCGGTTACTTCCACTTGCAAAGTGCGTAATGATACGGGTTTGATGATGCGGATCCGTTATACCCCACTCAATAAGATTTTTTTCTTTGGCTTTCCTTAGATCACCAAGACCTACCTCCAATTTTTCTAAAGGTTTTGTATATTGCTCAAGCCCTATCGATTGAAGATCGATACTGATTTCGCCAAAGTCCTCGACAGCCTTGATAAGAGGCATTTGGAGGAGTTTTACGGAGTCCTGCATGAAAATAGCAATGCCGATACATCCTACTAAAAAAGCTACGACTGATTTTAGAATAACCCAACGTAATTCCTCTAGGTGTTCGAGGAAATGCATTTCATTTGGATTTCCTTTTGGGTTATTGGATTTTTTATTGAATAACCCGCTTATGCCATCTTCACGAAATCTGTCACCGAAACTTTCAGGTCCGTGATTTTTTGGTGAAGTCATTTATATAAAAATAGATTCAATTGATAAAATTTAGTATAGGATGAATGATTAAGAATTATTTATTAGATATGGTCGATTCAGAAATCTTAATTTAAATAATAAACAAAACGAAAGAATCGAAAGTCATCCGTTGACAAAACGCTATAAAAATAAGAAAAAGTTTGTTCGATTTTAAAAGGAGTTTTCAAATTTTAAACGATTACCTTCTATAAAGACTAAAAGCTAACCTAAACCTCAAATGGCCCAGAAAAAAAAGGCGAAAGCAACAAACAAAAAAGCAAAAGCCAAGGCAGCTCCAAAAAGAGCCGCATCAAGTGCTTCCAAGAAAGAAGTCAAATATGTTTATGACTTCGGTAAGAAAACTGACGGAGACGCTAAACAGCGTGAATTACTCGGAGGAAAGGGAGCGAACTTAGCTGAAATGGCAAAGATCGGACTACCGGTGCCTCCTGGGTTTACTATAACCACTGAGGTTTGCACTTATTTTTACAAGCACAAGAGAACTTATCCTAAGTCTTTGGACGGACAAATGCATTCTTCTGTAGCATTGATGGAAAAACAATTAGGGAAAAAGTTAGGTGATACGAAGAAGCCTTTGCTCTTGTCCGTAAGATCTGGTGCCAGAGATTCAATGCCTGGTATGATGGACACAATTCTTAACCTTGGTCTCAATGACGAAACGGTTGAAGCTTTGGCTACAGCTTCAGGCAATGCTCGTTTTGCGTGGGATTGCTACCGCCGCTTCATTCAAATGTACGGTGATGTAGTCATGGGTGTTCAAAAATTACCTAGCGAGGATCATGATCCATTCGAAGCTATTATTGAAGATTTCAAAAAAGAAATATTCCCAAAAGCAAAAGGGGAGGTAGACGACTCTAGAATCAGTGCCGATCAAATGAAAGTCTTGGTCGGTCGTTTTAAAGACCTTGTAAAAAAGAGATCCGGTAAGGATTTCCCAACTTGTCCATGGGAGCAGCTCGAGGGTTCCGTCGGTGCGGTATTCAGCTCATGGATGAATGACCGTGCGACTGTTTATCGCCGCAAGTATGGAATTCCTGCTGAGTGGGGCACTGCGGTAAATGTACAGGCAATGGTTTTTGGTAATACAGGAAAGAAGTCTGGATCTGGAGTAGGATTTACCCGTGATCCAGCATCTGGCGAAAAGGTTCTTTACGGAGAATTTTTAACGGATGCTCAAGGTGAAGATGTTGTCGCAGGTGTGCGCACTCCACAACCTGTCGCTAAACTTAAGCGCGTTCTTCCTCAGCCTTTCAAAGAGCTAGTGCTTGTTCAGAAAAAACTCGAGAAGCATTTTAAAGATATGCAGGATTTTGAGTTTACGATTGAAGAAGAAAAACTCTACATGTTGCAGACTCGGAACGGTAAAAGAACTGGGTTGGCTGCTGTTCGTATCGCAACTGAGATGGTAAAGGAAAAGCTCATTGACTGGAAGACTGCGATCAAAAGGGTCCCTGCTGAACAACTTGATCAAGTGCTTTCACCGGTTTTTGATATAGCCGCACAAAAAGCAGCTAAGAAACTTTGCAAGGGTTTACCGGCTGGTCCTGGTGCTGCATCAGGCAAGATTTGCATGAATGCAGAGCGTGCTGTGGAAGCAGCTAAGCAAGGTCCAGTTTTGCTTGTTCGCCAAGAAACATCTCCAGAAGACCTTCGCGGAATGATCGCTGCGGAAGGAATTCTCACTGCTCGTGGAGGAGTCTCTTCACATGCCGCTTTGGTTGCTAGACAAATGGGTAAAGTATGCGTATGCGGTGCTGCTGACTTAGATATCGATTACAAAACGCGGACTGTAAAAGTAAATGGTTCGACCTACAAAGAGGGAGACTATCTTTCAATCAATGGAACAAACGGAGAAATTTTCGCTGGTGAATTAAAAACTGCTCCATCTGAAATAATTCAAGTACTTATCGATAAGAAACTAGATCCTAAGAAGAGTCGTGATTTTAGAAACTTCTCACAACTTATGGATTGGTGTGAGAAAGCCACTAAGATGTCAGTTCGCACAAATGCAGATTCTCCTACTCAGGTAGAGAACGCGATTGCATTTGGAGCATCTGGAATTGGATTGTGCCGCACTGAGCACATGTTTTTTGAAGGAAACCGTATTGACGCTATGCGTCAGATGATTCTTGCTGATAACGAAGTCGATCGTCGCAAGGCTCTTAAAAAACTATTGCCTTACCAGAGAAGAGATTTTCAGGGAATATTTAAAGCCTTGGAGGGTAGACCTGCAACAATCCGCTTACTGGACCCTCCTTTGCATGAGTTTTTGCCACATGATCAGGCAGCACAAAGGGATTTAGCAAAAAAACTTGGGGTGTCACTCGCTTCGATTAAGAAAAGAGTTGAAGACTTACATGAGTTTAATCCTATGCTCGGACATCGTGGTTGCCGATTGGGAGTTTCTTATGCTGAGATTACTGAAATGCAGGCACAAGCAATCATTGAAGCCGCTATTCTAGTTCAAAAAAGCGGAGTTGAGGTAAATCCTGAAATCATGGTTCCTCTCGTCGGCTTTCCTAAGGAGTTAGAGATTCAGGTTGATGTCATTCATGAAACAGCCAAAAAGGTCTTTGCAGCCAAAGGAGAGAAAGTGAAATATATGGTTGGTACCATGATTGAAATTCCTCGTGCAGCTCTTGTTGCTGATGAAATTGCGAAGACTGCTCAGTTCTTTAGTTTCGGAACAAATGACCTAACTCAAACAACTATGGGAATGAGTAGAGACGACTCAGGAAGTTTCCTGCCGAATTATGCGGAATTGGACATTATTGATGCTAATCCATTTGCAAGTGTTGACCAAAGTGGAGTGGGCCAGTTGATGGAAATTGGCGTGAAGAGAGGTAAAGCTGGTCGTCGTGGAATTAAGCTCGGAATCTGCGGGGAACACGGTGGTGATCCTAAGAGTGTAGAGTTCTGTCATAAGATCGGTTTGAATTATGTAAGTTGCTCACCTTTCAGAGTTCCAACAGCAAGACTTGCAGCTGCTCAGGCAGCAGTTAGTTGATTCTTTATAGTTTGATCTTTAAAGATTCTTTATCAAGGGTTCGGGTAGTGTATCTACCCGAACCCTTTTTGTTTTTTAATGTTTGAAGTTAAAGAAAAACCACGACTGGTTGAGAATGCTTTTCTTTTAGCAGTAATTTTACGTGAAGATGAAAGAGAAAATGCAGAATCTTTATTAGAAGAACTTGATGAACTAGTTTCCAATCTTGGTATTAGAGTTTCACAAAAGAAAGTAGTTAGGGTAAGAAAAACATTTGCCGGTTACTTGCTTGGTAAGGGTAAATTGTATGAAGTCCTTGAAGATGTTAAAGAAGTTGGCTGTGATGTAATTGTCTTCGACAATGAACTTAGCCCAAGTCAGCAAAGAAATTGGGAGGCTGAATCAAAAGTCTTAGTAATTGATCGCCAAGAAATAATACTAGATGTTTTTGCAGCCAGGGCTCAAACAAAAGAAGCTGTTTTACAGGTGAAATTAGCTCGTTTGGAATATTCTTTGCCCAGACTTAGAAGAGCCTGGTCGCATTTGGGCCGACAACGAGGGGGTGGCGTTACTCAAAGAGGAGAGGGCGAGGCCCAAATAGAGTTAGACCAACGAATGGTAAGGGATCAGATTGCGGCTACAAAAAAAGAAATTAAGCTGGTTGCTAAAACTAGAAAAACCAGTCGTAAAAAAAGGTTAAGGATCCCTCTTCCAACAGTCGCTTTGGTGGGATATACCAATGCAGGAAAATCTACTTTGCTTAATAAGGTTTGTGGGTCTGATGTCTTGTCCGTAGATAAATTATTTGCCACATTGGATCCAACGAGTCGACAAGCAAGACTCCCCACTGGCAAAAAGATAATCCTTACAGATACAGTGGGTTTTATTCGTAAATTACCCCATCGATTAGTTGATGCTTTTCGAGCAACTTTGGAGGAGACTTTGGTTGCAAATTTACTTTTACATGTAGTGGATTTATCCAATCCGCAACATGAGGACCATATGGAGACTACGCTCACTGTTTTAGGAGAACTTGGGGCCGATCAAAAAGAAGTGCTAACAGTATTTAACAAAATTGATTTGATCGAAAAAGATAAGCTTCAAAATCTAAAATTTAGGATGAGCCAACTTGATAGCGAGGGAGTTTATTTGAGTTGTTCCTCAGGTAAAGGAATCTCTACATTATTGAAAGTAATTGAGAAAAAGCTTGGGCTGTTTCGAGAGTCCAAGGTATACCTTATACCTCATGAGAAATACGGTATTATCGTAAAGCTCAGAAAGGAGGGAAGTTTAATTGAACAAACATCCCAGGATGAAGGGCTTAAGATTTCCGCCTATCCAAGTAAAAAAATGGAAGAGGAACTCTACGACTATGAAATGAAAAATTGAAAAGCAGCCTAGCTTTTTTTCCTTAGATTGTAGTCAACTCGTGTTACACGAAACATATTTGCAGCAATCCAAAACACACCGGTCATACAGAACGCTGTCATTGACGAAACAATAAAAACAGAAGTAGGATCCTGAGATGGAACATGAGGAACTAAAACTTCGCGCATAAAAAGGAAAAATAAAACGGAAAGAACAAGGTCTACGATGACGCCTTTTTTCGTAACTAGGGGTTGATCACTATCAGTACTCATAATTTCCAAATTATGAATAAATAGTTATTTGGTCAAATCAAACCTTGCGAGTCTTTAGCCAATTTAATAACTCGATTTTTGATTTCAGGAATTTCAAGTCTCATTAACTCCGATGGACTGATTCTATTGTGGGGCAACGAAGGTAATTTATCTAATTTTTCGTATAGTGATAATTTTCTGTTGGCAGTGACTTCATCTACTTTATCAATCGGCGTGAAGTGAGGGGCACTTTTTAAAACAAAGGGAAAATCTTCTATTATATCTTTAATTGCAAAAACCGCATCAATGAACCTATCAAGTTCCTGCTTGGTATAACTTTCGGTTGGTTCAATCATTAGGCCAAAAATCTCAGGAAAGGCAACTGTTGGAGCATGGAAACCGAAATCAAGAAAGAGTTTACCGATTTGAGGAATTGCTTGGTTTTTTGGGATTCCATTTGTTTCAAGATGGGAGAAATCATCGTCGCTTAAAGTCAGTATGAACTCGTGCATACGAGGTGATTCATTTGCTTTCTCTGGTAGTGTAGAAAAACGAGTCCTCAGTTTTTCGAAAAGATACCTTGCAGATAACACAGCGATAGAAGACATTCTTGGTATTCCTTCGTGGCCAAGACGGATCAAGTAAGAATAAGCACGAACTTTGTGACCAAAGTTTCCCCAATTTCTGTGAAATGATCCAATTGATTTCTTCGGAGTTATTGCACTAAAACTATCATCTGGAAGTTTAACTATTTGTTTGCCGGGAAGAAAATCAATTAGTTTATCTGATACTGCAACAATCGCATCACCTGGCCCACCTCCACCGTGAGGGATGGTCCATGTTTTGTGGAGATTGTTGTGTACAGCATCCACTCCTAATTCGCCAAGATCGATAACACCAGCGATTGCATTCATATTTGCACCATCCATATAAACAAGGCCACCAGCTTGGTGCACTTGATCTGCAATGAGTTTGAAATCGTTTTCGAATATTCCAGAAGTGTTAGGGTTGGTTATCATCACTCCGCATAGTTTAGAGCCGTACTGCTGAATTTTCTTATGAAAATCATCTGTGTCGATCATACCTTGATCATTTGCTTCAAGATAAATTATACCTTCTGGGCAACCCGCCATAGCCGCAGTGGCAAAATTAGTTCCGTGTGCTGATCGAGGAATAAGAATATATTTACGATTTTCTTCTCCGTTATTCCGATGATAGGCTTGAAATAATTTAATCCCGACTAGCTCGCCTTGGGCACCAGCGACCGGTTGTGTCGTTACTCCTGGTAATCCGGTGATTTGCTTAAACCATTCCTGAATTTCATGAAGAATTTTAAGTGGGCCTTGTGCGTCCTCTATTGGTGATTGAGGATGAATTTTAGAGAAACCATCTAGTCCGGCAGCCCAATCGTTGAGAAGTGGGTTGTATTTCATAGTGCAAGAACCAAGAGGATAGCAACCATCATCAGGCGAGACATTGAGCTCTGCCAGTTTCGTGTAATATACTTTCAGTTCATCATCTGAAAAAGATGACAATCCAGCAGGTTCACTCCGCAAGTAATGAGCGGGGATAGTGGAAACATTCCTTTCGTTGGAGGGGGCAGGTTGGGAGTAAAATTCCTCTTTGAAGAATGAGATTAAATTATTTACATCATCTGAAGAATGAATGTCGGAAAAGGAAAGCTTTATAAGCCATTCGGACTCAGGGGTGGGGCACCGAGAAGTTACATCAATCCCAAGGTGTAAATCTGCTGATCTTGCATTATTAATCAGAATAGAGGGAGATTTGTTTACTCGAATGACTAGCTCGGTAGGTGAAATAGGAGAGTTGAAAGCAATATCAACCCCGTCCAACTTGATAATTTCATCAATTATCCGTTGTTGGTTACGGTTGGCTAATTCTATTGATATGCCGATACCTTTCGATCCACGGGATAATAAGCTGGCCCCTGCAAGAGTAGCTAAGAAAGCTTGATTGGAGCAGACATTTGATGTGGCTTTTTCCTTTCTAATATGCTGCTCACGGGTTGATAAGACCATGACATGACAATCACGACCATTGATATCTTTGGCCTGCCCAATATATCTTCCGGGAGTGTTGCGAAGGTCAGATTTTTTTTGATCATTATGCCTACAACCGAATATTCCAAGACCGGGGCCACCAAAGTTTGGCGGGATGGCTAAGTGTTGGGCATCGCCAGCAATGAAATCTGCACCTGATTTACCAAATTCAACAGGTGGCTTGAGTCCACCATCACCAAGCAGAAATGGATCAACGCAAGCAATCGAGCGAATTTTGTGATTCTCACAAAAGTCTGTCATTAAGTCTACATCCTCAAGCACGCCCAATGAGTTAACCTGAGGGAAAACAAATCCAGCAAATTGATTAATGTCTTCAGTTTGGAAATTTGCTAGTTTTTCGTAGTTAGAGCGACCTGTGTCAGGGTTTATTTCTAAAAATTCAAATTTTATATCAGTCTCTTTACTTAGCGTTTCAAGGACTTCAATATCCTGTGGAAAGAGTGAGGATGCCAAAAGAATTCTTGAGGGCTTCCTACTCGTTCTAATTGCACAAGTAATCGCCTCATAAATTGCAAATGAACGATCGTAAAGAGAGGTGTTGATTGCTTCGAATCCAGTTAATGCAGACAGGGCACACTGGTATATCCAATGAGAAATAAGCGTACCTTGGCTTCTCTCAGGTTGATAGGGAGTGTAAGAAGTAGTCAGTTGTCTTAAGTTTGAAACAAAATCAACGATATTTGCGGTTTTCCAGGTAGGTAGTTGGTCGCCAATAAACGAGATTTTTTCGCTTGATAGTTGAGATATTGATAAAATCGAATCAGCAGCTTCGAAATATTCTTTTTCTACAGGTAATGGAAGTGGTTGCGGGAAGAGTAGATTTGGACTGATATGAGAAAATAATTGATTCAGGTTAGTTAAACCGATCGTCGAAAGCATATCATTTATATCTTTTTCAGTTGCGCTTATATAGTGCCTAGAAGTTTCCCGTGGAAACTCGGCAGGGTCATAAGGCAACGCAACTTTAGGTAAACTTATTTCTGTTGATTGAAATGTACCTTTATTGATATTATCCATCCCAACAACTTATTCGAAGTTGTTGAAAAAGAAACACAGTATTATTCACATAATGAAGAAAATTTGTGTAGATATTTTTAGTATTACTATTACTTTTTAAAAGCATTACTTTGCTTTAAGACTTCTTACGAATTTACCGTTTTCCCAAAGATTTCTTTCGGTTACCAAGCCATTTTCATAGTAGAGTTCTTCTCCATTCATACGACCATTTACCAAATGAAGTTTGCCGCTGATCATGCCATTATCGTCTAGAATCTCCATTTTTCCATTGTAGGGTAAATTAGTTCTACGATCAAAAATTGTGTCGATTCCATCTATTAATTTTGTCACAAATCTACCTTCCACTTCCTCAACTGTTCCAGTCCAATCACTACTTTGGGTAATCGATGCGAAAGTTGGAGCGGGGGGGGGGGATTGAATTCTCATCATTCTGCATTTCTTCGGCTTGGATGGAATTAATTTCTGAACTCTTAGGCAATGCTGGGATATCTTTGGTTGAAGGAGTTAGATTAGCATCAATGGAATTTTTGATAGTATTCTTACTTCCCTCAACAGAAATTCTGCCAGATTCTGCAATCAAGGTGGGAGTGACTTTTGTTTTGGAGGCTACCGCTTCGGAAACAGGACCAGATTCTTGAGCAGTTGTTATGACTGTGGCATCAAAAGAAATGTCAGGCTTATTGGCAGGTTTGGGCAAGGCGATAGGTTTAGTGAGGAGTTTTCCATTTTGCCAAATTCCTTTAACCATTCTGCCATCAGAATCGATTAATGCACCTTTACCATGCCTTAAGTCATCAAACCATTGTCCATTATAATTTGCACCATTCGCAGCGTAGAAAATTCCGATTCCATGCCTTTTTCCGTTTAAGAATGATCCTTGATAGCTTGAACCATCCGGCCAAGTGTAAGTTCCTTCCCCGGTTCTTTTATCCTGAAGATAATCACCCTTGTAGGTTTCACCGTTCGCCCATCTAAAATGACCAGAGCCGTGCCGGAGATCATTATCAAAATCACCTTCATAATAAGATCCATCCAACCATTTGTAGGACCCTTTTCCGTGCTTCAGTCCTTTTCCATCTACTTCACCAGCATAGGAACCGTCATGAAAGTCCACAGTGGTAACTTTTTTCGAAGAGTTACAGGATACAAGCATGAATAAACCCAGCAGTGGGGTGATACTAAAAATAGTTTGATTCATAGTTATATGAAAAATGAGAATTGGCCTTCGGGCAAGCGTGTAAATTTCAAGATTACGATGTTTTATTAAAGAGTAATTAATTATTAAAATTCAAATTATTCTTTTTGCCATCTAACTTTAAGTGAATTAGAAAAGTTTTCCTCAGAGGAGAGGTGGCAGAGTGGTCGAATGTGCCCGACTCGAAATCGGGTGTGCCGCAAGGTACCGGGGGTTCGAATCCCTCCCTCTCCGCCACTATTGTCTAGCCTTTGTTGTAAAAGGCGTTGATTTTGTCAGCAACATCTCGAAAAGAGATATCTGAAGAATAAACAAGCTTAAATTCTTCCATTGCTTCTTCGCCCTTATTCATAGATTCATAACAGCATCCTAATTCGTAGATAGCTTCCTTTTTACGTTCATCCATGATTTGAATCTCAGTTTTTAGAAGATTGAATTGTTCAATTGCTAAGTCGTGAAAGTTTTTTCGACTGTAAGCCCGGCCTAAGTATAAAATTGCATCTAGTCGAACTTTTGCATTTTTCTGGGCTAATTGGAAATGCGCCAGGCAGGTTTCATAATCTTCTTCCTCGAATAGCAGGACTCCAAGTTCATAACGATAACCGAAATCATTTGGGTACCTCTGAACGAGAGACTCCAACTGACTTTTTTGATAAAGCTTTCGATTATTAATGGCTTCTTCCCAGGACGATTTTATACCCGAATCATTAGGATTTTGATGATACTGCTTTTCCCATTGATCAATTACATCATCGAAATATTCTAAAGTTAAATTGCGTTCTTTTTCTTCTAGAGAAACATCCGCTTTTCCGGACTCCTGCTTTCGTGCTTCCTGTATCCATGCAATTGCATTTTCAAGATCTCCATAACGATGATAATAATCGCTTAATTGGCGGTAATGATTGAGGTTGTCTGGTTCTTCTTCCCATTTTGCATATGCCTGACGGATTAGTTCTTCAAGCCCTTTGGAGTTATTGACAGTTTTGGATGCTTGCTCCAAGGATTGGGCTTCTGCCTCGTCTTTAAGCTGGTTGCGGAAATCTTCTGACTCCTCCCATTTGCCTTTATTCATAGCAACTGCAACCGATGCTCTTTTCATCAAATCTTCAGCATCACCATCATTGGGATTAATTTTTTGAATTTCGTTCCCGATCGCGATTGTTTTTTCAGTATCCCCGACTTCTAAATATGCATCACCCAACTGTTTGAGATTTTTTAAATCTTTGGGATTAATTTGCCGAATTGTTTCCAGACCAAACACAGCAGTCTGCTTCATTCCCAAGTTTCTAGCTGCATCAGCAAGCATTTGATGAGCAAGGGCGTTACCCACAGACCTCTCGATCAAGTCTTCTGCTTTTGATAAAGTCTGAGCGGGATCTTTATCGTTTTTGCCTCTCAGCATAAAGGGTGCCGCCGTAACTTTCCCAAGGAGTCCTGATAGACCTTTTGTTGAATTTTGTGCCATTCGGAGTTGAAGCATACGAAGTTTTTTTCGTAATTCTAGGCACCCGGGCGTCAATTTCAGCACCGCAGCATATATCTCAAGCGAATAACTAGGGTTAGAAGTCATTGCTTTATCAGCAGCCTCTAACTGTCTAATTTGCCGAGGGTCGAGCTCTGAGATATTTGTTTCTTTGATCATTGGGGGCAAACTCTTTTGGATAAGACCTTAAGTCATAAAAGCGAACAAAATCTAAATATGTTTTTTTACAAGTTTTTGTACTTTTTCAAAAATTTTATCGGCCAAATTAGCATCAAGTGCTTCCACAAGAACCCTCAGCTTGGGTTCTGTGCCTGAATACCTGATAAGAACTCTCGCATTTGCAGCTAATTCTTTTTTGATGTATTGAAGATATTCATGGAGCTCTTTAAATTCTTTTATTGGAATCTTATTTTTTATGAGGATACCCGATGATTTTGAAGGCCATAATGTTATCTCATCACTTAAAGTTGTAAGATCTTGTTGAGATTCTTTTATGCACTTTAAAACGGAAAGTGCGGAAAAAAGACCATCCCCAGTGTTCATATAATCCGAGCAAATAATATGACCGGAAGATTCCCCTCCCCAATTACTATTAGTCTCTTCCATAAGGGAGAAAACATTCCGATCGCCCACATCTGATCGGTACAAGCAGATGTCTTTATCTCTTAAAGCATATTCCAGTCCAGAGTTACTATGTACTGTGGCAACAAATTTACTTTCGGTCAGCAAACCTTGCTTACTGGCATGAATGGCCAAGATGCCAAGTATTTTATCTCCATTAATTTCATTACCATATTTATCTACAAATACTACTCTATCCCCGTCTCCATCATGAGCTATCCCCAGATCTGCTTTTTCTTCTACAACATGTTTGGATAGACCTGCAACATACTCAGAACCTACCTGGTCGTTTATTAATCCCTCTCCTCGGTTCAAAGGAATAACATTTGCACCAAAGCATTCAAGTGCCCTTGGCGTTATTTCTTTGGTAGCCCCATTGGCAAGATCGACGACAATGTTTAATCCAAGAAGAAATTTAGGATCAAAATGAAGAGATAAATTTTCGATGTACCGGTTTATGTAAGCCGGTCTATCGGAATGAATCTTTTGAGGGGATGCATAATCAATATCTGGTGTTGAGGGAATGATAAAGCTCTCTATCAATGACTCATCGTAAAACCCAAGTTTACCCCCTTTATTTGAGATTATTTTCAACCCGTTATCATAGTGGGGGTTATGAGAGGCAGTTATCATTATTCCACCAAGTGCTCCTTCATTGCATACCGTGAACGCGAGGGCAGGGGTAGGTAGGATATCAAGACTGTGAGCAAAGAAGCCATTTTCTTTTAACGCAGTTTGGCAGGCTAGTAGTAGCTTCCTGCCTGAATGCCTTGTATCCCTTGCTAAAAAAACGGGAAGGGATTTATCACAATTTTTCGTTTCTAGGTATTTCCCCCAAGCGATACCAAAAGAATAGGCAAAGTCTTCATTGATGATCTTATCCCCATATTTTCCACGAATCCCGTCGGTGCCGAAAAATTTTAAAGAATTATCCATTATTTAAAAAAAAGATTTACTTTATCTAGCCACTTTTTGACCACACCATCAATCAGGAGCGATTTTGCGAGTTCCATTCCTTCGCCCAATGAAGAGCATCGACCTTGGATCCAAAATGCAGTTGACGCATTTAATAGAACGGTAGTTTGAAGGGATTTCGGAGCAGTCCCTTCGAGCAGAGCATTCATCACGCTAATATTATATGTCAAGTCTCCGCCTTTAAGGTCAGAGAAGGATCCGTATTCGCAACCCCATTTAGAAGGTGACCAGTTTTCGATAGCGTCCATTTGAATCTGGCCTATTCCAAAAACTTTATTGTCACCGCAATTAGTCAGTTCATCTACTCCGGAAATCGAACAATTGTGTAGATTACCATGAACGACTATTCCCGAATGAACATTATTAGAAGTTAGCGCATTACCCATTTTCTTCATATGTAATGGATCAAAGACGCCAAGTAATTGGTTCGACGGTTTTGCTGGATTAATTGTTGGTCCTAGCAAGTTAAACACCGTAACAACTCCTTCTGCTGCGAGCTCTTTTCTGACGGGTGCAATGTGTTTAAACGCTGGATGAAACTGAGGAGCAAAAAGGAAGCAGAAATTAAGTGCTTTGATACTTTCGCGAATTTTTTCTATCGGTCCATTAACTGGTATGCCGATACCTTCGATAAGGTCAGCACTTCCACATTTCGATGTAATGGATCTATTTCCATGTTTGATGACGGGCACGCCCGCACTTGCAACTATGAATGATACAAAAGTTGAGACATTAAAACTATGAGCTTTGTCTCCACCCGTTCCGCATAGGTCTATCGCTTCTTTACTGTAGTCTCCGAGCTCTGGGTCAATAGACATTTTCCTGAATTCACGAATAAAAATTGAGAATTCTTCATCGGTCTCTCCTTTTAGAGAAAGTGCTTTCAGGAAGTCTTTCTTGTCATTTGTAGAAACAGATTCTTGGGTTATTTCTCCTATGCAAGCGACAAGTTCATCCTCGTTCAGGTTTTGTTCGAGTTTTATTCGATTTGTTGAAAAAGAAAGTTGGTTATGATCATTCATTGATTTAACAATTTACTATAAAATATTGCTGTACTTAATATCAACACACCTTGTAGAACTTTTCATGCCTTTTCGACAAACCTTTTTCTTACTTTTAATTATTGTTAGTTTAATTTTGGATCCTTGTTCCTCGCTGAGGGCTAACGATTCAGATTCCTCGGGTTCGACACAAAAAGAACAAGATCCAATAGTAATGGATTATTTAGACGCTGCAATTTATGGTGTTATTGAAGGAGTCACGGAATTTTTACCAATTTCTTCAACTGGACATTTGATAATTGCAAATGAACTTATCGAGAATGAAAAATCTTCTCAAAAACAAGAGGAAGCGATTAATGCCTATTTGATTGTAATTCAAGGGGGCGCCATTTTAGCTGTAGCACTGATTTATCGTTTGCAGGTCTGGTCCATGATCCTTGGCATCGCAGGTGTCAATCCAAAGGGGAGGAGGCTATTGATCAACATACTCTTCGCTTTTTTGCCTGCCGCTTTTCTGGGCTTGCTTTTGGATGAGGTAATAGAAAGTTATTTATTTGGTCTGCTACCCGTTGCGATCGCATTGTTTGGTGGGGCAGTTTTTATGGGGTGGGCTGAGAGAAGAAAGAAAATACAAGAAAGTTCAATTGTCTCGCATGGAGAAAAAACACTTGAAGATTTAACTATTCGCTCGTCGTTAATTATCGGATTCCTTCAATGTTTTGCAATGTGGCCTGGAACGAGCCGTTCCATGATGACCATTGTTGGAGGCTATATGGTCGGGTTAAGTCGGGTGCATGCCGCTGAATTCAGTTTCCTTCTTGGACTAGTTACTCTTACCGCAGCAGCACTCTACAAAAGCCTAACTAAATGGAAGGTTATGAATGAATATTTAACTTTTGGGCCAATTGCTTTCGGGTGCTTAGTTGCTGGGGGATGTGCCGCGGCTTCTGTATTTTGGCTTGTGAGTTATTTAAGTCGTCGGGGACTCGGGGTTTTTGTAGTTTATAGAATAATTTTATCTGCGATTGTTTTAAGCATCTACCTCATTGGGTAAGTGTTTGTGTCTAATCTTGACGAGAGGAACGAGATTCCTATGATGTAACACATGGGACAGCCTAAAAGAAAACAATCCAAGCAAAGAAGCCGTAAGCGAAGAGGAGCTAACCGCTTCGAAGCACCCTTACTCGTAAAAGAACCAGATGGAACTTTTTCTCGCTCACATCGTGTTAATCCTGAGACTGGACAATACCGAGGTAAGCAAGTACTTGATCTAGAGGTCTAAGATTTACAAGTAGCTTCGGCATGGATACTACCGAGGCTAAGGTAACCCTTGCAGTCGATGTAATGGGGAGTGATCACGGTCCAAAAGAAGTTTTGGCAGGAATCTCCCAGTCTTTAGAGACTTCACCGAGAGGTACTCGTTTCCTTTTATTTGGTCGGGAAGATGAAATTCATAAACATTCATCTTCATTTGGAAATTTTGATTCCGGACAAGTTGAAATTAGGCATGCTCCTGAAGTCGTCGAAATGGACGAAAAACCAATCGCAGGCATTAAAGGAAAGAAGAAGTCTTCAATGGCTTTGGCTCTACAATGCGTGAAAGATCAAGAAGCACAGGCTCTTTTAAGTTGTGGTAATACAGGTTGTTTGATGGCAGGCAGTACAATTAGACTGAGAACATTGGAAGGGGTGGAACGTCCGGCATTGTGTACGATTTGGCCCGGTAGAGAGAGATATTTTACTTTACTTGATGCGGGTGCAAATCCGCATGCTAAACCGTTTCATATAGCACAGAATGCTATATTGGGTTCGAATTATGCCCGGGTTGCACTTGGATTAGTGCGACCTAAAGTAGGACTTCTCACGATTGGGACGGAAGAGGGTAAGGGAAATGAGGTTATTAATGAAACCCACGATATGCTCAAAGATATTGATGGCAGTATAATCAATTACAGCGGACTTATCGAAGGTTTTCAAATTTTTGAAAATGCCGTGGATGTGGTGGTTTGCGATGGTTTTGTCGGCAATATTGTCCTAAAAGCTTGTGAATCTCTAAGTAAATTAATCAGCTCTTTTCTTGACGAGGAACTTCGTAGAAATGCACTACGAAAGACCGGGGCTTTATTGTCTAAAGGAGCTTTTAAGAGTTTAAAGCAGAGAATAAATCCTGAACAATTCGGTGGAGCTCCTTTACTCGGTCTTACTCAGAATGTCATAAAAGCGCATGGCTCTTCAAATCGAAATCATATCAGCGGAGCCGTTAAAATCGCCCTCGACCTTGTTCAGCATGACATGCTGGCACAGATGGCTTTAGATGTAAAAGAAGCTAATGAAATTTTTCGCCCAGAACCTTTAGTGAGTTCCAAAGGTCAATGATATGAATCAAGTTTCAACATCTAATACCAGTAGTGTAATTTTGGGGATTGGGTCCTATGTACCTAAAAAGATTTTAGGTAACACAGAGCTGAGTTCGAGAGTTGATACATCTGACGAGTGGATACAGTCGAGAACAGGTATCACGGAGAGAAGAATTGCAGATAATGACCAGTCTACCAGTGATCTAGCTTTTCATGCTGCACGAAGAGCTATCGAATCCGCACAAATTCAAGTTTCAGAGATAGACCTCGTAATTGTAGCAACCATAACCCCGGATATGGCATTTCCATCAACAGCCTGCTTACTTCAGCACAGACTGGGTCTTGGCAAGGTTGCCTGCTTCGATTTAGAAGCGGCATGTTCCGGGTTTTTATATTCTCTGGATGTTGCAGACGCCATGCTTTCTTCAGGTAGGTATAAATGTGCTTTGGTTATTGGTGCTGAAAAAATGTCATCAATCATGGATTGGGAAGACCGTACAACCTGCGTACTTTTTGGTGATGGTGCCGGTGCAGCGATAATAAGTAAACGAGGGTATGGACCCAAACTTTTAGGTTTTCTCTCAGGTGCAGATGGTTCTAACCCGACTCTTTTACACCAACCTGCTGGAGGTTCGAGTCAACCTGCAACTGAGTACACGATTGCAAATAGACAGCATTTTCTTAAAATGAATGGAAAGGAGATTTTTAAGTCTGCAGTCAGGGTTATGGAAAAAGCGACAAGAGAATTGCTTACTGAAAATGATCTTGATATCGAAGATGTCGATCATGTTATTCCTCATCAAGCCAATGTTAGGATTGTGGAGAGTATGGCTCAAAGGCTTGAAATTCCTATGAACAAATTTTTCTGTAACTTAGACCGTCATGGTAATACATCTGCAGCATCAATTCCGCTGGCTTTAGATGAGGCAGTAAAAAAAGGTTTATTTAAAGAAGATGAACTCGCTGTCTTAGTTGCATTCGGTGCAGGCTTGACATGGTCTGCGACTCTTGTTCGATTTTAGTTACTTACAATGATTCCCAAAATTCAAACTCTACAAAATTATATTTTACTGGCAATCCTGTCTTCATTATTTGTTTCCGCACAAAGCCCTAATCAAGGACGAGGTCTCAATAATAACGATAAAGAGTATCTTTTTCCTGGCACAGGCTTCTTTGTTAAAAATCGTAAACCGTATGATGATATTGACGCTAAGAGGTGGTTTAAGGAGGCTTTGGCATACCAAAAAAAAGGATCTGCGAGGAAGTCTCTTAAACTTTACGAAAAATTTTCCAAAAGAAGGTCAGATGCTTTAGTCAGCATAGATGGGGAAAATTTTGATGTAGGGCCTGAGTCTTTATACCGTGCTGCCCAAATTCGTGAAGGTAATGGAGATTGGAGTAAGTCTTTCGAATATCTAAAGCTGATTGCTCAAGCTTATACAAATTATGATTTTGAACTAGTTGCCGAGTCCTTGATGCGTGTTTCTGAAAAACTTGCTAAAGATAAGTTGCCGCGCAAATGGGGAATTATTCCTAGGTTTAGATCAGGCACACAGGACCGTTCAAGGCTTAACCAAATTGCTGGACTTGCTCGAGGTCCCAAGTTTGCACCTCGTGCGTTGATGGCACTTGCTGAAATTTCTATAAAAGATGAGAAAATTGAGGAAGCAGTGGACGCGTTAGATCGCTTAGTTAATCTATATCCAGAAAATTTTCTTTGTGAAAAAGCCTATTTTCTGCTCGCCAGTATCTACAGGAATAAAGTTGCTGGACCTTCATACGATCAAGGTGCAACCCTAAAAGCTTTAAACTTCTTCGAAGATTACCTGATCCTTTTTGCAGATACACCTCCCCAAAGTTCCCATGAATCCGAAGCTATTTACAAAGTCAGACTCGCAGATACCAAAATCCGAAAAGTCGAAGCAGAAGCAGGTAGAAAAGAAATGCGTCAGGTTTTGGCAGCAAGTAAGGTTGAAGTTGGTGAATATATTGAAAAGTTTGGGAAATACTATTTAACCCGTTGGAGAGAATTAGGTAACAGACCAGCCATTCAATTTTATAATGAGGCTATCACCACTGCTCCTGAATCAACTGCAGCAAGAGAAGCTGAAAAAAAGATCGCTAATTTGCGGTCAGAAAATGATTAAGATTTTTAAATCTTTTATAATTCTTCCTCTCTTCTTCGCCTGCGTAGGATGTAATTATAAGAGTGGTCTAACCTCCGAACTGAAGCCATGTAGTTTAGGGATAAAAATTAAAAATAATTCCAAGGCTATTCAATTTTCATCAGTTTTTAGAAGAATATTCAAAGACGAACTTTTGAAATACCCAGATTTGAGTTTAGTAGACCCAGCTTCCTCCAACCAAGATTATGTCATATCTGTAGTTTTGGAATCATATGGAATGAAGCCTGAATCCTTTCAAGCTGGTGACACTATATCTGCAGCTTCATTTCAAGGTAATTTGTCTGCCCATATCATTGTAACGAATTCACGTCACAACCGTGAATTTTTAAATAGTAATTATTTGGTTAGTGCATCTTCACCTCAAACTCTTAATGTTGAACATGTTGGCGACAGGCAGTTACAAATCACTTTAGCACGAGATTTAAGTAAAAGAATTACTAGAGATCTGATTCAAATTTTACCCTGAGAATATGAAGACTGTAAGAAAAAAGTTTCTAGCTCCCTCAATACTTGCTGGAAACCATGCTAATTTATCTGAAGCACTTAAAACGGCTGACGAAGATGGAAGGAAATGGATTCATCTCGATATTATGGATGGGCATTTTGTTCCAAATCTAAGTTTCGGACCACAAACTGTATCTGACTTGCGAAAACATTCAGATATCTTTTTTGATGTTCATTTAATGCTTGATCAACCTGATTTGTACATAGACCCTTTCGTAGCGGCCGGAGCTGATCTTATAAGTATTCATTTAGAACCAAAATATGATCATAGTGCTGCTTTACTTAAAATTAGACAGGCAGGAATCAAAAATGGAATAGTTATAAATCCTGATACCGAAGTAGATGGATTAATCCCCTTTTTGGATCAGGTTGATCTTGTGCTTTTCATGACCGTTTTTCCAGGATTTGGTGGTCAGAAATTTATCGAGAATGTACTTGGTAAAGTCAGTAGGATTGCACAGATTAGAGATAGCTCGGATTTTGATTTTTTAATTGAGGTAGATGGTGGGGTAGGTCCGGATAGCATACAACCCTGCTTAGAAGCAGGAGTTGATGTTTTTGTTGCAGGGACAGCTTATTACAAGCTAAATGCTGCAGATCGTAAGAGTTTTGCTCATACGATTGAAGCATCCTGAAAATTTAAATTCTCTTTAAATTTAAAGGTAAGGTGCTAGCACCAATGCTACTACAGACATCAGTTTAAGCAAAATATTCAACGATGGGCCAGACGTATCCTTGAGAGGATCGCCCACGGTATCACCTACGACGGCCGCTTTATGCACTTCTGAACCTTTACCGTGAACTACGCCATCGATTTCATACCCTTCCTCCACCATCTTCTTAGCATTATCCCAAGCCCCACCTGCATTTGATTGAAAGAGAGCAAGTAAGACTCCGGATGCTGTAACTCCTGCAAGAACTCCTCCAAGCATTGTAGCCCCACCGCCAAATCCAACCGCTACAGGCGTGAGGATTGCTACCATCCCGGGAGCTACCATTTCTTTGATTGCTGATTGGGTGGAAATTTCGACACATTTACCATATTCTGCAGAATCTATCGCCTTATCAAAACTGTCTCTTTCATCGTCCGACCATTCTGAAGTTGGTTTACCTTCATTTTTATTCATTATCTCCAAGGCTTTTTTTAAGGCAGGAATGTCTTTAAACTGTCTACGAACTTCCTGGATCATGGACATGGCTGCTCTTCCTACTGCACCCATTGCGAGAGCACTAAAGAGAAACGGTAACATTGCACCTATAAATAAGCCGGCCATAACCTTCGGTGCAGATACATCAATCACATCAATTCCGGCAGTTTCTTTGAACGCAGCAAAAAGGGCGAGTGCTGTTAGGGCGGCTGAACCAATTGCAAAACCTTTACCGATAGCTGCTGTTGTATTTCCAACTGCATCAAGTTTATCTGTTCTTTTTCGAACTTCAGGTGGCAACTCCGCCATTTCAGCAATTCCTCCAGCGTTATCTGAAATGGGGCCATATGCATCTACCGCCAGCTGAATTCCAGTATTTGAAAGCATGCCTACTGCAGCAATTGCAATACCATATAGACCTGCGAGTTCATGTGCTCCAACCACTGCCGCAGCCAAAATTAAAATTGGAAATGTTGTTGATATCATCCCGACGCCCAGACCAGAAATGATGTTGGTCGCGTATCCAGTTATAGATTGTTCTACAATCGCTCTTACTGGCTTCTTATTTGTCCCTGTGTAGTGCTCGGTAATAAATCCAATCGCAAGTCCTGAAATAAGACCAATAATAGTTGCCCAAAACACACCCATTGAAGTATAGGTAATTTCGTTGTACACCCAGCTCTCTGGCAAAAATTTGTTAATTACATAGTAAGAAGCTGCGATCATAAGCGCAGAAGATGTAAATTCACCTGTATTAAGGGCTCTTTGTGGATCTCCACCATCTTTAACCCGTACAAGAAAGGTTCCAATTATTGAAGTAACGATTCCAATGGCACCTAATATTAATGGTAAGACGATGGGAGAGAGTCCTCCGAGGAAATCAGAAAAATTTGTTGCTCCTGCTACCATTGCAGCCCCTAAAACCATTGTTCCGATAATAGATCCAACATAAGATTCGAAAAGATCAGCTCCCATACCTGCTACATCGCCCACATTATCTCCCACATTATCGGCGATTGTCGCTGGGTTAAGCGGATGATCTTCCGGAATTCCTGCTTCAACTTTACCGACTAGATCTGCTCCCACATCTGCGGCTTTTGTGTATATACCGCCTCCAACTCGAGCAAAAAGAGCAATCGAAGATGCTCCAAATGAAAAACCAGTTAAAACAGATAAAGTAACTCCGAGAGATGCTTGTGGCTCGAAAGCTCCAAAGTGATTTCCAAAAATGTAAAACAAACTACCAAGTCCTAATATTCCGAGACCAACAACACCCAAACCCATTACGGCACCCCCTGAAAAGGCAACTTCGAGGGCTTTTCCAAGACTATCTTTGGCAGCATTTGCAGTTCTAACATTTGCTTTAGTGGCCACTTTCATTCCTAGATATCCTGCCAGAGCGGAGCAAAATGCTCCAACAGTAAAGGAGACAGCGACCAGGGCGTGACTTTGGTCATTATTTGAACCACTCCAGTATAGCAATGCGGCTACCCCAGCTACAAAAATAATTAAAATGCGGTATTCTGCCCGAAGAAAAGCCATAGCTCCGTCCTGTATACTCTTGGCAATTTTTGACATTCGCTCTGTACCCTCTGGTATAGAATTTACTTCGTTTGTTTTCCACCATGTGAAAAGTAAGGCAAGGAGACCGAAAGCTGGAATGGCTAGGAGGAGAGTATCTAAGTTCATGCGTAAGGGCTGTGCTGTTAGTTTATTTGATGATAGATCAACTAATGATCGAAAAAGATCGATTTTGATCGATTTTGATTCATTAAGCAAGGAATTATTCTTCTAATTAGCTAAACAACTTCTTGTAAAATGAAATCCTTCTTTCTTGCCATGAGGCAACATTTTACCAAAATAAAATTGCAATGAAAAGATACTCCTTACATGCCCTTGGTTCTCTTCTATTATTGATGTTCGCATCTTGCGAAAATCGTTACCGAAAAAATGTCGCTGGTTCCCCAGCAAGCCCTGATAAGCTGCAACAAGCTTCCGTAGCCAAACAGCAGGTAGATATATCCAAAGATGCATACCAAGTGAGTGCAGATGAATATGATGAGTTCTTCGCAAGCCGGTATGGTTTACTGTATCAAAAGTTTTCTGATACTCCTTTCACTGGCCAGATTGTTACGGTCGAAGATGGACCTGATGGTAAGTTTATAATCGCAGATGAGAGTTGGAGAAATGGAAAAAAAGATGGTCCAAGTACGCGTTGGTTCTCCAATGGAATAAAAATGTATGAGAGAAATTATACGGACGGTAAGTGGAATGGCACTGTAACAAGATGGTGGCCGAACGGGCAAAAAATGTATGTTCGAGCATACTCTAAAGGAGTGAGGCATGGTGAGGAAGCAACATGGAGATCTGATGGTACTCCCATCAAGGAGGCATTAAAAGTTTCGAAACCTATTCTTAATGACAGTGTAAAAAGTACCGGGCTTGATGAAACTGAACCCGCAGTAAATAACGAAATTATGCCTGATTTTACACCTGAGGTTGCTCAACCAGACTTACCAATAATCGCATCTCCACAAGAACAGGCCGTAATCGAACCGATTCCTACATCTCCAGAACCGATCTTGCCTGATCCAGTCATTGAGCCTGCAGAAATTGGTTTACCGGATGTGCCTTCACTTCCTTCTGAGGTTACAATCACAGAGGAACCTGCACCTAACGAATCAATTCCCGAATTACCAGGACTTCCTGGTTTAGAATCCGTGGAAGAAGCACCATTTGCATCCGAGCCTGATGTTTCTATGCCTCCACTGGCTGATGAAGATTCTTCTCCTTCGGATTTACCATCCTTACCCGGTCTTACTGAGCCATCTTCTGATCAACCAACTGAGGATCTCTCTTTGCCCGGTTTACCCGGACTGCCTGATTCTGGTGGAGATTTACCACCCATGCCTGATAGCGATGATTCTTTACCCGGATTGCCTCCTTTACCAAGTGATTCTGATGGAGACTCAGGAGGTTTACCTCCTCTCCCCCCCTTGCCTTGATTTGGTTTAGGTAAACATTATTTAAATTTTATTCCTGCTTCGGTCGAAGCGGAACCCCTAGTTTTTAATTGCAGGGTTTTTCTAGTGATTCTGTTTGTATTACATACCCATGTTAGTGTAATAGGATTAGCTGAAAATTCATGAATTTGTATGTATCCAGAAATGGCCAAACCTTTGGGCCCTACACAATCGATCAGGCGAGGACTTTTTTCAATTCAAATCAATTGTTAGAAACGGATTTCGCACTTATCGAAGGAACAAGCGAGTGGAAAATTCTCCCCGATATTTTACGAACACATGAAAAAGAAAATAGGGTTACTAGCGAAGTAGTCGTAAATGTGGAAAACAGGGAAAAGTTACTCCCCAGCGAAGATAGGGTAAAAGACGCTCACACTTCAAGTGCTGGTCGAGTCGCGAACCCAAAACCCTCTCCAAGTAAACCGAAAAAAGCTTCATCTAAGGTTCAGAAGTTAAGAAAGGCTAAGGGTGGACAAATCATAATGGTAGCTCAGGAAAAAGGTTTCATTTCTAAGCTTTTTTCTACGATTTTTGTTTTTGTTTTTTTATTTGTTTTAGCCGTTGGTGGAATTGCAGGAACTTATTTTGCAATGCCATCAAAGATCGGTCCAATATTAGCAAAGTTTGGATTGGATTTAGAAGAGCTCGGTTTTGAGGATCAAAAAAGCGAGGCTTCATCTGATACTAAGAGTGCTGATGAGATAATTTTGAGTGAAGATGCTTGGAATACATTGCGCTCATCAGGGATTAGGATTCTTCCCATGGTATCTGAAAAAGGGCTTCAAGTAATTTCATCTGTTGATCCAGACTTGGCTATGAAAGATGAAGACTTGGAGAAACTTTTAATTATTGCTCCCCATATAATTTCACTAGATCTAACAGATTCCAAAGTGACTAATTCTGGTATTGATCACATTTTAAATATGCCTAACCTGAAAAAACTTTTTTTAGAAGGTGCAGAGTTTATTGATTCTACAGGAATTAATAAGCTAAAGAGTTCAAAAAATTTAGAGTATTTGAACTTAATCAGAGTCAAACTTGAGGCTTCTGTAATTGACTCCTTGATTGCCTTAGAATCACTCAGAGAAATTTATTTATTTGATTCCGGTTTAGGTGATGCAGAAATAGGTAAACTAAAAAGTTCCCGCCCGAAGGTTTTCGTTAATTCCGGTTAGGCCTTTTTAGTAATTACTTTATTCTTCCTTTGAGGAAAACAGGATCTACAAATTTCACATTTTAGTCCATGACAAGCATGCGCAGGGCAATGTTCGCGTGCGTAGTAAATAATCTGAAGGTGAAGTTTATTCCAGCGGTTCTGTGGGAAATGTCGTTTTAAATCCTTTTCTGTTTGAGTAACATTCTTACCATTTGTCAGTTTCCACCTTTGAGCAAGTCGATGGATATGAGTATCTACAGGAAAAGCTGGATAATCAAATGCCTGAGACATCACTACAGAAGCAGTTTTATGACCGACTCCAGGGAGTTGCTCCAATTCATCAAAAGATTTGGGAACGGAACCTTCGTGTTTTTCTATAAGTATACTCGAAAGCTCCCTGATCGCTTTAGCTTTTCTTGGAGCAAGCCCGCATGGTCTTACAATTGAATTGATTTCATCAACTTTTTTTTGGGCCATTGTTAGAGGATTGTCGGCTAACCTAAAAAGGGCAGGTGTTATTAGGTTTACTCGAGCATCTGTACATTGAGCTGACAGTAAAACTGAAATGAGCAATGTGAAAGGATCTTTATGATCAAGTGGAATTGGAGGATTCGGGTAAAGATCATTTAATTTTTGATCAATGTAGACTGCTCGCTCACGAAGAATCATTTGAGGGGATGGTAAGGTTTGATGTAAGGAAATTTGAAATTTAATATGTATTTTGAAAGCTTACGAATATTTTATAATGAAAACATATATTAATCCTTTTCAAAAAAACTAGCGAGCACGAGGTGAGTCATTGTGGCTCACTTGTGGATCTAGATCTAACAAATTGTCCCTTAATAATTGATAATTTATGCATTGTTTTCCTGTATACAGGGATTATCAAAGGTTTGCGGTAGATGTTTTTTTTCGGTACGAAAAATGCAAGACATAGACTTATGAACATTGATGCTGAAAAATTTACTGAATTAGGTATATCTGCGATTAAGGAGATGGCTGAGGTTGCAAAGAGAAATGGACAGCAGGAAGTAGAGGTCTGGCATTTACTCGGTGCCCTGATGGCACAGGAAAACGGTATAGTTCCTGCACTAATGGAAGAAATGGGTGTGGGGACTGCTCCAGTTCAACTTGCACTCCAAAGAGAACTTAAAAATTTGCCTAGAATTGCAGGCGACTTGAATACATCTCGATCTTATGCTTCTGCACCTCTTACGGAAGCTGTAGAAAAGGGACAGCAGATTTCCAAAGATATGCAGGATGACTATGTCAGTACTGAACATTTGCTTCTAGGCTTGGCAGATTTGGGTAAACCTTCATCTTTTAAACAGTTTCTGAAAAATTTTGAATTATCTGAAAAAAAGATAAGAGAAACCTTAATGAAATTAAGGGGTGGACAGAAGGTAAATTCTCGGACTCCTGAAAATTCCTTTAAGGCACTCCAAAAATATGGAATAGATTTAGTCGAACAAGCTAAGTCTGGAAAATTAGACCCTGTAATTGGGAGAGACTCAGAAATTCGTAGGGTCATCCGCATTCTTTCACGAAAAACAAAGAATAATCCGGTTTTAATAGGTGAACCTGGAGTTGGTAAGACAGCGATTGTTGAGGGGTTAGCTCAACGAATAGTAAGAGGTGATGTCCCTGAAGGACTAAAGGATAAAACGATTTTTACGCTTGAAATGGGATCATTATTAGCCGGGGCGAAATTTCGAGGAGAATTTGAAGAGCGTCTAAAAGCTGTTCTTAATGAAGTGAGCAAGGCAGAGGGAAGAATTGTGCTTTTTATTGATGAGATGCATACGATTGTCGGTGCGGGAAAAGCGGAAGGTGCAATAGATGCAGGGAATATGCTTAAACCGATGCTTGCCCGTGGAGAACTTCATTGCATAGGAGCTACTACATTAAACGAATATCGTCAGCATATCGAAAAGGATGCTGCTCTGGAGCGTCGTTTTCAAACTGTTCTTGTTGAGCAGCCAAATGTTGAAGATACAATATCTATTCTACGGGGACTCCGAGAAAGGTTCGAAATCCACCACGGAGTAAATATCAGAGACGAAGCGTTAGTAAATGCCGCAGTATTATCTAACCGATATGTTTCGGATCGTTTTTTACCCGATAAAGCGATTGACCTGGTGGACGAGGCTTGTGCGATGATTCGCACTGAATTGGATAGTATGCCTGCAGAACTTGATGAAATCAGTCGAAGAGTTTTGCAACTTGAAATCGAAGAGACTGCTCTCCGGCAGGAAAAAGACAAACCTAGTAAAGGCCGGCTTGAAGTCCTCCGCAAGGAATTAGGTAATGCACGTGACAAAATGGAAACGATCAAGCGCCAATGGGAAAACGAGCGTAAAGGGATTGATGATGTGCGTGTATTAAGAGAGCAGATTGAGACCACTCGTTCTGATATGGAAAGAGCAGAGCGAGCTTACGACCTGAATTTGGTTGCTGAACTCAAGCATGGAAAACTTCCCACATTAGAAGCTGAATTAGAAGCTCTTGAAAAAGCTGATAAAGGAGAGGACTCCATTCTTAAAGAAGAAGTTACAGCTGATGAAATTGCCGATATTGTAGCTCGCTGGACAGGAGTTCCCGTTACTAAATTGATCGAGGGAGAAAGAGAAAAGCTTCTTAGATTACAAAATATATTACATGAAAGAGTTATTGGTCAAAACGAAGCTGTTGATGCGGTATCCGAAGCGATTATGCGGGCAAGGGCAGGCATTAAAGATCCTAATCGGCCTATTGGTTCATTCCTGTTTCTAGGGCCGACTGGGGTTGGAAAAACTGAACTAGCCAAGACATTAGCTGAAAGCCTCTTTGATAGTGAAAACAATGTTGTACGGATTGATATGTCGGAGTACATGGAAAAACATTCTGTTGCCCGTTTAATTGGTGCCCCTCCAGGGTATGTTGGGTATGAAGAAGGCGGACAACTTACGGAGGCAGTGCGTCGTAAACCGTATGCTGTAATTCTTTTTGACGAAATAGAAAAAGCCCATCCTGATGTTTTTAATATTTTACTTCAGTTAATGGACGATGGACGTCTAACAGATTCTCAAGGGCGCACAGTTGATTTTAAGAATGTTGTAATCATCATGACCTCCAATGTCGGAAGCCGTTATTTACAAGATAATCTAGTAGACCATGAAATTACTGAGACAGCTAGGGAGTCTGTCATGGCAGACTTACGCGATCACTTTCGTCCAGAATTTCTTAACAGAATTGATGATGTTGTTCTTTTCAAACCTCTTTCTTTGGAAGAAATTACCGAGATAGTTGATCTTTTATTGGAGAGTTTAAACTCAAGATTAGAAGATCGTAATATATCAATTGTTTTTACACCAGCTGCCAAAAAATGGATTGGTGAAAAAGGGTATGATCCAACTTATGGAGCTCGCCCATTGAAAAGGTTCTTACAAAAACAAGTTGAAACTCAATTAGCTCGTTCTCTCATCGCTGGAGAAATTGAAGAAGGGGGGAAGGTTACCTTTTCTGTCAAAGACGAAACTTTAGTCATGAAGGTGGAGTAAACTGACTTATTGTTTTTTAGTAATTCTATCTGAGATCATTTACCGATTTTTGAATTACAGATTTATTGGTGGCTAGAAAAATTGTTCCGTAAAGTAGCAGGCCACTAATTGATAACATAGTAAAGCCATTGTTGATGATTATTTCAATCTCTTGAGCTTGCGAAATTAAGTAAGATTTTATCATGAAGGAACCAAATAAAGATAAAATAAGTATTCCCGAAAATAAAAACATAAAACGATTAAAAAAAACTTGAGAAATTTCTCTGGGTGAAAAACCAAGTAATAAAAGATTTCTTGTACTCTCCGCTGATCTTGCAATGACTAAGCGAAAACTTGTTGCAAAGGTTGCTATAGATAAAAGAGATAGCATTCCGCCTACTCCGAGCGTGCCAATGAAGAGACCATTAACACCTTTTTTTATGATGTCTTGTTCCGGGAATTCACGATTTAATTCGTATCCCTGGCTTTCAATAAATTGGAGTAGTTCATTGCTCGGATTTTCCGTGATCTCTAAAATAATGCGTGATGGTTGTACATCTTTGGGTGCTATACTGGCAATAGTCTCAATGGGCACACGCTCACCAGGATTACCTAAAGGGGAAACTTCCCATGAAGGAAAAGCTTTATCACTTTGAAGGTTTAAAAGATCAGATTTAGATTTCGGGGGTCCATCAATAGAGCCATTTTTCCACAGAAAATAAAAATCTCCACTATCTGGCTGGCCAAATTTTTGATTGGCCCAATCTAGAAAAGAGGCAGGTACCAGTACGCTGTTGATTCTTTTACTAAAGGCGACGAAGCGACCATCTAGGATAGTTTCTCGGTTGTCACCGATGAAGATTTGAATCGGCATACCAGTGGCTGCTTCAGTGGATAGAGTGGGGTATTCTATCCTAGACGGTGCGAGTCCAAAATTCCATAAATCTAAGTAAAACTTGGGTACCATAATAGGAACAATGTGTGCGTCTTCCTCCCAATTCCATTCCTTAGGCACAAAATCCAAGAACTCATCTGGTATAGATTCAAAAAATAGGTCAGTTTTAGCCGCAGCACCCAGGCCCACTTTTCCCGAAGGCCAAATGTATAGGGTTAATGGAAATTTATTTCTCACAAATCCACCAATACGCTTCACTCCGTCCAACTGCTTTATATTATTTAGTTCATCGGGAGAAAATGTATCGTCTTTTTTACCTAAGTTTACAAGGGCACCTCCCTCTATTTTTTTATTTATGGTAAAAAAGTTTTTTGGCTTTTCGTTTTCTTCCAAGTAAGAATTTATATCTTGGTATAATTGCAAGGCCAACAGTAGAAGGGTAGTACCAAAAATGCACCCAAGGGTTGCGATCCCTAATTCCTTTTTTGGTCCGTCAATTAGAAGACATAGCTTAAGGTTTTTTTGGGGAAACAAATTCTTCATAAAATGAAGTTTTTTTCGAACATGATGGAAGGGGTTGCCCCTAGGGAAGATAAAATTATTCCTGCTTCATTGTATTCAGTAACTTCTTTAATTAAGTCGCATGCAAGCTCCTGATTGTTCTTATCCAAGTGACTGAAGGGCTCGTCTAAGAGAAGCCATTTAAAAGGTTTTCTTAAAGCTCGCATTAGTGCAATTCGTTGTCTTTGACCGTGAGAAAGGGTAAGGGCGGGTTGTTCAAGAAAGTCGATCATTCCCAGTCTTTCAGACATCTCTGAAATTGATGGAGAGTTTGGATTAAACTGAGGAATAAGTTCGATGTTTTCTCGTGCACTCAATTGGGAAAAAAGGCGGAGGTCTTGAAAAACCATAGATAGCGATTCACGCCTTAAGTTTTCCCATTGCTGGAAACCTAACTCTTCGGCATTTCCGGAGTCTATAAATAAGTTGCCTGAGTAGTCTTTGCGAAGTCCATAAATCAAATGCAGCAAAGTCGATTTGCCCTTTCCTGAATCCGCTGAAATTAAAATGGAAGATTTTGATTCAAATGTAAGTGTAGAGTTCCAAATCTCTGATGATTCAAGGTGGCTTTGCGGTATAGGGGAAGGAGCGATATTTTCTAATGAAATTAACACGGCAAGAGAGATAGAAGGTTTTGACCAAATATTGCGGATTCTTCTGTATCTGACAACATTGCCTCTTGTTTGATTATATTTTTAAATGTTAAAAAATCTGGATCCTTTTGAATAACGGGAAAAATTCGCAAAGGATAGTCCGTTGCCCAAAGGATTTTGCCTACTCCTACCACATCAACCAACTTTCGGTATAGAGAATGTTCATAAAGCAAAGGGCAGGCAGATAAATCGTAATAGAAATTTTTTAAAAGAGGACGTAATTTTGGGTTCAGTTCATAAAATGGAAAAAGACCGCCGGCATGAGCAAGTATAATCTTAAGATCGGGTAGTTCTTGAGCAAGCCAAAGGAAATCTCTAAACGGCGTGGGCACTCTACCTGGGTACTCATGACCTACAGGTTCGGTTACATGGAAAGTCACGGGCCATCCTCGTTCGCATGCAAACTTCATACAGGAGATCCATTTTTGATTTCGAGGAGAGGAGCCTTGAACCCAGGGGTGGCATTCACCTATTCCTTGAAAGCCTTGATCATGCCTTTTTTTCAATTCATCAAGAGGCTGCCCAAGGTCCGGATGAATGCTTGCAAATCCAATAAATTTCTCAGGGTCATTTGATATCCATTGAGCGTGCCAATCGTTTTGTAATATACAGCTAGCTGGATTTTCCCAGTACCATCCCTGCAAGACTGCTTGAGAAACATTAGCAGCCTTCATATCAGAGATCATTCTTTTACCGTTTACCCAGCCTTGAAGGCTTTTTTTTCCTGTAGGTTCAACTAATTCCAACCAGTGGGTTTCTTTTTGACGGGCAGCAAAAGCATGAGGGTCTTTACTGACCTCTTCAGGGTAGCGATGAGTGTGGGCGTCTACGATCAAAATGGCCTTATTATAAGCTTTCCCCACCCGGGTAAAGCTATTCTTTCATCGCCCAATTTATCTAAACAAAAATAAGAAACACTTTTTTGGTTATTTTGGAGAACCTTCTTTAGCATGGATTAGACTATGAGACAAAGAGGCTTCAATGAAAGCTGCAAAGAGAGGGTGTGCCTTGTTTGGCTTGGACTGGAATTCTGGATGAAATTGAACTCCGACATACCATGGATGTTCTTTAACTTCGACGATTTCAACGAGATCACTTTCGGGATTTGTTCCAGATACAATTAGGCCTGCTTCCTCAAGCCTTTCCCTATACTTATTATTGTATTCGAATCGGTGCCTATGTCTTTCGGATACTTCATCTTTGCCGTAAGCATCGAAAGCAGCGGATCCTTTTTTGAGAACGCAGGGGCAAGCACCTAATCTCATGGTGGCTCCTTTGTCTTCAATTGATTTCTGTTCATCCATTATGTGGATTACTGGATCAGAGGTATTAGGGGCGAACTCTTCGCTATTTGCATCAGTTAATCCAAGCACATTTCTTGCG
>JAOFOL010000020.1 GCA_028042835.1 Opitutales bacterium | reverse complement strand
TCCTGTTTTGTCCTCAACGACCCGACTAAATGCCTGAACATCAGCAAAAAGCATTGTTTTAATAGAACGAACGGAATCAACTGACTCCCCAAAACTTGGCCTAAAATTCGGGCGGGTTTCTCCAGAATGAATACGGACGGGATCAGGTTCGGTTAAGTGAGATAAAATATCTTTAGAATCGATAATTTCAGGCTCATTAAACTCATCCCTCCATGCATCCACTAATTCTCCAGTTCCCCCTGTTGCACCAGGTTCTCCATCCCAGATCACTAGAAGATTGGGATCTTCATCCAAACCGCGACCGCGCATGGCGGCAAAACCAAGCATTACCTGGTTGCAAAAAGTAAACAAAGAATCATCCCCGTAATATCCCTCATTCGTAACATAGTGGACGGAAGTTGCATGATCTAGAACTCGCTCAAACCGAGCAACCCAATTACCTCCTGCACGCCGCACACTGGTTTCGATAAATTCTTCTTTGGAAAAAGGTAAGAAAACATGAGTTTCCCCACCTCGCTCAGCCATGGCTTCAAGAAAAAGAATATCAGTCCCACAGGCTGCAGAACTGTATCCACAACGAGCACCCAACTTTTCAAGTGATTTCTCTATCTGCTCTTTGGCGGCTGTTTCTGCTTCCGGAGGAAAACGTTTCGAACGACCAGGGTTATCGATAACATGACCTGAACAAGCGACTATTCCGAGTAACGGAAAAGCTTTTTCCATTTGCTTACGAATAGATTTATCATCGAACATGGAAGCTATCTGTAATGCTTGTTTTCTTGTACTCGCAATCGAAGATGGTTGAGCATCCGTTCTTTGAAAAGCAGATTCATAGCTCTCAACTGCCGCTTCAACTTGACCAAGAATGAGAGAAGCTTCCGCTTCAGTTGCCTCAATCCAGTATGAATCACTCTCTTTGCTTCGTAATTGTCGGCAAATTTCACGGGCTTTTCTAGCATATTCATTTGCTTCATCAAAATGATGAAACATGAAATGCATAAAAGCCACATTGATACACGGATAATATTGTTTCTCTAAATCTTCTGTCTTTCCGCTACTCTTTTGAAGTTGAGCATTGTATGCTTCTTCATACCGGGCAATGGCAAGATCTGCATAGCGAAACTTACTCTCTTCACTTGTTGAATACTCACAAAGATCTTTGTAAGCACTTGCCAACAAACTTTGGGTCTCTACATCTCTTCCGCCGGAAGCAACTAATTCCTCTAGTAACTGAGTCGCTAATTTAGGTGAACCGGCTTTACAAAGGGCATGGGCTCCTCGTTGGGATAATCCTTTATGATTTTTATGGCGAGTAAGGCCAGCCCTCGCAACATCATGAGCCAAGAGAAACTCTCCAACATCAATCATTCGGGTGCATAATTTTAAATATGCTTCCTTACTCCCTCTGTCCTGATCGAATAGTCGCCACTCACGGCGTAGGCTGAGTGCGTTACGTTTGCTGAGTTGAGACATGGGAGTATCCTAGAATCCCAACCGTTAGCTGACGAGAAAAATCCCCGAAAAGGGGAAAAGCTTACATTTTTTCGTAACGAGTGCGGAGCATTTGAGAAAATGCAGCAACCTTTCGAGCAATTCTTTTTTTATCAGAAGGCTTTTCAAAGTAGCGTTTAGCACGGACATCACGAATGACACCTTCTCGATCCAAGCGTTTTTTTAAACGCCGGATTGCACGGTCCATAGGTTCGCCTTTACGTAATTTAATTTCGATCGTCATAAGAAAAAACATCAAAGTATCATTCTTCAGGAATGGGTCAAGGCGGAAGAAAGATAAATACTCATCCCCCCCGATTTCCATATCGTCTTTCTGGAGGTAGTTCTGGTTCAGTAATTTTTACTCGAGCAGCTTTAACAGGAGTTTTTGCCCTCCATTCCTTAAAAGTTTCAACCGATATTTTCATCCGAAAACGTTCATCTGCTTCTGCAACCAATCCTGAATCTTCTCCTTCTTTTGCAATTCCTAACCGAATAAGTGCACCACCAAATCCTTTTTCTCCCTTTGAAAATAACTCTTTGGCATAGTCCATAGCATCCTGGTGCTCAGGATCGATTAACCAGGTAACCTCCTCCACCCATTTACCCAATGCCTCATCAATTGGTAAAACTTCATTTGCATTTACCCTGACTTCTCCGTCTCGATTTGATGCAACTCCTTCAACTACCATGATCGCACCTTCTTCCAGTTTCATTCCAAATTTTTCATAAGCCTCGGGAAACATCGGAAAAGAAAAATCTTTCTCTTTTGCAAGCAAAGTAAAACGGGCCCATGGCTTTGCATCTTTCTTGGTATATCTACGTTCGACTTCAGCGACTACCCCGCAAAGTCGGTAAGCCCTTTTTCCCTCTAAATTATCTAAGTCATCCTGCTTGATTGTATCAAAAAGCGGACCAAGTCCTCCCAAAGTATCAATCGGATGCCCAGACAAGAAAAAGCCGAGGAGTGCTTTCTCTAATTTTAATTTTTCTAATTCATCCATTTCAGGAACATCGGGAAGAGTCTGAGTTGCCGAGAAATCGTTGGTTCCACTATCTCCACTTGAACCTTCATCTCCACCCATCATGTCAAAAAGATTAGACTGTCCAGCTTCTCGATCTTTTCTACGAAGATGTGCTTCTCCCATCGCCCGATCCAAGTCGGCAAGTAATGCGGCACGGTTCCCTTCCAAAGCATCAAACCCACCGGATTTTATTAAACATTCAAGCACACGCTTGTTTACGGATTTACCATCTACCCGTTCGACTAAATCAGTAAAACTCACAAAAGGACCATTTTCTCTCCTCTCTTCGACAATGATCTTTCCTGCCACATCCCCCACCCCTTTTACTGCAGATAATCCAAATCTAATCGACCCCAAGTTTTCACCATCACCTGCCAAAGGCGTAAAGTTTTCGCCAGATTCGTTCACTTCAGGACCTAAAACTAAAATCCCCATTTCCGTACATTCGCCAATAAAATGAGCCAATTTATCTGAATTACCTAACTCACAAGCAAGTACTCCTGCCATGAAATCGACTGGATGATTAGCTTTAAGATAAGCAGTTTGATAACTGATAATTCCATAGGCAGCCGAATGTGATTTATTAAATCCATAGCCGGCAAATTTTTCTAGAATATTAAATATATCATTGGCTTTTTTTGATTCGATGCTGTTCGTATCCTTGGCACCTTTTACAAAGATTGCCCGTTGTTTGGCCATCTCCTCGGGCTTCTTTTTTCCCATTGCCCTGCGTAAAATATCAGCTCCTCCAAGTGTATACCCAGCAATTCTTCTCGCCGCTTCCATTACCTGTTCCTGATAAACCATCACTCCATAGGTTTCTGCGCACACATCCTCGAGCAACGGATGAGGAAACTCTATCGTTTCGGGATCTTCTTTTCCGCGGATATAATCTGGAATCCAGTCCATCGGACCTGGGCGATAAAGGGCTATCAATGCAATGATCTCATCGACATTAGATATTGTCATCTGACGACAGAGCCTGCGCATTCCATCAGATTCCAACTGAAAAACCCCGATCGTTCGAGCTTCATTGAGCAGCTTAAAAGTCAATTCGTCTTCAAGATGGACATCCGTGACTCTAAATTCCTCCAACCCCTCTTTTCTACGAATATGAGTTTCTGCTTCTGAAATAACTGTCAATGTCTTCAGACCCAAAAAGTCCATCTTCAATAAACCTAAGTCTTCAACAGGATCTTTGGGATATTGGGTAGTAAGAACACCATCCTGTTTAGTCAAGGGGACCAATTCTTTAAGTGGGCGATCAGCGATGATCACGCCAGCGGCATGTGTACCCACATTCCGAACCATGCCTTCAATTACCTGACCGGTATCAATAATCTGCTTCGCGATGGGATTAGTCTCATACTCTCTCTTGAATTCAGGACTCTTTTCTAAAGCATCGTTAAGAGAAATATTGAGGTCATCAGGCACCATCTTTGCCAATTTATCAGCCTCTGCATAGGGCAGATCACGAACTCGGGCAACATCACGCATCACCATTTTAGCACCAAAAGTTCCAAAGGTTATGATGTTAGCAACGCAGTCTCTGCCATACTTTTCACGGACATACTCAATGACTTCAGCACGTCTTCGCATACAGAAATCAATATCAAAGTCCGGAGGTGAAACTCGCTCAGGGTTAAGAAATCGTTCAAAGAGTAAACCGAAGCGTAATGGATCGATATCTGTTATTCCCAGAAGGTACGCAACTAAACAACCAGCCCCCGAGCCCCGACCCGGCCCGACCGGAATTTCCTGCTCTCTTGCCCACCTCATAAAATCTGCAACAATCAAGAAATAGTCATTAAATCCGGTCTTAGTAATAACGCCTAACTCATAATCCAGCCGCTCACTTAGCTCTCTACTTTTTTCCTCAGTTTGATCATCTCTCGATTCCTCCAGCACATAACCCGAACCATAACGTGCCTGCATACCCTCAATACACTGATGCTTGAGGTATTCCACATTATCTGGAACTTTCGATGAAATTTCAGGAGGCATCGTAAATACCGGATAATTATTCTCTCCAAATGGTAATTTTACATCGCACATTTCTGCAACCGCAAAAGTATTTGTGATCGATTCAGGTGCCTCTTTAAAAAGGTCCTCCATTTCCTCCCGTGATTTAAGATAAAATTCACGAGCATCGTATCTCATCCTCTTCGGATCATCTATCTTAGATCCAGTTTGAATACACAACAAAGCGTCATGAGGAGCCCAGTCTTCACCTTTTACATAGTGTACATCATTCGAGGCAATTACCTTGAGGTCGAATTTTTTGGCCAACTTTAAAAGTACGGGAACCAACTGTGCCTGCTCCTCAATCCCATGGTTATGAAGTTCAACGAAATAATTTTCCTTTCCGAAAATATCAATCATCTGTCCCATTGCTTTTTCCGCTTCGCCATCTTTCCCGCGCAGAATCATTTGGGGTATCCATCCCTGCATACAACCAGTAAAAGCTATCAAACCTTTGGAATGCTCAGCTAAAGTCTCCAAATCCGTACGGGGACGATAATAAAAACCATCCACATGGGCATCAGAAACCACTTTGGAAAGATTTTGATACCCCTCATAATCCTTCGCCAACATTCCCAGGTGATAAGACTTATGATTTTCACGACCCGGCTTTTCATCATTTTTATGATCTGTGACCATATATCCTTCGCATCCAATGATTGGCTTAATTCCACGCTTCTCGGCTTGCTTGATGAAATTGATCGTCCCAAAGAGGTTACCATGATCCGTCAGTGCCATGGCCGACATACCCAACTCCACGGCACGATCCATCAACCGATCCATCCGGCAGCATCCATCGAGCAAACTGAAGTCTGAATGCACATGAAGGTGAACAAAGTCTTTATCTTTAGTAGACATAAAAATGAAAAATTTACATTCACACACTCTACCCGATTGCTTTCAAGGCAATCTTGCTAACAATTAAAAAAAATTTACTTTTTTGGAGTTAATGTCTTTGCCGCAAGGTGAAGTTTTATTGACTTACGGCTGAGAAAAAATGCCCACCCCATCAGGGGAAAAACCATCATTGAAAGCAAAATCGAAGCGTTTTGAAAAAGAAAGAAATCATAAGCCCCGTGAATTAAAATTGCGTATATCAGACCCAGAATAGCTCGATCAATTCGATTCTCTTCTCTTTGAAATTTAGCCAACCCCACATGATACCCCATGATAATAGCTAAGGCTGCATGCATGGGAACAGCGGTCAGTGTTCTCATAAATGCAACCCCTATACCACCATCAAAAACATAAAATACATTTTCTAGTGATGCGAATCCTAAACCTATCATAACTGAATAAACAATCCCATCAAATGGTTCATTAAAATTTTTCATTCGAAAGGCGACAAACATGAGAGCCAAAAACTTGTAGAGCTCCTCTCCTAATCCAACCACAAAAAAAGCCATAAAAAAAGAACGTACGATGTCATGCGATTGGCCATGCTCAAATCCAAGAACACTCCCTCCAATGCCATTGGTAATCCCTGCAGGTATACAGGTCAGTGCACCCAACAGGAAAAAACCTATCAAATAAGAAATTGGTTCCTTTTCATTTACATCTTTCCAGTAAATATAAAGAGCAATCGCCAAAGCTGGAGCCAAAGCTAGATATAAATATAAAAAGTTCATTTAATTCTCTCTGGGCTAAGTAAAAGCTTTCGAAACTCAACCTCGGATCCTTCTGCCTGTATCGCCAGCTTCCCTTTTTGGACAGTGCATTCAAATCCATGATTCACCAAGTCACCATTTACCCAGACCTTGACCTCACTCCCCCTGCATTCAATGGTCATGGCATTCCATTCGCCGACCGGTTTTTCCGAACCGTCTGTTAAATTAAGAATCCGCCGGGCCTTGCCTTCCGTGATTCCCCAATTCTTCTTGGGCCCCCTTCTTTTTTCCATATCGGGGACTTTTATATCTTCTACTATGCACCAAAAATCTCCTGCGTGCTGGTGATTCATCTGCACCTCGATCGATTTTGGATACATCTTGTAAAGATTCCGAAGCGTGGAAGCATGCACGAGAACCCCACAGTTCCCGGGTTTCCGGACGAAGCGATATTCTACCTCAAGCCGATAATTTGAATATTCCTTATCAGTCAAAAGATGACCCGCCGGTTTACCTAAACTTACAAGCATACCGTTTCGAATAATAAAAGGCGGTGACGAGTTAGGTTTCTTATCGAGCACCGGAACATCCATACTCCAACCCGCTAAATCTTTTCCGTTTATCAGGGACTGCTCGCTCCATACTTGAGAGACGAGTATTGTAAAAAAAATAAATAAGATAAGAGACTTCATATAATTATATCTCTTATCATTAATCGACAAGGTCAACTACCCTTTAAACCGAGGGTCCACATCACGCAAGAAATTGAATGCTAATCAGACTGCAGCTCGTTGTACTTGCGTGAACTCCCTTTTGAATCTTGGACGGGATATTTCTTGGCATTTTTTTTAATTTTTTCTTTCACAATATCCGAGACATCTAAATCATGCCTGCCTGCCAGCATGATAGCGTAGGCAAAGACATCCGCCAGTTCATCCCTCAATCGTTGTCGATCAACCCCTTCGGAGTCCGACTCATTCTTCCATAAAAACAATTCATTGAGCTCAGCCGCCTCAATTGACAAAGCGAGGGCGAGATTTTTTGAATCATGAAATTGCCCCCAGTCCCGTTCATCCCGAAATTTTTCGAGCAAAATTAACAGTTCCTTAAAATCACTCACCTATTTTCAACCGGCTCAGCAAGTAGCGGCATTTCATGCTCTGCAAAACAAAAGTAAAGCCCTAACCAAAGGCACTGGCAATAGGCATAGCCTAAATAAGTAAAAGCAATCGCACCAAGGATACTCATAACTACCACTAAAACTACAGGTACAATCCCAAAAAAGTAGACCGTTAACCAAGGTACAATCCAAAAGGTACAAACTAATCCATAATTTACCGGTACCCCCCCCAGGAAAAAACCATTTTCCCGATTATACTCTAATGCACAGGAAGAACAGTTTTCTTCTCTTGAATAAATATCTTTAAGCACCTTACCTTCCCCGCATCTTGGGCATCGGTTTTTGAAGGCTCGCCTCAAATAAATTGTCTTCATTTCAAGGAAACAGATACTTTAGAACTAGCTTTTACCGCCCTGACCTTGGCATGCTCAATCGTTTCACCTCTCGCCAAGGCTACTCCCATTCTGCGTTGCCCTTTTACTTCAGGCTTTCCAAAGAGACGTAACTGAACATCAGGTTCAGAGAGAGCGATGTCTAAATTCCCAAAGCTCACATCTACTGAATCTCCCTCCACTAAAATCACACTCGATGCGGATGGACCAAAGTGCCTGATCGAAGGTATTGGAAGGCCAAGAATAGCCCGTGCATGCAAGGCAAACTGAGACAAGTCTTGCGAGACCATCGTGACCATCCCGGTGTCGTGTGGTCTGGGAGAAACTTCACTAAACAAAACTTCATCTCCCCGAATAAAAAGTTCCACCCCAAAGATTCCATATCCTCCAAGGGCTGAGGTGATGGTCTCGGCATATTTACTGGCTTCCACTCGTGCCTTTTCAGACATTGGCTGGGGTTGCCATGATTGCCGGTAATCTCCATCCACCTGCACATGTCCGATCGGCTCACAAAAAGAGGTACCATCAACATGCCGAACCGTCAGCTGGGTTATTTCATAATCGAATTCTACAAAACCTTCGACAATCACCTTTCCGCGACCGGCTCTGCCTCCAGCTTGAGCATATTCCCAAGCAGCCAATATATCCTCCTCTTTTCGGATTGTGCTTTGTCCTTTACCTGAGGAGCTCATAATAGGTTTAACCACACAAGGCATTCCGATTTCCGAAACCGCATTTTTAAACTCCTCCTCAGTTTCTGCAAACTGATAGGGAGAAGTCTGCAACCCTAATTCTTCTGCGGCCAATCTACGGATCCCTTCCCGGTTCATTGTCAACTGGGTCGCCCGGGCCGTGGGTATAATGGTGACATTGTCTGCTTCTTCCAATCCTGCAAGGACATCCGTGGCAATGGCTTCCACCTCCGGTACCACTAGATCCGGCTTTTCATGAAGAATAATCTCGCGTAGTGCCTCTCCGTCGAGCATCGAAACCACATGAGAACGGTCAGCTACCTGCATGGCCGGGGCATTTTCGTAGGCATCCAAGGCGATTACCTCAACTCCAAATCTCTGCAATTCAATAACGACCTCTTTCCCAAGTTCACCAGAACCGCAAAGAAGCACTTTTTTTGCTGATTTTCGAAAAGGTGTTCCGATAGAAACAGTCATTACTTACTCACTAGGATTTTCATTTACAGCGTCGAGAGTAAAAAACTTAACTTTCTTCTTCCTCAAACAAAGTCGCTCCCTTGATTAACCTACAAAATTCTTTTTTAGAAACTTCCACTACTTCCCCTTCTTTACAATGTAGATTTCTAGTATGTTTATACTGGATAGTCATGCGACTCCACTCGGTTATTCGATAGTAGTTAGATTCCTTTTTCCAGATCTGTCCCTGTTGAAGTTTCATATCCGAATATCGTAATACAAAATAAGTAAACAAGACGATTGAATTATAAAATGTATATCTAAAAACATCAGAAACTACTGCGTTATAAATTTCGCAAAGCTATTAATTGTGGTTGAAGTAATTCTTAAAAAAAGTCTTCCTGTATTCTTTGCATTTTACTAAAATCTTCCACTCATGAACAAAAAATCAACATTAGCTTCTTTTCTAGCCCTAATTGCTTTACTCATGTACAGCTCTCCCTTTTGTTTTTCAGATCAAAAAGTACTTAATCCAACTACCTATGCAGAAAAAGGCTACCTGACCTATGATGTAAAACCGATGGGAAGCAAAATTCGTCCTCTCATCATGAGAACTTTTGCCCCATCCTTAGAAATTAATCGTGAATTTGTTCTCCCCAATCATTCAAGAGGTACTAAATCCCCAAAATATAGCCCAAGCAGTGGGAAAGAGTCTACTAATTTTTATGAACCTATAGATGGTGTTCCTGCAACAATTGCCGTAAATTTAGGTCAGACCCTTTCTTATGTTTGGGATACCACTGAATGTCGTTTGCTTTACGCGTGGACGGATGGGTTTCTCGACATGAAAAATTACTGGGGTAATCGAGAAAGTGGAAGAAGAAGAGGGTTCGGCTATGTCCCTCGTCTATACGGGTTTGTATTTTATAAAGCACAAGGAATACACCCACTACACTTGGATGGAAGTTCGATTTCAAAACGAAAAGCACCTAGGTTTAAAGGCTACTCGCTTGGTGCTGATCGCCTCCCTACCTTTGACTATGAAGTTGGAAAAAGTAGAATCTCAGTGAAAGTTGAGCCAGGACCTTCTGTGCAAACTTTGAGTATCCTCTTTTCAACTTCGGACAATGAAAAGATGAAATTCCAATCGCCCAACACTCAGGTACAAGTGATCGAGGAAACTGCGAAAAGTTTACATATTGTCATTAGGCCAAATGCAGGTGAAAGGTTTTCTTCTGAAGTGAAAAAAGAGGTTATATTAAAGCCAACAATAGAAATTGGAGAATCCTTGTATACTTCTTTAGGCTGTATTGCATGCCACTCCTTAGACGGCGGAAAAAATCATGGACCAACTCTCAAAGGATCTTATGGGGCGAAAAGAGAATTCCTTGAATCTCCTGTCACATTAGTGGACGATGCCTACATTCGTGAATCGATCGAGAAACCCACGGCCAAGACAGTAAAAGGGTACCTCAAAGGAATGATGCCTCCCTACAAGCTACAACCAGCTGAATACGATTCTCTTATTCTCTTTATCAAGTCTGTCCGCTAACCTTTCACAATATAATGAAAAAAGCTCTCTCTCTTCTCCTTTTTTTAAACTGTATATTCTTTGCCACAGCATCAAGTTATACGATCGAAAATATCGCTTTTCCTGACGATATGCCTCCGGAAGTTGGTGGACTTGCCTTTGATAAAAATGGATATCTCTATGCCTGTCTGCGCAGAGGGGATGTCGTGGTTACCAAACCTGGTAAAGACCCCAAGTCGACAAAATGGAAAGTATTTGCCACCGGCCTGCATAATCCGATGGGTATGATACTTGTTGGCCCTGGCCATTTATTAGTATCCCAGATGGCTGAACTCACTGAAATCATTGATACGGATAAAGATGGCGTAGCCGATCGCTACAATAATCTTTCCACCGACTTTGGAATCAGTGGAAATTATCATGAAACCAATGCTATCTGCCGGGATGGAGACGGAGGGTATTATATTGCTTTAGGAACGGCCTCTCATAATGGCCCAACCTTTGTTTCTCCGAGAGGTGATTACTCTAAAGATGGCCGTCGTGGGCGTAATTTTTCTTCCAACAAACTACGGGGTTGGGTCGTACATTATGATAAAAAGGGGAAGTTACATCCCTTTGCCAGCGGGTTCCGTATGCATAATGGAATTACCCAATCTCCAGATGGAGAGATTTGGTGTGGAGATAATCAGGGAGATTGGCGAGGCGGATCTCCAATCTACAATGTAAAAAATGGTTCGTTTAACGGTCACCCATCCAGCTTGGTATGGGACCCCGATCTCAAGGAATTTGGAACTCCTATTTTTCTTCCCAGAAAAATGTTGGATGATCTTCACAATCAACCATCAGTCCAACTTGTGAGAAAAGCGATGAGTTCATGCGGTGAGCCCTTTTTTATTGGCAGTGAAGAATTTGGCCCCTTCAAAGGACAGATCCTTGTCCCAGATGAAAATGGCCGTCGAATAAACCGTTTAATGATGGAAAAGGTAGACAGTGCATGGCAAGGAGCCTCCGCCCTTTTCCTCAACACCAAAGAACTTCGAGCAGGAGGTGTCCGTATAGCCATGGATGAATCTGGAGAATCTATTTACTACGCATCCACTGCTCGCGGTTGGCAACGCCCAGACGAAGGAATACAAAGAATTACTTATAATGGAAAGATGCCTTTTCATATCAAAGACTTTAAACTTACAACCGATGGTTTTAAATTCTGGTTTACCAAGCCACTCAAAGACTCAAAAGAATTAGCCAAGAACATAAATGTTCGCAGTTTCCGTTTTGAATATGGCTATCGCTACGGTTCAGGAGAAAAAGATCAAAAGAAACATAAAATCCTCAAGCACAAAGGAAATGGGCCATTTGAAATTTCTATTGATGGACTTGAGGCTGGTAGAATTTATGAAATAAAATTTGAACCCCAGATTCGATCGAACAGTGGCGAGGAAATCGAAAACCCAACGATTCACTACACCCTTAACCGTCTTAAAAGGCCTTCAGCAAAACTGCCTGCCACGCTTAGGCAATCAAAAGATGGATTTGAGATTAAGATCGGGGGCGATTTTTTTGCCCGTTACCATTTTGAGAAATTAGCCCAACCGATTATTTGGCCCGTTCATGGACCTGGAAACATTCGTATGCTTAGAGATTATCCGATGAAAATGGATACCGCAGGAGAGGCAAAAGACCACCCTCACCATCGAGCTATTTTCATTGGGCACCAAAAGATGAGTGGAGCAGGATTCTGGCACAACCAGTTTAAAGATTCGGGATCTGTTAAACATATAAAAGTCATTGAAACTCGCTCAGGTCATGATCGCGCCTTGATCAAGACCCTTAACGCATGGAGAAATAAGGAAGGAAAAACTATCGGTGGAGATACCCGGACCATGACCTTTGGTGGAGATGAAATCGCTCGCTACTTGGATTTAGAAATTAATATGCATGCCACTAATATGGATCTTGTTTTTACCGAGTTTAAAGATGGGTTTGTCGGTATTCGTACCCATCCCGATCTTCGCCTAACTGCCAGTCCGAAAAATGGAGTGAACAAAGTTTTTGGCCGCGCCCTAAATAGTGAAGGAACAGAAGGCAAGAAAATCTGGGGCAAGCGAGCAGACTGGGTTCATTACTTCGGGATGATTGAGGGTAAGGAGGCAGGAATCGCATTCTTTAGTCATCCTTCTAACCTTACCCGAAAGGGAGAGAAATCTTGGTGGCATGCCCGTGATTATGGGCTTATTTCCGCCAATCCATTTGCACCTGAGAAAATTGGTGGGGATGGCGAACACATAGTGAAAAAAGGGCAAAGTTTAAAACTTCGCTACCGTTTGATATTTCATCGCGGTTCTCAAAAGGATGTTCAAATTGAAAAACGATTTGCTGAATATGCTCAAGATCCTGGGCATCCGACATCCATTATGCCGGGCCACCCTGGCTTCCCAGAAGACTACCTTTCCAAAAAATCAAAGTAAGAAACGGAAACACTTATTTTTATGAAATTTGCACTATGTAATGAAGTTCTTCAAAATCTGTCCATCGAAGATAGTTTTTCAAAAATTGCCGAAATCGGCTATCAAGGGGTAGAGATTGCCCCATTTACCCTCCAAGACAACCCACTCGAAATAGGCGAAAAGGATGCAGATCGATGCATCGAAGCAGCCAAATCTGCAGGCATTGAAATCGTTGGGCTCCATTGGCTCATGGCTAAAACTGAAGGCTTACATTTGACCCACCCCGATGAACAGATGCGTAAAGCAGCATCTGAGTACCTACAAAAACTCACAAAAATGACCTCTCAAATGGGGGGAAGTATCATGGTTTTGGGAAGCCCCCAGCAGAGGAACCTGGAACCGGGCACGGTCTATGAGGATGCCTTTGCCCGGGCCGTAACGATCATCCGTGAAGTTTGCGACTTGGCTGGGGAACTTGGAGTCACTCTTGCCATGGAACCTCTTTCGCCCGTTGAAACAAGTTTTCTCGCCTCCTGTCAGGAAGCCCGCCGTTTTATTGCCGCAGTTAACCGCCCTGCCTGTCGAATGCATTTGGATATGAAAGCGATGGCTCATGAACCCGCCGGTACAATCGCCACCATCTACGACCATCGATGGGAAGTCGCTCACTTTCATGGAAATGATGTAAACCACCGAGGTCCGGGCCAAGGCCCGACCAACCTTGATGTTGTGGCAGATACCCTTAAAGAAATAAAATACAACGGCTGGGTATCCGTTGAGCCTTTCGACTACCACCCCACCCCTGAAGAATGTGCCCGCATAAGCCTCAAGAATTTACAAAAATCCTTTTCAGACTAATATTTTCTACTTTGGTAATAGATTGATTTTAAGCGCTCGGTTACGGGGAATCTCAGTTCTCTTTTCTACCGAGGCATAATCTAAAGACATTCCTTGCAAGGGAAAAGTGGATGCGTAGGAGCGGTCATAATCGAGTCTCATGTCCTTGACAAATGGAGTGACCACAATTCGAATCGGGTCGTAAGGTGCACCTTTGGCTTCAATCGATTTCAAATTGTTTAGAGCTCCTCGGGGTACTTTTTTCATTAAATCTTGCCAACTGACCTCAAAAGGTAGTTTCACGGTTTTCCCATCGACGGGTTGTGCATAGAAAGCTCCATCACCTATCACTGCTTTTATTTTATTCATCTGCATGTCTTTTACTTTGGGAACCGTACCTTTAAAAGACATCCCTACATGGTGACTGGTAGGCCACTTCTCTCCACTCGGGTCTTTGATTCTCGACCAAAACTCCAAGCCTTTACGAGTCATACGAATATTATACTCAAAGGTACCATCATTGGTAAATTTACCGGTCAATTTGATTTCGTCTCTCTCGGTGGAAGGTTCTGGAGATGAATCAAAATTCTTAATTCCCCGGCTCCTTCTCCTTGAACGCTCAGGATTAGTTCTATCCGTATATCTGGTGGCAAAACCAACGGACATTCGAAGGATACCCAATGGTCCCGCTGAGACTCCATCCTCCACGGCTTCCTGCTTAACGAAAATATTCAACCCAGTTCCAGAAGCAGGTACTCCCACAGCATAGGTTTCAGCTTCAAAAACGGTATTATATCCTTTGTATTTCCCACTCCCGTAGTAAGAAAGACGGTTACCCTTTGCAGCGATGATCCTTGGCTTTGCATTATCCACCTCTACTCGCTTTCTTCGTAATGCTTCGAGCTTGGCCACTGATTCATCGGTAAAGGATGTCCATGCTAACTTGAACGGCACCTTCGATCGCCTGGGCATAAGCAAGGATACCATCTTATCATCCGCTTCAATGAATTGAGCCTTTACCGCTTGTCCGTTGGAGTTGGTAAATTCGTGTTCGATGTCGAGGTCAGCTTCTGTCACGGCTGCTACCTTCATCGCTTTTCTCTTTTTCGCCAAAGCCGCCAATTTCTTTTGTTCTCCGGAAGCAAGGGTTTGTAGCTTCTTGGCCAGAGCCAAGGAATCTTCATTCAGAGAGTCAACAGGGATGTCCACCTCGCGGGAGCCTCGACTCATAGAGATTTTTAATGTGGTCTTGCTTAGCTCAACAAAAGTACCAGTCGCCGTTTGCCCGCTCGTGTTTTGCCAGGGGTATTCCAAATTTAGATTAAGCTTTCCATCTAAATTAATTTTAACTGAGCTATTTGCTGGAACTGGTGTAGGCACTTGATCCTTTACCAAGCTTCTTGCTAATTCTTGAGACTTCGAATCAAACATATCGAGTGGTAGAGACACGACCTTTCCATTCCAATCCAAAACCAACTTGTCTCCATCCAATTTTAAAAACTTGGCTTTAATCGTTCTCCCTTGTTTGTCGGTCCACTTTTCGATTTCACCAGAAGATTTCCTAGCTTGTGCAGTTCGGGCTAAGAGACGCGTGAGAGCTTTCGTCTCGGCATTTAAGCTGCTAAAAGGTAGATCGAAAACTTGGCCATTCCATTCGATTTTAACTGAATCAGGACCTGCTTCGATAAACTTTGCCTGCAAAGTCCTACCATTGATATCAGTAAAAGGATGAATCGATTCCGTGTTAATTCCATAAGCAGTAATGGAGAGGAGGAAGAAAATAAAAATACGCATAATTTAATGTGGGATTTGGATTATTCCGTAACAATCCACCCTTCTTTTCAACCTAAAAATTATCTTAATTTTTTTAAATCAATTCAGCCACTCCAGCTTGTACCTCTCCAACCTGCTTAACTGCAGAAGCAAGTGACTCTGAGTCTCCCACCAAGACAATGCCCTGTTTTGCTCGACTTACCGCCACATAAAGGAGTTCTCGACTTAAAAGTTTTGCTTCGGGCGGAGGCAGAACAAGCAATACCCGACCATATTCTGAACCCTGACTTCGGTGAATCGATAATGCAAAGGCAGAAGATGTGGATGATAAGCGTGACTTGGCAACCTCACGAACTCCTCCACCTTTCGAAAAATAAGCTTTTTCTTCCTTCTGTACACCATCGTCCCCGTTAAATAAATCAAGTCCATAATCATTGGTACGTATGACAATTGGAGAAAAAGTTTCCTCAGAACTCTTCATCGAATACTTGGCTCTCTCATTCCATTGATCCACTCCATATCGGCCAAGGTTATGGGCACAAAGTACGCGAAAATCATTCAATGTAGACAATGCATCTTCAACCTTTTCTGCTTTGCGAAGATTCTCGAAGCCCTCACTTAAAATGGTCTCGAGTTTTGAATCATCTAAAGATTCTATTAATTCAATGCCTTCATTATGATGATGAATAAATGATAAAACTTCGCCGGCATCTCCTTTACTTATCAAATCGCATAAAATTCCTAAATTCCGCCCCTGCTTACTACGATCTTGTCGGTGGGATTTCATTAATGTAACCACATGTCCCGTGAGTGCATTAGATGAAACAGAAGCAAGAGGTACAGAGCTAAACTTGGATAATAGCTCTAAGTCATTCTGTAAAAACATATTTGAATCAGATGCCCTGACCAGACTATTGAAAACTCCCCCACCCTGAACTGGAGATAACTGATCAGCATCTCCTGATAGAATGATCCTGGCACTCGGTTTCAAACTTTGAAAAAGCTTCGACATAACAGGAAGGTCGACCATGGAAGCTTCATCCACAACCACCACATCGTGCGGTAATTGATTAGTCTTATTTCTATGAAAATCAACCGACCCATGGACTACTCCCAATAAACGATGAATTGTATAGGTTTTTGAAAAGGATGAAACTTGAGACTTCAATGAGTCAGGTAAACCTAGTTCAATCATCGCTTGCTCCAAAGCTTGTTGTAATCGAAAAGCCGCCTTCCCGGTAGGAGCGACCAGGGCAACTTGTGCCTTGGAGTTAATTTGTATTAACAAACTAAGGAAAATCACCATAGTACGGGTTTTTCCAGTACCCGGGCCCCCACAAAGAATCATCCATCGTTGATGCATAGCTACTGCAATGGCCAGTGCTTGAAATTCATCCACTGATGATCGGAATTTCTCATTGAATAATGATTCGGCCTTAATTGCCAGGGAAGATTCAGTTTGTTCTCCAAGTCTTCTCAAGCATTGAGCAATCTCGTATTCATATTGAAAATATCTTCGAAAATATAGCCTACCCATTTCGGTAAACACAAGGGGACACTTTTCATTTTCAGCTCCAATTGCATTTAATGCAGTCGGACTGTCAGTAATTTCAAGCGTTTCACTGGGGTTCAAAAAAATACGCCCCATTTGGACTTGGACCCTAACTAATCTTCGTAAAAGTTGATCTAGAACCGGAAGGTTTTCTTTCTCTTCTTTATCGGAAAAATAAGAGTATAAAGCTCGACTTAAATTTTCAGAGTGCGCATCAAAATTGTCCTGATATTGATCCATGATCATCTTTGGCAAAGAAAGTTTTCCAGTTTTTCAATCACGGACTGTTCTGGGAAATCAAAGAATATCCCTTGGTCTGTTTCTTCACCCATTCCACGAAGAAATAAATAATAAACCCCACCAAAATGAGTTTTGTAATCAAAATCTTCTATTCTGCCCCGTAAAAAACGCAACAGACCGACAAGGTACAAATGATACTGCAAGACATAATGATGATCTAACATTTCAGATTCTAATCCAAGAGGTCCAAACCCGTCAGCCCTTCCATTGAGCCTGTTTGATTTCCAATCCAGGAGAAAATACTTATCATCAAACCTAAATATTAAATCTATAAGCCCCTTCAAATATCCCTGCGATTCGATCTGTAATACCTGGTCACCGGCAAGACCGCGCAAATAGCGGCCCAAGAAAGAAGAGTCCGGCAACTCACCTGCCAACTGAGTAATCACTCCCTGTCGTATAGGAAAATGAAACTCCATTTCTTCAACCCGATCCCCCCTATACACATCACCAAGGGAAAATCCCGACTGTAATGGAGAATTAATTACTTTTTGAGTCATCGAATAAATTACATGAAGCCATTTATTTGAATCAAAGCCATATTTCTCCAGAGCTACTTGAATAATCTTTTTCCAATTCCGGGAATCCTGAAAATCAATCTCTTCAAAAACCTCGTGCATAAATGTTCCCGCCTCGGCTCCTGCAGGAAATTCAAAAATTTTATCGGCTAATTCGGAATGATCTAAAGTACCTCCGTCTTCGGTCGTTTGGACTGCATCCAAGTCACGCCCGTCAAAATCAACTCGTTGAACAAGTCCGCTGAATGAACGTAATAAAACCCCATTGGGAATTTTACGATCTACAGGCCAAGTATTGCCTGAAAGTTGTGGTATTAATAAAGTGGAGGATTCCTTCCAGTCATATACTTTAATATCCTCGTCTCCGGAAAAGGAATTGAATGATATAAAATTCTCTAATTGATATTTCTCAATCCAATATAGGATTTCAGATTCAATTTTATTTTCCTTCCAATCCTTACTGGATAGCTCCTCATTTTCACTCGATACCTGGCTCCGGAGTATCCGGGTGAGGGCAGGAATCTTTAACTGTTGAGCATACTTGTTCTCATTGATTGGAACGGGTGCGTGATAAATCACACACCGGGATGCCGCTCGGGTAATAGCCACATAAAGCACCCTGGCATCCTCCTGATCCTCTTCCAGCATTCCCTGCACGGAAGCCTCTATTCCGGCACTCTTTTTTAAGTCTACAACTAATTGCCCTCTATGATCATGGTAAAAAAAGCCCTCGTCCATACGCCCCGGGCTAAACCCAAGAAAGGGGACAAATACAATTGGGTACTCAAGCCCTTTAGATTTATGAACTGTTAAAATCTGAATGGCAGTTGATTCCGATTCCAGGCGGAGCTGATATTCTTCCTCGGCATGAGCAGACTGTTCAATTTGATCACGCAGCCAAACAACCAGGGAATTCGGGGACATCGGATTGCATGAGGATGCTTGATGTAATACCTCAGCAAGGTGGAGAAAATTAGTTACTCGGCGCTCCCCGTCTGGCCGGCGGAGATTTTGACTCAAAGCCCGAGCCCTTCTTAACAGACTGATGACAGCCACATAAATTCCCTCTTTCCGCCACAATTCCAAATGTAGGCGAAAGCATGACAGCCAAGCATCCCAACTCCAGGAATCTTTTTGCCAGTCTAAAAAGTCCTGAGTCTTCATTCCCAATAAACCAGTTGCCAATGCACGACGGACAGATCTTTCATTCCTACAATCGACCATTCCTTCCAGTACCCAAAGTAATTCTTTGGACTCTACAGAAGCAAAAAGACTGATATCGGAGAAGACAACGGCAGGTAAACCAAACGACCTGAAGACTTCCCAGACTTCTAAAGCCTGAGGATTTGAGCGGACAAGGATAGCAATATTTTCAGGCTTCACCCGATTAGTTCCGATCTCTCCACTACCTAAAACTTTAAAGATCTGATTAATCATATCATGAATAATTTTCTTTCTAGCTTCGGTATTATAAATTTTAGAATCCCCCGTGTTCTTTAACTCCCTGATCTCAAGAGGAGCCAAATGATTTCCGCTTTCCAAGTATAACTTACTTTGGTCAACCGGCTCTTCTAAGTTCGGTTTAACTGGCTTGAACAATAAATCGTCATGTAAAAATGGCTTGCTACTCTTTTTAAAAATTTCATTCGTAGCATTGACTAAGGGAGCAACAGTCCGAAAATTCGTTTCCAACGAAAATTTTCGCCCTTCGGTCTTACGCCCAAAATCAAAGTAAGCTTCTAAATCAGCCCCCCTGAACCGATAGATAGATTGCTTGGGATCTCCGATCAAGAAGAGCCAATGCCGCCCCGTACCAGCAAACAATTCACGGAAAATTGTGAATTGTACAGGATCTGTATCCTGAAATTCATCAATCATGGCTACCTCAAATGAGGATCGTAAAGATTCCCTTAATTGTTCACCCACTGAATCTTTTCTTAGAATCGCAGTTGCTGTGATACTAAGGAGATCATCAAAAGATAAAATTCCTCGTTCACCCTTCCATCCTGACAACCTCTGATTAATAAATGACACGCAATCAATCCGTAGAGCTTGCGAGAAGTTTTCGATACTCTGCCAAAACTCTTCTGCTAAGATCGCAAACTCTGGTTTTACTTCATCCCGGAAATCTTTCAAAGGTTTTAATTTTGCTTCCCTTACAAATTCAAAAATCTCGATCAAATCTGGAGTAACTGTTTCCCCTTGAATAAAAACTCGATCCAAAATTTCGGTATGTAAATTTACTTTTTTATAGGCGGTATATTTATAAATTTTGGAGGAAACATAATTGAGGTAATCTTCTTTTGCATTTACCCAGCTCAACCCTACATCATTAAATACTCGAAGCAGATTATCCTGAGCCTCAAGTAAGCTCATCCCAGGGTTAAAACCAATCTCATAGCCCTGGGTACTTGGTAATTTCTTATAAAATTGAAAGGCACTATCTGTCTTTATTTTTTCAATAGACACGACTGCTGAGACCAAAGGATTTGCTCCGCAGAAGTTGATCCGCCAATAATCGCGAACTGCATCTAAAATAAGGTGATCGGTTGATTTATCTAATTCCGCATCAAACAAACAATTTGTCTCCAAAGAATTTTCAGCCAATACCCGATGGCAAAATCCATGTATTGTGCTGATAATTGCCTCATCAAAACAGGTAATGGCTAAGCGTAGCCTGCGAATACATTCCTCTTTTGAAACTGAACCTAAGTCTCTCAATCTCTTTATTGTCTGATCTTCATCAGGTTTCGATTCAGCCTGTAAGGATGCGAGGGCAAGCACCAGCAATTCTCGAATCCGTCCGCGCAACTCTTCGGTCGCTGCAGAGGTAAAGGTGACAGTTAGTAATTTACCTACTTCTACGCCTTCTTCTACAACTAGGCGTAGGAAAATCCTCGCCAAAGCATAGGTCTTCCCAGTTCCTGCACTCGCTTCCAATAAGGTAACTCCTTTATCCAAAGATTCTGATGTGCAATCAAATGGCTTCATTCTTTTTTTTCCAATTTTACAAATTGATCATAGGGCTCAAAAAATTGAGCTGATAATTTGGCAAAGGCTAGTTCATCAAATGGTTTTTTCCCGAAACATGTCTGGTAAGAAAAATCATCACCCTCCCCCGGGATTCGCTCACCTTTAATCTTAATGGAAGCCCATGATTTTTCAGCGGAATTCATCGCTACCAGTTCTGCTTTTGCAACCTCCTCTTCAGTGGAATCATTTGAAATCGAAGATTGCTGGATCGATTCTTGATACGCGTGGGAAGAATTTGGAAAAAAAGGAAGGGGTTCCCCTAGCCCGGAGTCACGAAGCAAAATTAATTGCTCAATTATACCTAATGCTTGTTTCCGCGGAACCGGACTGGCGTGTAAATATTTTTGATCGGTGCATAAGAAAAGCGTTTGAAAAGAATCCTCGGAAGAAAATGCACAACCACTTATGTGTTCAACCCATAAGCGTACCCTATCTTTGCCATTAATTTTTTTGGAACATCGAAAAAGAATATGTTTTTCATTCCTTAAAGATGGAATTTCTCCCCGAAAAGAAAATCCAGCAATTTCCTGCTCAAAAGATTGGGGTTCAAATGCAGACGGGACTAGCAGATCGCCCCATTGTTTTATGAAAGCCTCGACTTCTCTTTGCGACTCATGAAACCAAACTTCACCAAGATTTGCCGGTGGTAAGCGACCCTCTGCTTTTTCCAATTCATATAAGGAAGAAATATCATTTCCAGTGAGCAACACATCCAACATTTGACTCATTAATTTATATTTCCCCAGGCTATCGATCTCCAAAGGTTCGCAGTCTGGTGGAGAGGCTTCCTCGTCCCACAACTTCATACCTAAGGAATATGTAAGGAAAGATCTTGCGGGATTCGTAAAAAACTCAACTAAGTCTCTAAGGGAAATTTCAGTATTCCTGTTTTCATTTACATTCATTGATCCATTAACGAATGGAAGAATCTTTTTTCCCGGATGCAAAAGTGAACGGGCTGCTTTTAAGTTTGGCATCGAGAAAGAACGCGGAATTCGAAGACCTAAAAAATTTTCCTGCCCAAATGGATGGAGGGTCTGCCGACACACAATCGCTTCCCTGGCTCTAAGCGTATTACAATTTTCATCCTGCCACTCCACTATTTTATCTAGACCATCTAATAACTCCGTTATCACCACACTCGGCGGAATATCTTGGGATTGGCGAATCGACTGTCCTACATAACTTAAATATAGAAAATCTTTTGCACACCAAATTGTCTCGAGAAATAAATACCTGTCATCTTCCCGAGCGGACCGGTCTCCTGGCCGCCGGTCTCCCGAAAGATCAAAACTGGGAGAACGGTCCTGACGAGGAAAAGCTTGGTCGTTCATGCCCAGTATACAAATCACCCGTGCATTCACGCTCCTCATTGGTCGCAAACCGCTAAAAGTAACACCCTGAGTTAAGAAACGCCCTTGAGGCGATCCGACCTCCAGTACATTCCCAAGATGGTAACGAATAACTCGAAGTGGGACTACCCCATCCTCGGACAATGCACGATATTCTGAACCAAGGTCCCCAATGGCCTCATTGATTTTTCTACGATCAAGTAAAGTTCGGTCATTCTGAGGAAAAAACTCATTTGCCAATCGGCCAAGCCAATCGCACCAACTCGAAAGATTCTGTTCAGCACGGGATTGTTTTTCAAATGCAGAAAGAGATGACAGGAACCTGAATAATTGAGAAAACCGGATGCTATTCTCTCCTTCGATTTCATCATACGGTAAAGTGCCATTCCATAATTCCTTATTCTCACCACGCATGCAAAACCCAAGAGCCATCCTGTCCAAAGCATGTTTCCATGTATGCTCATCGGTCGCAGTTGAACCACACCTCTCACGGTGAGCCTCATTGAAACCCCAATACGCATGACAATCATTAATCCATTTGCGAAAGATCTCCAAATCAATGTCTTCCCATTCATTTTTAACCCGTGATGGAAGTGCATCAAGAAGGTCGAGTACTTCGCGATTGGTGGCTCGACCATCAAAAAACTCGAGCAGATCAAATAAAAAATCAATCAAGTGACTTTCCATTCTAGGTTCTCGATCAACGATTGAAAATGGAAAATCTCTCGGCATCCCTTCTTCCATTCCTCCAAATGTGGCTCGAATATAAGGGGAATATTCTTCGGGACTTGGCATCATCACCAAAACCTCGCTCGGTTGTAAACTCGGATCATCCCGGAATCGTTTTAAAAGATAATCTCTTAAAACCTCGGTCTCCCGCATCGGTCCATGGCAATTATTAACAACGAGGCTATCATCTTCACTTTCTGCCATAGACATAGCTTCAGTCTCTTCACCCAGGACATCAAAGATCCACCGTTGAAGCCTGTGTAAGATTTGGTGACCTTCAGGCTTTCGAAAGACTAAGGGGCAATCATGGGCGTCTTGATCTACCAACATATTAAAAAACTCACGCCCTGTCCTTCCCAAAGAACCTATCAATGGATTTCCTGCTCGATCACTCAATAAATCTTCATCCACTGGATAACCTGCTTGAACTTCAGCCCTTTTAAGTGCACGCAACTTCCACTTTTCAGACTCGACCTCACCCCAGAAAACAGGAGCCGGTTGGAGGCAGAAAATTTTCAGCGGGCGGACTTGGCCATAGGCTTTTAATACATTCAAGAAAAGAGGAGGCATCGTTGAAATTCCAAAAACCGAAAGTCTTTCGGGGAGCCAATCCAATTGCCGGGGATGGATACCACCTTGTATGCGACTCACTAATTCCGGTAATGTCTTAAAACCAAGGGCTGACCTTAACTTTTTCCAAAGTATAGCCTGCCATCGATTCCGGTCTTCAGGAAATTTGGACTCATTCCAACCAAGAATCAATTCTGGGCGATAGGTGAGATAGGAATCATAAAGGGTGGCAATTTGACGGCAAAGCCGGAAAACTCTGTTCCCATCCCGTAAATCCTCTTCTCCAACATAATCAAGCAAAGATGAAAATGTTGCTGAATCTTCAGCCATTAAACCGGGGAGGAGATCAAATATCTTCCAAGCCATACCTTCTTTCGTATATGGGTTTTTTTCAGGTCCTTCCCCAAAGAATCCTTTTAAAATCATCCAAATGGCTTCCTCTTGAAAACGAAATCTACCACGAGCAAAAATTCCATTTTTCTTGGCGATACCAAGTTGTAGCCAAGTGGCCATTCCTCGGCTTTGCACAAGAAACTCCTCTTCCTTAAGGGGGTCAGACAGAGGAGCCTTCAGTTGCCTCGCACACTCTTCGATTAAAATGCCCGGATCATTCGACCCATAGAGCATAATACCGTTCCCGAGTTGAGGCTCAGATATTTGTGTATCCGTACTCATCGCAGTGCGCCTGATACCCCAGTAATTTCTTTGCTGTAATTTCTAAAATCCACCAGAGAATTTAATACAGCTATTCAATCAATAATGAAAAGATAAATCTTTACTAATCACTTGTAATCACACCGTGCCAACTCCTTAGACATTAAAATTTTTTTTAATGTCTGCCCGTATTGAAAGAATTATTATGGGAGCAGATAGTTATTATATGGTCTAGAGTTTGAATCATTGGGATCAAATCCGTTTTTGATCTCAACTAAATCCTGAAAGCCATCTCCATCAGAGTCGGCTAAGAACGGATTTGTTTTGTAAACTTTCTCCAAAATGTAACTGCATCGGGTGGATATCTTCCCATCATTCCAATACTCATAATCTTTTCCAAAACTAAGGATAAGTCCATCTTCAGGGCCCCCATAATTATTAGGTTCTGCCTTGGCCCACTTCGAAAAGCCCCATTTCTCTCCTGTAATCCACTCCCATCTATTTTGCTTAGTCTGATCATGTCCTCCCAACCAAGATGACTTTCTTTCTTTAATTATAGAAAGAATTTTATAATGAGCTTCTTCAGTGGGAACAGTGGCAATGAACCCACCCCGCTGAATCGCATCTTCTGCCGCTTCATGCCATGTAAAACTTCCCATGATTTGCCAATATACACTGTATCCATTCTTTTCCACATCATCTGGAATTTTATCCTGATCTGAATCCATCTGCCAATGACCCTTCGAATTCATCTTTATTTGATCCGCGACTGGAGTAAGGGAAAACTTGTGTTTTCGAGGATGAACCGATGCTCCAAGCTTATAATTGTCGAATTTTTGAGCACTGGCTACGACCGCCGAATAAATAAAAACGGAAAGCAATAGGATAGTAGATAATGATTGCATGCACTTAGGTATATGCATATTTAGTTTATTTGTCAAGCCCCTATCTTTTTATAAATTCCTTGCTTTCGCCACTTTCAAGACCTTGCTATCTTAGAGAAATGGAGGACGAAGGAAAAACTTTAGTCATTGGAGGAGGTGCGGCTGGCTACTTTACTGCGATCACGGCAGCTGAAATAAATCCATCCGCAGACATTCGCATTGTGGAAGCTGGAAAAAAAATTCTTCGTAAGGTAAAAATTTCAGGTGGAGGAAGGTGCAACCTCACCCATCATTGTTTTGATCCAAAAGAATTAAGCTTACGCTATCCCCGGGGTCCACGAGAATTGAGAGGAGCTTTTCATCACTGGCAACCTCTTGATACCATCAAATGGTTTGAACAAAGAGGGGTAGAGACCAAGACTGAGGACGATGGACGAATGTTCCCAAAATCTAATAGTTCGCAGACCGTAATTGATTGCCTCACAGAAACAGCTCGCAAAGCTGGAATCAAAACTTTACGAGAAAACCGGCTTTTAAATATAGAAAAACTTCACGACAAGTGGAAACTTACATTAGCTGGGGGAGAAACTTTAATTGCCAACCGAGTCTGTTTAGCGCTTGGATCCCTTAAAAGCTCAGGTTTGGAAGAATCCCTGAGTAAACTCGGGCATAAGATACATCCCTCGATGCCATCTCTTTTTTCATTCAATCTAAAGGCACATCCCCTCAGAGACCTCGCAGGAATCTCCGTCCAAAATGCCACCGTGCTAAATCACCCTCTAGGTAAGAAACAAAATGGCCCCATCCTAATCACTCATCGTGGGTTGAGTGGACCGGCTGTTTTACGAGCTTCAGCATGGGATGCCGAAAATCTTGCTAAATTAAATTATCGATTTGAAACAGAGATCAACTGGCTGGGACAAATGAAACCCGAAGATCTTAAAAATCAATTAAATGATTTCAGAAAAAAAATCCCCACGCAACGGACTTCACAAAACCCGTTCCCAGAACTGCCCAAAAGATTATGGATCAAAATCCTTGATCTCATTTCTATACCCCTGGAGACAACTTGGGCTCATCTCAGCAAGCAGCATTCACGAAATTTAGTCGGAAACCTACTATCTTTTCGAGCCCAAGTAGATGGTAAGACTACGAACAAAGATGAATTTGTAACCTGTGGGGGAATTTGCCTCAAAGAAGTCGATTTCAAGACTATGGAAAGTAAAATTCATCCTGGACTTTTTTTTGCTGGGGAATGCCTCAACCTTGATGGCATCACAGGAGGATTTAATTTTCAGGCGGCATGGACAACGGGTAGAATAGCGGGTCAGTCTATGGCAAAATCTTATCCAATTGAGACTTCTTCTTGAAAGAACGAAGATCTCCCTTATTAAATAACCTTACCTTATGAATATCCAAGACTTCAAAAACACTCTTTCTACATTGGAACAACTCACCTTTGTTTTGCCAAGTGGCAGCCATGTTGCTCCTCATTTCCATCTCACTGAGGTTGGCATGATCAGTAAAATTTATGTTGATTGTGGAGGAACTGTTCGAAAAGAAAATAACGCTAATTTCCAACTTTGGAGCGCAGATGATTTAGACCATCGGCTCCAACCACAAAAAGTAATCGAGATTATCGAAATGGCCGAAAATGAATTGGGGTTGGGTAACCTTGAGATTGAAGTCGAGTACCAATCTGAAACTATTGGTAAATACGGCCTTGAATTTGATGGTGGTCGCTTTCTTCTGAAGGCAACTCAAACAGACTGCTTAGCCAAGGATAAGTGCGGTATCCCTGAAGCACAGCCAGTTAATGTAATAATCAACGAAAGCGTATCTTCCTGTTCTCCGGAAAGCGGTTGTTGCTAAACCTCAAATTAATGGTACCGGGCCGGGGACTCGAACCCCGAACCAATTGATTAAGAGTCAACTGCTCTACCAATTGAGCTAGCCCGGCACAAATATAAGGAAATAAAGTAAGCGTTTTCACACTAGGGTCAAGGCGAATGACCTTTTAAACTGTGGGTGCTGGGATTTGAAGCCAAACTGTCGCTATGTCAAAATAGTTTAAAAATAAAAGCAAACCTAAAGATCTAAAGCTCAGTCCAATAAATAAGTTGTCAGAAAATCTACCCCCAAATAGTTTCAAGTAGTATGTATTTTCCAATTTGCTTATGGGTACTGCCAATTCTTGGATTTGGTCAAGTTCCCTCAAACTCGATTTCAACCTTTTCAATTGTTGCCCACGATCCAAAAACCGGGGAATTAGGAGTTGCTGTACAATCTAAACTTGTGGCGGTGGGTGCAGTGGTCCCTTTTGCAAAAGCGGGTGTTGGTGCGATCGCCACCCAGGCCTGGGGAAATCCTCGCTTTGGTTCGGTTGGACTTGAGCTCCTCGCATCAGGAAACTCAACTGATAAAGTCGTAGATCTTATGTCTGAAGCAGACTCTAATCGGGAGCACCGCCAATTTGCTGTATTAGGCGCAAATGGTAATTCCTCTATTTTTACGGGAAAACAATGCATGGCATGGGCTGGTGGAAAAAGAGGTCGAGGGTACGCGGTAATTGGTAATATTTTGACGGGTCCTGAAGTGATTGAAGCCATGGCAAAAGGCTTTGAGAATACAAAAGGCACTCTTGCAGAGAAAATGCTAATTTCACTTCATTCTGGACAAAAAGCAGGTGGAGATAAAAGAGGCAGGCAATCCGCCGCCTTACTTATTGTAAATGAAGGTTGGGGATACGGTGGACTATCAGATCGCTTTCGTGATCTTCGAGTTGATGATCACCCAACTCCGATCAAGGAACTAGAAAGAATTTATAGTATCCATCGGAGAATATTCCCCAGACCTGATAAAATTAAATTCTCATCGAAGAATGACCAATAAAAAAACGAGTCGACCTTGGCCAAGAGTTGAGTATGAAAAATCTCACCTTATGAATTTTTTATATTCCAAATTATGAGAGCACTTGTTCTTTTCTCCGGCGGGCTAGACTCAACGGTCCTGGCTGCCAAAATGAAAAATGAGGCAGATGAAACAAGACTGCTTTCAATTGATTACGGTCAAAGGCATGCCAAGGAACTCGATCATAGCAAAATAGTAGCGCAACAAATGGATTTGCCTCATCAAATACTTTATCTTCCACAGCTTGGAGACATCCTAGGAGGATCATCCCTGACCGATAATAATGTTGCACTACCAGAAGGTCACTATGCCGAAGAATCCATGAAGTCGACAGTCGTGCCCAATCGAAACATGATTTTGTTGGCACTTGCAGGCGGACATGCACTTTCTCTTTCCTATGATACCATTGCCTACGCTGCACACGCTGGAGATCATACTATTTATCCGGACTGTCGTCCCGAGTTTGCAAATGCCATGGATACTGTCCTTGGTTTGGCAGATTGGGAAAACCTTTCTCTTTACCGCCCCTTTGTGAGCCTTTCGAAAGCAGACCTCGTGACCTTGGGGCATGACCTAAAGGCACCGCTTGATCTGACTTGGTCCTGCTATGCAGGAAGGGAACTTCATTGCGGAAAATGTGGTACCTGTGTGGAACGAAAAGAAGCATTTGCACTCGCAAAGATTCCTGACCCCACTAAATATGAGGATTGATTTTCTTTTCAAATGATCACCTGTACTAAATCTTATCGGGATATTCCCCTATCCCACCGCCAACCACTGCACGCTGGAAGGTGCTCCCGTTTGCACGGTCACAGTTGGGCTGTAACCCTGACTTTTGAAGCAAAGGAATTGGACGACAACGGGTTTGTAATCGATTTTGGTGACCTTCATTTCATTAAAGATTGGATTGATCAAAACTTGGATCATGCCACTGCACTTCGAGATAATGACCCACACCGAGCCGAATGTGAAAAAATGGAATCTCTGGGTTTACTTAAAATCTTCTGGGTTGATAGCGCATCCTGCGAAGGAATAGCCCATTTCCTATATTACATTTTCCAACCTATGATTGATCAAAAAACAAAAAGTCGCGTCCGGCTTAAATCCTTACACTTAGAAGAAGATTCAAAGAATTCGGCCACCTACCAGCCTTCTTAATACAATGGAAGGTTACCCTGTGTACGAAAGGTTTCATTCTTGGCAGGGAGAGGGATTGCATCTGGGGAAATCTGCTTTTTTTATTCGCCTACACGGATGCCCCGTTCATTGCCCATGGTGCGACTCTGCCGGAACTTGGCACCCTGAATATAAACCTGACCATGTATGTCGGATGCTCCCTGATGAGCTGGCTGATGAAGCATTTCTCGCCTGCCCGGAAATCGTCGTAATAACGGGAGGTGAACCTGCGATTCATAACCTGCAAGACTTAGCTTACCAATTAAGGAGCCGAAACCTTCCCGTCCACTTGGAAACTTGTGGTGCTTACCCAATTAACGGTGAAATAGACTGGATTACAATTAGTCCAAAATGGGCGGCTCCACCCATCGAGGAATCACTGGAAAGAGTAGATGAATACAAAATAATCGTTGAAGATGAGGAGAGTATTTCCAAATGGAATGACGCACTTAGCCTAAAAGATGAGACGATCCCGGTTTGGCTTCACCCTGAGTGGTCAAAAAGTAAAGATCCAAATGTGCTAAATTCCATCACCGAATGGGTAAAGGAAAATGGCTTTCCTTTTCGTGCAGGCTTCCAGGCTCATAAACTTTATACAGCAGATCAATCCGATGAACGGAGCCTTCCCGAGGCAAGCCTGAGTCATTTGCCCGGAACAGCAGCAAGTGATAGTGAGTAAAGATGTGCGGTAGATATACCTGGAAAAAAAATTCCCTTGGACAGTTCAAAAAGTTGGTTAAAGAACCAGCCCCCAACGTTGAACCAAACTTCAATCGTGCGCCAGGACAAACACACCCAGTCATTATATCACACAATGGATATGCAAAATGGGAAGAAATGATATGGGGTAGCCCTAAAACTAATAAGTCGGCAGATTTCTTTCCTATTAATGCAAGATCTGAAACCGTAGCCGACAAACTAATTTTCCAAGAATCATTTTCAGAAACAAGATGTCTTATCCCTGCCGATGGCTGGTTTGAGTGGCAAGTCATTGAGGGTACAAAATATCCGTACTTTATATCTTCCGAACAAAATGAAGTATTCGCTTTTGCCGGTATCTGGAAAAAATTCCTCGGCCCCGATTCATCAAAAACTGTATTTTCAGTCTTAACCCTAAGTGCACCGTCTAATACTTTACATATCCATCATCGAGCCCCAATGGCTTTAACTGAGGCTCATTGGCGTAACTGGTTAAATGGAGATCATGAACAGCTGAGCTCTCTGCTTCAATCTGATCAACCTAAGTGGAATGCCATGCAAGTAAGCTCACGGGTCAACTCGACTCGAAACAACGATCCCAAACTATTAGATCCTTTTTCAGGCAAACAATCTTTACTCTTTTAGGAATCCTTCCTTTGAACAAAAAAATTTCTTACTCCAAAGCAAAATCAAAAGCACAGAGCTTCTTTAAAGAGAGAAACTGGATGCCTTTTCCCTTCCAGAAAAAAACTTGGAAGGCTTATCAGGAAGGAATGAGCGGTCTGGTTCACGCACCTACGGGTACGGGTAAAACATACGCGGTTTGGACACCCACCCTTCTAGAGTGGATGAGCGAACAACCAAGTGAAAAAGTCTCAAGGCGGGCACCGCGATTACGCGTGCTTTGGTTAACTCCTCTTCGGGCCTTGGTTGAGGACACGACCCGGACTCTCGAAGAATTAAGCGAAGGGCTCGAATTGCCCTGGACAATACAATCACGAACAGGGGATACATCCGGTTCAGTCAAAGCCAAGCAAAGAAAAAAATATCCTTCCTGTTTGGTGACCACTCCGGAAAGTCTTTCTTTACTACTATCCTATCCGGAAACCAAGGAAGCATTCTCCGATTTACGGGCAGTCATAGTTGATGAATGGCATGAATTACTTGCGACCAAAAGAGGAACCCAAACTGAACTTTGCCTCACCAGGCTAAGAAAATGGAATCCGAATTTAAAGACATGGGGGCTTTCAGCTACTCTGGGAAACCTAGACACGGCCTTGTCCACTCTTGTGGGTTGCCATCCCAATCGCGTGCTCATTAATGGTGACTTAAAGAAGAAGTTTGTCGTTAAAACAATTATCCCTAAAGATATGGAAAAGTTTCCCTGGGCCGGGCATCTTGGAGGTAAATTGGTTGAAGAGGTGGCCAAACAGATAGAAAAAGCCAAGACCACTTTGATTTTCACTAATGTTCGTTCACAAACTGAATATTGGTATCGTGCCCTTCTTTCAGTTCGCCCTACATGGGAGGACCACCTAGGCATCCACCATGGATCTCTCGATCGTAAAGACCGCACAGAGGTTGAGGACCGACTTCGCACTGGCAGTATTAAAGCCGTTGTCTGTACCAGTAGTCTTGACTTGGGTGTCGATTTTTCACCTGTTGAACAAGTGATCCAAATTGGAGGTCCCAAAGGGGTTGCACGACTCCTACAAAGAGCCGGCAGATGCGGACATCAACCGGGAGCAGTTAGCCGCGTCTTCTGTGTACCCACACAAGCGATGGAACTGGTGGAATACGCAGCCGCAAGAGATGCAATGGAAGAACGGAAAATTGAACAGAGGGAACCATTGCGGGCGCCCCTTGATCTTCTTGCCCAACATTTAATAACTTTGGCATTAGGTGGTGGGTTTTCAGACAAAGAGGCCTTTGACGAAGTAAGAACTGCATGGTCTTATCGGGATCTCACAGATGAAGAATGGGGATGGACACTCGATTTTGTGATTCGTGGAGGTAAGACTTTGCGGGCTTATGATCAATTTAAACGGGTCGTTGTGAAAAACGGTACGCATTGCGTGGAATCAAAAATCATCGGGCGATTTCATCGGATGTCAATTGGCACCATTACCAGTGATCAGGCAATTACAGTTAAATTTAAAACCGGAAAGACCCTTGGAACGATCGAGGAATCGTTTATCAGTCGACTTAAACCAAAATCCAATTTTTTCTTTTCTGGTAAGCTTCTTAAACTGGAAAGAATACGCGACCTAACTGCGATTGTAAGTAAAGCTAAATCCGGTCCTGGTACGATACCTATATGGGGAGGAGGGAAATCTCCTCTATCCTCAGAGCTTTCTATCGCGGTAAGAAAAAAATTAATGCAGGCAAAGAGTGGAAATACCAAAGATCCGGAGATGAAAGCCATTGCACCGACCCTGTCGATTCAGGATAAAAATTCAACCCTCCCCACTCCCGATCAATTTCTTATTGAAAAAACGCGAACTAAAGAGGGTAACAATTGGTTTCTCTTTCCATTTGCAGGTAGACTGGCAAATGAAGGTTTAGCAGCTCTTGCAAGTTACCGAATGTCCAAAATGGCACCGATGACAGTCTCCGTATCCTTCAATGACTATGGTTTCCATCTCTGCTCCAATGAAGATATTGATATCGAAATTGAACAATGGCGTGAATTACTTACGCCGAAGAATGTGGTCGATGAATTACTCAATTGTATGAACTTAAGCGAGATGGCTAAAAGACAATTCCGGGAAGTTGCCCGTGTCGCCGGCTTAATTTTCCAAGGATATCCCGGAGCCCAAAAATCGGCGCGCCAAGTACAAGCCTCAGGAGGCCTTTTTTTTGATGTTTTCACCAAGTATGACCCGGACAACCTTCTTTTAACCCAAGCCAAAAGGGAGGTATTGGAAAGGCAACTTGAAGTCCAAAGAATCAGCCAAAATCTTGAAGCAATTAAAAAACAAGAATTTATCCTTTCGAAAACACATCGATTAACCCCATTTGCGTTTCCTCTCTGGGCAGAGTCTCTTCGCACCCAGGTAAGTTCAGAATCATGGGGAGATCGAGTTCGTAAGATGGCAAAGGATTTGGAAAAAGATAATGGATAGTTCATTCTAAAGAAATTTCCCTAATGACCGAAATCTCCTGGCAAAATCAATCCATTCATTTACTCCCCGAGAAAGCCATTTTCTACCCGAAAGAAGAATGTTTATTTATAGCAGACCCTCATTTTGGGAAAGCCGCAACTTTCAGAAAAGTAGGCATTCCAGTTTCTGAACATACCACTCAAGATGATTGTAACAGGTTGCAAGAACTCGTACGCAAAACTAATGCAAGAAAACTTATTTTCCTCGGAGATTTTCTGCATGCCAAGCAAGGGAAAACTGCCCCGGTAAGAACATTACTTTTTCAATGGAGGGAATTGCTAGGGGATTTGGAAATTATTCTTATTCGAGGAAACCACGACATAAAGTCAGGTGATCCTTGGCCTGAATTAGAAATTCAATGCGTTCCCGAACCTTACAGCTTAAAAAACTGGGACTGCCGACACCATCCAGTAGAAGATTCAGTTCTGCCCTACTTGGCTGGTCATATTCACCCTGGGTTTTCTATCCAAGGTTCAGGGAGAGCTGGAATACGGGCTGCATGCTTTTGGGTTAGACCACAAAGTATCATCCTGCCTTCATTTGGATCCTTCACCGGGCTTAAGAATATTACACCCCGTCCGCAGGATAAAGTTTTCTTAACTAACAACCAAGAAATCGTTAGAGTGACTTAATACAAACAAAGTGATCAAATTAGCAATGTTAGCTAAAGCCTTGACTAAATCGACTCAATTTAGATGATGGAAGTCTTGAACACGAGCCTTGGCTCTCAACTTAATATATATAACATGAAATACTTACTCTCTATTCTTGGAATCATTTCTCTTGGATTGTTTGCCTCCTGCGGTGGTGCTGCCGAAGCTGAATGCTGTGGTGCAGACGGTGAATGCTGCTCAGGCGATCACAATCACTCCGAAGGTAACGCTTCCGAGTAATTCGATCCGAAACGATTTATCTCGTCTCTGACGAGTTCAAGAAAGCCTGGGTTCAACCAGGCTTTTTTGTTGACTACTGAGATTTGTGCTCATTCATCGTTGAAATAGATAGTTTTAGCATGGACCATCCGATCACTCACATCAGTGTATTTGAACCAAACGACAAAAATGCCGGTGCGGAGGTATCCTACTCGACTCATTCGAGCCGAAAATCTTTCCACTTACCCAAACCATCTGACCCTAAATCAAACCGGCCCATGGCCATTGAATCCTTTGCCATGGATCCTCAGACTTATTACGAGTGGATGGGTGAGCTAGATCGCTACCTCAGAAAGCAAAAGTTCTTGAAATAAGCCTCCTAAGATAAGTTTTTTAGGAAAACATCCACACCAGGGAGTGACCCAATTTCTTATCTCTGTTTATCTTTCTTTTAAAAGATTAATAATTATTATTCTTTTCATTAGATTGCATATGCTACGCTCAGAAGTCATAAATGTGGAGGTATGCTTGAAAAGGAATCAGTTTACGCTGAAAACCTTGTAAGAGAAAAAAAAGCTTTTTCCCTGAAGGTTTTCGAGCAATTGGGATATACAAACTATTCATTTACTTTTGCTCATTGGTTTTTTGGGCGAGTTCTTGGGCTGATTTCCATATGTGCTTTTTTGTCTTACTGGATTCAGGCAGATGCCTTGATTGGAGCGGATGGCATATCTCCAT
>JAOFOL010000002.1 GCA_028042835.1 Opitutales bacterium | reverse complement strand
TCTAGTCATTACTGCTCGGGCAGCACTGATGAGTTCGGGTACCATGTCATTTGGCTGTGCATTGGCAGGAATTCCAGGAGTTATTGCTTACAAAGCACACCCATTAACATATCTATTCGGAAAACTGGTTCTTCGTGTACCGTATTTGGGCATGGCAAATATACTACTCCCTAAGAATCCTCCTTATCGTGAATTGATCCAAAGTGGAGCGACTGGTAATTCTTTATTCTCAGAGATAAAGGATACCCTTGAAAATCTTCAGGGTATAAAAAAATATAAGACTGCTTCAGTGGAACTTAAAAAAATATTAAGTAACACTCAAGAGTTCGGAGTCACCGACTGGTTGATAGATGAGATGGAATTAGGTTGAACAGTCATTTGTTCCCATATTCGAATAGCTTTTTTTGCCAAAGCATGACGGCAACGATCGACTTCAGCTTCTCTTGTCTTAAGATTTTCATTAGCAATGGCAGAGACATCGTCCATGTTGTAGAGAAAAACATTATCTATACGGGCCACTTTTTCGTCAATATTGCGGGGAACCGATGCGTCAATGAGAAAGAGTGGTTTTGAAGGCCTTCGTTTCATAGCTAGCTGAACCTCGGTAGGAGTGATCATTGCTTTTCCACTGGCAGTAGATGTAAGGATGACATCAAAGTGATGAAGTGACTCCTGGAATTTAGAGAAAGATAGAGCGAATCCACCATATTTTTCAGCCAATTCATCTGGTTTTCGCCTACTTAATGGACACCAATCAAATGTACGCCCAGTGACTGTGATTGCTTGGGAGCCTCGTGATTTAAATGCTTCTAATGCAGATTCAGCCACATCTCCTGCACCGATTACCAGAAGTCGAGAATTTGATACTTTTCCAAAGATTCTCCGAGCTAGTTCGCATAAAACATTACCAAGGTTTACCTGCCCTTTGGATATCCCAGTATTGGTACGTGCCCATTTAGCAGCCTGAAAGCCTTTTTGAAAAAGTCGGTTAAGCATCTTTCCGGCAGCGTTGCGGGTGCATGCGTCTTCATATGCCTTCTTAACCTGACCCAATATTTCGGTTTCACCCACCATTTGTGAATCAATTCCAGAACTGACTTCAAAAAGATGCTTAACCACTTTTTCTCCCGAGTGTTGGTAAGAGTGCTGAGCAAGGAAATCATAATCTATCTTACGGAATTCACTTAGATATTCGCAGAGTAGGTTAGGGGAGAAACCATTGTTTGCTGCTCCGTATATTTCGGTACGGTTACAGGTATTTAATAAAAGACACTCCTCGAGACCCGGTAATTGTCTTAGACCTTGGTAAAACTCATCAATGGCACTTGCAGGTAGGTTTATTTTCTCTCTAATTCCGAGATCTGCAACATGATGAGAGCTACCAAGTAGATGGAGTGATTGATTTTGCACACTCATATTTATTCCTGAGAAGTCTGTTGAGGTTGCAAAATAGTTGAGCTTTTATCTTTTGAGCTCATGAACCCCATGCTGAGCATGGCGATTAAAAAAAGAGCAATCGAAGCTTTTGAAAATTTAGAGCCAAACAAAATATTTGAACACCTTAGAAAAAACAAAAGACAATATCCTGCCCACAAGATTAAAGTGATAAATAATTTAATCGAGGTAACATACTCAGGATGCCGCAACCAGTGCATTCCTCCTACAATAAGTGAAAGAGTTAAGCAAAGTGTTCCAATCAAAAGCAATCGAAACGCTGCATGTTCAAGGTCATGAATAGGTGGTAGGAAGGAGCTAAGTTTTCCGGTGGCACGATCTAGCAGAGCTTTATGTTGAACTAGATACATCGCACATACGATTGATAAAAGTGAAAATATACCATAACTGAAAATTGCAATCGAGGCATGTAATTCAACCCATGGGTTTGAGAATAATCTTTGATAGTTTTCTAACAGCCAGTATTTAGAATCTAGGCTTGGAAAGAGTAAAGATAACCATCCTGCGAAAAAAGAAAGTCCGGCGCAAAAAGACCCAAGCAAATCTAGTCGCCAAAGAAGGCGAAGGATTAAAAACGCCAAAATTAAAGACCAAAGAATAAATTGAACCCTTTCTAGGGTGTTTCCCAGTGGGCAACCGTGTACATCCAAACCTCTGAAATAAAGGGCACGTGTGTGAACAATGAAACCAAATGATATGGCGATGAACGGAGCTTCTCGAAAAAGGGAGAAATTATTTTTAAATGTTTTTAGTAATCCAATAAAAAAAGCGACTCCGTATAAGCCTCCGGCTAACCATAGGAGATCCCGCGTGTCTTGAAAATTCACAATAAAGATTTCTTACCGGTGAAGCAGCCTGATTTTATTGATGTAATTAAGCGGAGACTTTTTCGTGAGAATTGGAGGTTAGATCTCTTTGACTAATCGGGTAGGATTGGAAATATTTTCTCATGGATGCACAATCTGTGCCTTCGCAGTTGATGCAGGTAGGGCGAATACAAGATTTATAGTCAGACTCAATGTGTTCTGTTATGAGTCGGGTGCATAAATCGATAAACTTTTCTTCCATATTAAAACAGTCAACTCTTTCAAAGTGGTCGACTACTTCATCCGCATAACCACGAAATTCAATGTCTATTTCATCAAGTGTTTCTATGTGATCGGTGGTAAATGCGATCGGTACCATTAGAATAGCTTTTTGTTTTGTTTCTGCAATTACAGAGGGAGTACTGGGTGTGAGCCATTTCGTCCGCTGTGGACCTACTTTACTTTGCCAGGCTAAAGCGCCCTCATGCTTAAGTCCCCATGATAAAAGGATTTTTTCAATACGCTCCATTGAGTTTGTAATCTCCTCGTTGTATTTGTCACCTTTTTCCAGACAGTAGGATTCGGGAAGGCTGTGTGCAGAGTAAATGATCCTGATCTCTTCATCTTTTAATCCATGAGAGGCTTTCATTTCTTCAAACTTTTTTTTGATCAACATCGCCCAGAGTTCTGAGTAATCATTCCTATCCCACCATTGATCGATCACTGAAATTCTATTTTGGAAACTTTTATCAGTTTCCTTGTCTAACCAGCGATACGCGTCGCATAAGGATGACCCGCTTGTTGCACAACTATGCTGTGGATATTGTGAAAATAGGATGATCTTTTCAGCATTTTTATGCTTTTTGATCATTTCCCCTGTTCTGGGAGAACAATAACGAAAACCTGATAGACAAAGGTGTGGAGCAGATTGAGGGCGTTCTACATCTAGTTTCTTAGTAATTTCTGCACACTGCTCGTCCATAATTTTCTTTGTAGGTGAGTACTGTCCGATTTCTTCGTATCTCTCCTGGATTTTAGGAGTTCTTCGCCAAGCTATAATTCTACCTAGAATTTTTTGGAACGGTAACTTTAAAAGTTCTCTATCTTGGAAAAGTTCTTTTAAGTAAGGATGAATCTCATCTTTATTTTGGGGACCACCCATATTAAGAAGTATGACAAGAGTTTTTACGGAAGAATTTGATTCGTTGTGTGACATGAGAATTAAGAATGTTTTAGATGACTATATTTTAACAAGTAATTAGCCTTAGGCAATCTTTCCAATGGTTTGATTTTGATTTTAAATTTATAACTATTCGGGATTTAAGCAGTTAGGAAGAGGTGCTCCAGAAATATGAGCCCCTTTGAAAAATAAACCTTTGTTTTGACTATTCAATTTTAATGCAGCGACTTTTCTTTGACCCATGGAATGATCAGGGAGGGGTATTGATTTTGGCCAACGAATCACTTTTGCGAAATTTGGTAGACCACTGATACCTAGTAAATCACTGTTTTCAGAAATGGATAGGGCTATGATTTCATCATCGGAAAGATTGCATAATTCGGGGTTTCTTTCACCACCAATGAAGCTTGTTAAAAGTGAGTGATTTTTGGGAGCCCGATTAGGAAATAAAGTACTGGAAAAAAGAGTTCCCAACACTTTCCTTTTTTCAAGTTCAGGTATGAGAAAACCAAAACCGTCCAATGGGTGAGAAATTTGATCTCTCTTGAAGCCAAGAAAAGTTAAAGCTAAGGGAGGGTGAGTAGCTTTCGTCAATGTGGTGATCAAGTCATCTTGATTAACCCCATGCCAGTTGATTTCTGATAAGGTATGACCAGGAAGTGTTGATATAACTTCATCAAATAAATTTTCAAAAAGATTTCCTTCCTTACTTTCGCCACGTACCCACCATTGACCGTTTTGGTTTGATTTAATTTCCTTAATTTTGAAGCCAAGAATAGGAGGTTTTATCAGGCTTTTTGCCAAACGTTTCGGAAGTTCCTGCATTCCTTCTTTGAAGGATAATAGGCGAGATTTTGACAATTTTTCGTTCTTCTTTTTACCTTTTATCATGCCAATAAAAATGGAACCGTGTTTATTTTCCATTTCATACAAGGCAGGAAATGCATGTTTGAGAACTAAACTTTCTGGGTCAGATGCATATATTCCGCCAATAAATGGATTTGCCGCATAATCTAGAGCTTCTTTTCCAAGGCGACGTTGAACAAATGCTCCCATCGACTCATCTTCAGAATTATTCTTTCTACATGATATAAATGGTTCCATGCACAAACGAACTTTTCCCAAAGGACTGAGGAAGGATGAAGTTAAAAAGGTAAGGAATCCCTGGGGTAAAGAAATGATCTTATTGTTTCTTACAATAAAACGTTTAGAACAATTTAAATTTGCATCTATTGCGTGATCCAAAACCTTATATTTTTTCAGAAAGTCTTCTGTTTGTTTGGATCGCAAGCTTAGCGTATTAGCTCCAAAGTCTACTAAGTATCCTTGAGTCTTTTTTGACTGAAGAACTCCCCCAACTTCGTTGTTTCGGTCTATAATTGTGACCTCCTGTCCTCTGCCTTGTTTATTCAGTGCATGGGAAATCCCAGATAAGCCAGCTCCTAGAACACATACTTTTTTAGATTCCATTGTTTTATTGTAATGCTTTAAGCTTGTCCAATTACTAACACTCTATTTGTAGTAAGCACATGATGGAAAATATAAAAAAGTCTTTGAGGGCTATTGTTTCTCCTGTTAAAAATGAGAAACCTGACTTGGTGTCAGCTTTACGTAATCTAGATGACATCGTTTCAAATCAGCCAGATGACTTACATCCGAAGTTACGTCATTTTTTGCAGAATAGAAGTTATGAGAAGGCATTACTTTGGATTGAAGGCGGTGAGCCAACGAAGGGGACTTGCAACCAGTGACAAAGAAGAAAGATCGTTTGCCTACTAATTCGAATGAGGAATTTGGGGCAAATCCATTTGGTACTTTAGCCACTGAAGGCTTAGCATCTCTGCCGGTACGATCGGATGAACAAACTTCTCCGGTAGTCAAACTTCCAAAGAATGATCGCATAGGGAGGGGAGAGCGTTTGGAGGTAAGGCGAGAGAAAAGTGGTCGTGGAGGAAAAACAGTTACCACGATACGCGGATTTCCTTCAAGAATTTTAGAAAGTGACTTTAAACGTATGCTCAAAGGACTAAAGTCTCGTTTAGGAACTGGAGGTGGCTGGCGAGATGATCAGATGGAAATACAAGGTGATCAACGCGAGGTCGTCTGTGAATGGCTCTACGCTATGGGATTTAAGCCAGTTTTGGCTGGCGGGTAAAATTGATTAACTAGCAGTTTGCTTTTCGCCTTCTGTTTTAACCTTCTCTGTATCTTCACTTGTAGAAGATTTTTGGTCAAAGTCATGATCCTCTAAAGGTTCTTGGTTCATAACATCTTGAATATCCTGCTCCCAATCATTTTTTGCTTTCCGGAATTCATTAACTCCTTTTCCCAAAGAACGAAATAATTCTGGTACTTTTTTCGCACCAAATAATAAGAGAACAATCAAAAATATGAGAATGATCTCTCCGCCACCGAAATTTCCGATAAATGCTAGAGTGCTTGGAGTAATAGTTGTCATGGTATTATATTAGTTCAGCCCATTCAGCTAAGCAACTTTTTTGTATGTCTCTTAGAGGATTAACAAAAGAGGGTTACAGCCCTAATTGGCGTAAAGCTTCGGGTTTAGGTTTATTTACAGAGCTTTGATCAGCTTCGAAGAAACCATGTAATTGACGTATTCTAGTAGGGTGACGCATCTTACGGAGTGCCTTTGCTTCGATTTGACGAATTCGTTCACGAGTAACTTTGAATTGCCTTCCAACTTCTTCAAGGGTTCGACTGTAACCATCTTTTAGCCCAAATCGTAAAGAAAGTACATTTCTCTCTCTTTCCGTAAGGGAATCTAAAACATCAATAATTTTTTCACGGAGAAGGGAATAGGCAGTCATATCGTAGGGATTTTCTGCCCCTTTATCTTCAATGAAATCTCCGAAATTAGTGTCATCACTGTCTCCCACTGGACTTTGCAAGGAGATGGGTTGTTGAGCCATTTTCATGATTCCCTGGACCTTGTCTAAAGGCAGTCCCATTTCTTTCGCTACCTCATCAGGTGTAGGTTCATGTCCAAGTTCCTGTAAAAGCTGTTTTTGAACCTGCATGACCTTATTAAGGGTTTCGATCATGTGGACAGGAATCCTAATAGTACGAGCTTGATCGGCAATCGATCTTGTGATCGCTTGTCGGATCCACCAAGTAGCATAAGTGGAAAATTTGTAACCACGACGATATTCAAATTTCTCTACTGCTTTCATTAAGCCCATGTTTCCTTCTTGAATGAGGTCTAGAAAAGACAATCCACGATTTGTATATTTTTTTGCAATCGAAATAACTAAGCGAAGGTTAGCTTCCACCATCTCAGTCTTCGCCTTGTGAGCGAGGCGCATGTTAAGCCTAAGCTCTTTAATGAGGGCAACTAGTTCCTCAGGTTCCATCCGGAATTTCGAACGGGCCTCTTTAAGGTCATTTTTGACTTGTTCAAGTTTCACTCCTTTTCTTTTTATCTTAGCCAAATCCTTTTTGGAAAGCTCAAGATTATGAAGATTGCGAGCAATTGCTTTCAATTCAGGATTAGCACGATGTAGAAAGTCTTCAAAAACCTTTAGCTTTAAGCAGCACTTTTTGAAAATAGGAGCCAATTCACTTTCGTGATTTTTAAATCGGGTTAATGATCTTTTTTGCTGGGTTGAATTTGCAGCCTTCTCAAAACTTATCCAAGCTTTCTTGATTTTTGAATCGAGTTCCTCAAGAGCAATGACTTGTTTGTTTAGTGACCTGAAGTAAGCTTCGCGACTGTCGATTTTTTTATCTAATACGACTCGATCAAACCTTTCTTCACGTTCAAGTAATTTTTTGCAGATTTCGAGCTGAAAGTCATTGGTCAATGAAACCGAGTAAATGATTTTAAGAGCAGCCGTTTCAGCACTTTCAATTCTTTTGGAGATATCTACCTCTTCTTCCCTTGAGAGGAGGGGTACTTTGCCCATTTGCTTAAGATACATCCGGACAGGGTCATCAAGCATGTCGCTCTGGTTTGACCTAGCGGTTTCTTCTTCTGATTCTTCTTTTTTCTTTTTAAATTTCTCAACATCCTTTGAATCCAATAATTTAATTTCTAAATTATTAAAGATTGAGATTACATTTTGAAGCTCTTCTGGTTGATCCGCAATTTTGGGCAGTGCTTTGTCAACATCACGATAGGTTAAGAAACCCTGTTCTCTGGATAAGTGAATTAGTTCCCTTACTTTTTCGGTAACGGCATCATCTAAGGCATGAGGTTCAGCGTCTTTACTAACTTTTTTTGCAGCTAATTTCGTTGAGGAAATAGCGGTGCTTTCAGCTGCACTAGCTGTGGCTTTCTTTTTTCTCCCGACGGTAGCTTTCGCTTTTGCAGTCTTCGGTGCAGCTGCTTTGGGCTTCGATACTTTTTTCTCCGTAGCTTTTTTACTCACAACTTTTCTAGTTGTTGAAGTCTTAGATGAAGTTGCTTTAGTTTTAGCAACTTTGGTTGTGGTCTTGTTTGATTTGGTTGTAGGCATCTTAAAGTTTAGGATCTAACTCATTTTCAGTGATTTGAGGTGGAGAATTTCGGGAGTTTCTAATGAGTTTTAGTTGAGATCTTAGTTCAGTGGTTGAGGGATTTTCTAGGTTTGGGTGGTTGAGGTAACTTAAAAGCTTTTTTTCAGCTTTTCGTGAAGACTTAGCGAATAATGCAGAGATACAGTGGTTAGCTGTTTCCATAACAGATGTGTCATTACCTTCTTCGGTTTCTTGGAATAGTAGATTTTGGAAAATAAATCTTTCATCATCTGATTCAAGAAGTTCTTCCATCTCATTACCATCCAATGGGCCATCTGCAAGGATTTCAGCGAGTATTTTTCCGAGTATCCGACCAGCAGTGACCTTAGTGTCAAGCCACGAAGGATCAATGATTTGTGCAAGGGAACTTCCAAGTCGAACATCATGCAAAAGGCAGTAAAGTAAATCATCTTCAGCTGTTGTCAATCGTTCTGTTGGCTTAGGTTCGACATTTTGCGTGGAAGGGGTAGATGATCTTTCTTGATAAGCAGGTTTACGGTTTCTGATGAATTTTTGAAAATCTGATTTTACGGCTTGTGGTGGGACATTAAGAGCTTCTGCCAAATCATTTAAATAAGAGTCTCGAATTACGAGTGATTCCATTTCAGAAAAAGGGGGGAAAAAGAAGTCTGTTACTTTTCGTTTCTCCTGTGGTGTAGGTTTGTTACTTAAAATTTTTCCGCATACATAAGTTACCATTGGTTCGCCTTGTTCGATGATTTTTTGCAGCGTTTCTTTACCATGATTGACTAAAAGTTGATCGGGGTCAGAACCAACAGGCAGGGTAGCAAAACGTGCATCTAGTCCTGCCTTGAGGAAAATTGGAACATAGGATAAGGCTGCTTTTTGTCCTGCTTGATCTCCATCAAGCAGGCAAACCACTCGCCTGGGGTTCGATTTCCTCAATAATTCAGCTTGTGTATCCTTAAAAGCAGTTCCTTGAGGAGCTACCGTGGTTTTAAAACCTTCAGTGTAGCATCGGATTGAATCGAGTTGCCCTTCAACTAAGAGAAAATCTTTGTTTTCGTTAATCTCTTTGTTAGCTAGATCGAGATTAAATAATAATTGACCTTTGTGAAAAATGGGAGTCTCGGGGGAATTAACATATTTCGGAGCTTTTTTTTCTCCCCACTCTGGCGTGACGGATAGTTTCCTACCGGTAAATCCACAAATTCGGCCGAGTTTTTCCCGGATTGGAATCATGAGTCGTCCACAAAAAATAGATACCCAGTCCGCTTGATTTTTTCTTTCATAGAAAAGTCCAGATTTAACTAAGAGTTTCTCTGGTACGGCTTTTGACTTAAGAAAACGCCCTAATGCAAAACGGTCAGTGGGTGCATACCCAACTCCAAAATCACTGGCGATATTACGAGAAAAGCTTCTTTCTTCTAACCAATATTTTCTCGCAACTTCGCTTTCCACTCCTTCTGTTTTCATTTGTTCGCTAAACCAGTCTTTAACCGTTTCCTGAAGCGTAAATAGTTCCTTTCTTATTGATTGACCCAGGGGTTGAGAGCTAGATGTGCCTTCTTGAAAACGAAGCGGAAAACTGAATTCGCGGGAGAGGTATTCGATTGCTTCGTAAAAATCAAGGTTTTCCATTTTCTGAACAAAAGTAATTCCATCTCCTTTTTCTCCTGAGCTGAAACAATTAAAGAAACCCTTAATAGGATGGACATAGAAGGATGGAGTCTTTTCTTTGTTGAACGGACTTAATCCCACCCAACTTGAACCGCTCTTTTTAAGCTGTACATAACGACTTATCAAATCGTGTAAGTCGATTCTGTCTTTTAATTCGGCTACGAACCCATCAGCAAGTCTAGGCATGATTAAATAGAACTTATTCCCTTAGTTTAAGGAGTTCCATTTCCGCTTGATTTGCAAGGCCACTTCCCTCGGGTTCTAATTCAAGTACTTTTCGGTAAAGTATACCAGCGGTAACGGGCATTCGTTCAACTAAATGATACCTTCTTGCCAGCTCCCATACTAAATCACTTGATTCAGGAAATATGTCACGAGCTTTTTCAAGTTCTGCTAAATATCTATTTGAACTGAGGGTTTCCCTAGCTATCCGCAAATAATCCATTCGTATATTTAAGCTGACTGGATCGTGCCTTATTGCTTCAAGAATAGTCATTTCTGCTTCCTGCGCTTCGCCTATCTGAAAATGTGCCTGAGAACAAAGTTTCCAAGCTTCCGCGTTCTTGGGGTTTTCTTTTAATGCTGCTCTTGCAGAAGACAAAGTATCTTGATATCTGCGGTCAAGATAAGAGATTCGAGCATTTTCCACATTAGAAATTACAGGTTCAGGACTGACATCTATTGGGGGAGACGAAAATACGTTGGCTAAGCTTTGATTCTCAGCAGCACTTGATATCAACGCGGGTGGAGCAGGTAGGGCTTCATTTGATTTTGTTTCAATATCAGGATAGGGCTCAAGCAAAGGCCTGGTAGGTGGTAATTTTGGCCCAGCGGAAGTAACTTTCTTGGGTTGTGCGTTCGTTGACTTAGTTAAACCAGAGACTAGTTGCGAAACTGATAGACCTAAGGGAGATATTCCTTTGCGAATAAAAACTCCAAGTTTCGTGCGTCGAAGCAAATTTGCTGATGCATCGGCAAGGTCTGTCTTATCGATGATGCCAGGATTTACTTTTTCTAGGTCAAAGATTAGCGATTCCGCTTTATCTTCATCCCCGCTATTAAGTTTGATTTGCAAAATTTTAAGGAGTGGGTCGGCATCAGCTTTATTTGCCTTTGACGCTTCCTCATACCAATACTGAGCCTGTGGTAAAAGTTTTTTTGCAGCGAAAAGGTTGCCCATGAGGAGGCGGTCTTCGTATGTTAGCAGATTGGCTCCTTTGGAAAATGCGTTAATGGCATCGGTCGTTTTTTTAATTTTAGCTAATGTGCGACCGTATTGTACCCATGTCTTTGGATCATCTTCTAAAACAAGGTAATCCGCATACCTTTTGGCTGAAGATTCATAGTCTCCAGCCGAAGAGTAAGAAACGGCAGCTTCTTTAAGTGCTTGTTTGGGGGCTCCAGCTGAAATCGCTTGGTCAAACCTAAAGGAAGCTAAGGCATATTGATTAGATTCATGTAGAGCCCTTGCTAGCTGTATGAGGATGGCATGTGAGTCAGGGAATTTGACATTAAAGTCTCTGAGTATTTTGATTGCTTCACTTGTTTTCCCTTCGAACCTTTTCTCCACAGCTTCAGATAAGTCTGGGAGTTGTTTTTCTGGAGCTGTCTCTAAGCTTTCAGCTGAAGGATCATTATCATTTGAGTTTTCTGCTGAGCACCCTGAAAAATAAAGTAGCACCAACCCTAAAAGCGAGATAAGTTTTGATAAGTTTGCTATTCGCATGATTATTTCTTTTGCATAGTATCGGTAAACGTCAAGTTATGGTAGCTTTATTTATTATTTCCTTATTCACATCTTTCTTCGTTTTTGCAGAAGAAGGTACATCGATTTATCAAAAAAATGATTTAAATACCTCTACTTCATCAACTCAACAAGTTGAAGAAATGTTTTCTTATTTAGGCAGGGCAGGAAATAACGCAGAGGAGTATTTTGATAATTTACAGAAAGTCTTATCATCTTTTGAAGAGGATCATTTATTGAAGATCGAACCTCAAGCATATCCAAAAATCGCGATTAAACTAGAAACTACTTATGCTCCAGGAATGCATACATCAGTTTTTTTGGTGGAAGCTCTCCTTGAATGGTTAAAAAGGCGTGGATTCAAAAAACAAAACATTGTTCTTTTTGACCGGAACGTGGATGGGTTAAAAGCAGCAGGCTTTTTAGCTGATTCAGGAGGGAGCAATGATTTCAAAGGGCATCGAGTTATTAGCTCTTTAGATCCTGGTTATTTCCTGGCTGGTTGGTTTCATGATAGTCCTTTACCTCCCACATCTTTTGACCGAGCAAAGTTTATCCTGAAATTTCCAACGGACGCAACGGCTCGTTTACAGCAAGAAAGAAAGAGTTATCTTCCTGCTCCTATTTTCGAAGATGCATATTGGATCAACCTCGCTGTTCCAAAGGATGATGTTTTTTTAGGAATCGATGGAGCTTCATCAAACATGACCTTGGGTTCGATGAGTAATCATGGTCGATTTAGGCAGAAAAAAACAATGGCGCCTGCTACTGTAGCAGAGGTAATGGCAATTCCTGAAATTTGGGATAAGAGAATATTTTCAATTTTAGATTTTAGCACATTTCAAATTGCTAATGGACAAAGATTTGATTCTCAATTTTCGGAAAAAGAATCTAGCTTTTTACTAGGAAGGAATCCTTTCGCTATAGATTACTTGGCGTGGAAGGTAATTAATAAACAAAGAAAAGAGCGTGGTTTTTCAGTGAGGTCAGTGACGAATTCTTTACTTCTTAGATATGCTGAAGAATTAGGGTTGGGAGTTCCTCGCAAAACTATTCTAAAAAAGATGCGCAACTGAAAGCCCTCTTTATCGTAGTCAAAATGAGTAAAGCGAAGAAAAGTTCTTTTTGGGTTATTCTATTGTTATCTTTCCCAACCTTTTGTTTAGGTTCAGGGGATTGGTCTAATTGGTTGGGGCCTAACCATGATGGGTCCATGGATAAAGAAATAAATACGGTCAAAAATAATCAAGAGTTAGAAGTTCTTTGGAAAGTATCAGTAGGTAATGGGTGGTCTTCTCCCGTTGTTAGTGAGGGACTTGTATACTTACATGACCGAATTGAAGAAAATGAAAATGTGACTGCTTGGGATATTATGAGTGGAGAGAGGAAATGGCGTTTTACATATCTTTCTGATTATCGTGACTCATTTGGAATGAAGGATGGTCCGCGTTCAACACCTGCTGTAAGCCAAAAAATTCTTGTAACTCACGGTCCACAAGGTTTACTCCATGGATTAGATTCAGTCAGTGGTAAACTTATCTGGGTTAGGGACTTAAAAAAAGAATTTGGTTCACCACAGGGATTTTTTGGCAGATGCTCTTCTCCTTTAATATTGAAAGATAAAGTTATTCTTGATGTGGGAGGCGACCGGGCAGGTATCGTGGCTTTTTCTCTTCTTACTGGAAAGACTTTATGGGAAGGAAAGGCTTACACCAATGATTATGCATCCGTAGTTCCTATTAATGATGGAGATAATATTCTTGTTGTTGGTTTTATGAAAGAAGGACTAGTGGTCATCGATTTTCATTCAGGTAAAGAAGTATATTTTGATGAATTTCGTTCACCCATCAATGCTTCCGTTAACGCAGCAAGTCCCCTGGTGTTAGAAGGAGGATTATTTCTGTCATCTTGTTATGATGTTGGGGCAGGTTTATGGAGTTTTTCCCAAAACAGAAGTAGTGCTTACCCTAATTTTGAAAGCAGGTGGAAGAAGGGCGGGATTCTTGATTGTCATTATTCAACCCCAGTATCTCATAAAGGTTACCTATTTGGGTTTCATGGTAGGCAAGAGCGAGGAACAATTTTACGGTGCGTTCGAATTAAAGATGGATATATTATGTGGAGTAGTAAAAGACTTACTACAGGAAATCTCATTCGCTTAGGAAGTAAAATTGTCAGCCTTACCGAGGATGGAGAATTATTAATATTTAAAGCCGACCACAATGCATTCACCATATTATTCCAACAGCAAATTTTAGGAACAGGCAGAGCTCATTTCGCATACTCAAATGGAGTCTTGTTTGCTAGGGACAGTCGAAGACTTTTATGTTTAGAGCTTTCTGAAAAGTAAAGCAATGTAGCAAGGGTGGATCCCCATAAAATTAGATTTTAGAGGCAAGAGAGGGAAAACTTTTACGTAGATCTAAATTGTCACCCATTTGATTTTGTAGACGAATCAGTCTCGGAAATAATTGGGCAATTATTGATTTCCCTTTTTTTGTTTTTGCTATGTCTTTCAATTCAAATGGATCGCGAAAAATATCATAAACTCGAATAATGGGTACATTTGGATAGACTAGAATTTTTGTATTACCGACGGTGATAGAACGTTGAGCATCTAGATATGCCCCATAAATTTCTTTGTATGGAGATTTCTTATCTTGGCCTTTTGCTAGGGGTAAAATGTTGTGGAATTGTACATGGTTAGGTTTTTCTACACCGGCAATAGCAAGAGTACTAGGCATTATATCTTGAAGGTAAATTGGTGCTGTGATTTTCTTTTTCTTTGGGATTCCTGGTCCTTTGACAATGAAGGGAACTCTCGTGCTGTGTTCGTAAAGATTCTGCTTTCCCAAAAGACCGTGATGCCCTACTCCAAGTCCATGATCAGCCGAAAAGAAAATATAGGTATTTTTACCCATCCCCGAGTTTTCTAATTCATCGAGGATTTTACCGATTTGTTCATCCATGTGCGTAATTATGGCATAATATTCTTGTCGGTTAACTTTTATAGAATGCTTGGTCCGTGGCATCGGTGCGAGCCGTTCATCGCGCAGGTTATGTGGGCACTTAATTTCATTCTTGTAAGGATATTCTGATAGGAAACTGGGAGGGATTTTTATGCGATCTAGAGGATATTTATCTATAAACGATTTTGGTGCTTGCCTTGGATCATGAGGGGCATTGAAAGCAACATAGGCAAAAAAAGGTTCTTCTTGAAGGTGTTTCTTAGCCTCTTTGAAAAATGATATCGCATCATCAGCAGTTACTTCACTCCAATGTTTTCCTCCTTTCCAAAATCCCTCGAATGTGGAATCGTACGGGCTCCAAGGGTCAGGCATACCTACTAATGGGCGATTATATCCTTCTGGAGTTTGATTTGGCATTCCGCCTCGAACATTACTGACCACATCAAAGCACTTTTCTGCACTTGCACGAACATGCCATTTTCCTGTCATGTAAGTCTTGTATCCAGCTTTTTTAAGATACTCCGACCACCATCGACCCGAGCTTCTTTCCTTTTCAGCGTCATTGGAGGCTTGCTGTGCCTGCCAGATAAACCTGCCGGTATTTAACATATGTCTACTCGCTACACAGACCGCTCCGCTCCATGAACCCATATTGTAAGCACGGGTGAAACTAGTTCCCGATTCCATCAATCGGTCTAGGTTTGGAGTTTCAATATCAGTAATGCCTAATGCACCTATAGTTTCATAGCATTGATCATCCGCAAATATAAAAAGAATATTCGGTTTTTTCTCATTGGAAAACCCAAATGAGATAGGGAGGGTAAATACTAATAATAAAATGTACTTTAGAATCATAATTAATGGGAAGAAATATCAAATCCTCAGCAGACTAGGATTTTTTTGATTCATTAATGATCATGGTGAAAATGTTATTTGCGACAATCACTCATCACCCGTAACCAAATTTCACGAAGGTCATACATACATCTATTGGTTTCTTCCTGATAAACTTTTAGTTTTTTATTACTGTTATGTGTAAATAAACGATTTATACGCATCGATTCATTAAGAGCAGAATGTGCTTTTTTAAAATGACATACTGCGAGCAAAAAATCACCTAGGTCCAAGGAATTGGCAGCCATAATACAATGCTTTTCGGCGTCCGATAAACTTACACTATATCCCCATGCCAAATCAGTATCATTTGATTGTTTGTTTTTACGCATCAATTGTTCCCATGAAGCTCTTAGGTAGGAAAACAAAGCACTTGATGTAATGTAGATTGGATGCCTGTGAATAGTATATGGATCCATACTATTGATTTCTTCAATATCTACAGGTTTAATTAAAGGCATGTCATTCTCATCAAATTCTATTTCATCTGTGGAAGACCAGTCATCTCTCTGCCAACCCATGAGATTGGCTGCAGCATCTAACCTGTCATCTTGATCTTTAACTTTATTGTAGGCGGTCATGAAACGAACCACTTCTTTATCCGAATTTCTAAGGAAAACCTGCCAATCAGATTCATTCCAAGCAAGGTCCCCTGCGTCATCCCAATCCCCTTCGTTACTACCATCGAAATCATATTGACTCATAATCTACTCCCTAAGTTGAACAAGAATCTTTCGCCATGCAAATACTTTCATCGTAAGTTATTGAAAGGTCAATGTGTTTTACCCAAAACTTTTAGTTAAATGAGATGATATTTATGAGGAGGCGAATTATTTACAAGGGTAGAGTTCAGGGTGTTGGTTTTCGGTGGAATACATCAGAGGCGTTGAAAGGTTCTGAGGTCACAGGTTTTGTAAGAAATTTGGCCGATGGTAGTGTCGAACTCTTAATTGAGGGTACAACAGAATGTGTGGATGAAGCTCAAAAAAGAGTCGACGAAAGAATGCGTGGGTATTGGATAAGTCGAAGGTCTGAAAATAGGGGAGGTGATCCTCACTATGGTGATTTTAGGATTCTTTATTGAGGTAGGCACCTCTTAAGGCTTAGCAGTGCCATTGCCGTACCATATTGTTGGTGGTAATCATAGAACGGGAAGTCCCACCACGAGCCATCTTTTTCCTGTAGGGGTACCAATATTTTGGCGAGTTGTTTTTGGTATTTAGGTTGATCTCCAGTGGGGATACTATCTACACAATATGCCGCATAAAGATGTCCATAGTAAAAAAAATATCCGGCTACTGCGAACCATGATTCATGAGGAATCGGGCGTTTTCGGGCAACATCGAGCCAACCGTTCCTTTTAATTAATCGATCGAGGCATATTTTATGAACTTTTTCTGTAATGGTCTCGTCTCCCCAGACTTGCAATGCGTAATTACAGGCGTTTGAACGGCCAAGGCTACCAGCAGGACGGTTAATTCCATGGCGTGGTCGGTATTTCAAATATTCTCCATACAGATAGCTGTGATCTGGAAGCCTTTGCCTTTTAATTGCCTCTAAAGCTCGTAATACTAACCTTTTAGGAACGGTGGCACCGGCTTCTTCTGCTTCTTTTAGGGCAACAAGTCCAGTAGCATTAACAAATGATATGGATGAACCAGAAGGTTGTTTGGTTTGAGCATTAAAATCGTAATATCCCCAACCTCCATCGATGGATTCATAGGTTTGAAGCATCTTAATTTGCTGGTTCATCACTTCTATTATTTTTTTCTTTTTACTCTTTTTATCTGATAAGTCATGCATCCGGCTTAAAGCCTGCAGTCCATATGCATGTGCCCATACATTGTAAAGAGCCATGGGACTGGCTCTTCTAAGTTCGGGAAGTTTATCAAGTAAATACTGCTGACTTACTTGGAGGCACTTCGCATAGTTTGGATCGTTTGCTTTGATTTCTAAGAGAGCAGAAACCGATAAAGCAGTTACAGCTAATCGAAAAGCACGGTGAGAACCAGGGACGGGTGCGAAAATATTAAGTCCCTTGGTTTGTCGCGCTGAACCCCATGATCCATCAGGATTTTGTCTATCCAGGAGGAATCGGGCACCTTTGTCTAAACATTCACCTATTTCTAATAAAGAGTATTCAGGTTTTGTCTGAATCTTGGTAGTATTAGATTCTATTTTGGCATAGGACTCATTTTTACATGAAAGCAGAACGAGTGAAATGATAAGTAGTCTGTACCAATCCATATTATGTATGGTTTAGGTAGACTTGGTTAATCTGCGAGCTTGTCTTTAAGGACTTTCATACCCATTCGGATACCAGAAAGAATCTCGACTGATTTCCCCGATTTTTTTCCGATTTCAATATTCTTCCTTTGCTGTTTTCCTTTTTTGGTAAGAACATATACAAATTTAGATTCCGGGCTATCGTCATCAGATTTTATAACCGAGGAGGGCAGGGTGATTGCATTTTCGCGGTAGTAGGTCACACATTCAATTGAACAAGCAGAACCAGGTACGGGTGAGGTAAAACCCTTTGGCAGAACGAAATCTGCCGTAAGGTCAAATATACCTGGGTCTACAGGAGTTTTACTTATCGATCTGATTGAACTTTTAATTTTCAAATCATCAGATGCGGTCAGTTTGAGTTCGGTTTTACTACCAATTTTGACTTGATGAAGGTCTTTTTCAGGCAAATTTATTCGAGCTTGAATTTTCTTACTTGGACAAATAGTTAGAATATCTTCGTGTGATTTAAGAACCCCACCTTTTCGAAGTTTGGTTTTGAATGAATTGCCACCTGTCCATTTGCCCCGGTCAAATGTTCCCCAAAACAACATTCCATTAGATGGGCTTTTTATTGCTTCCATGATTTTTAGGTCTTTTTCGATCTTGGCTTTGGTCATTGCAAATTGTTTTCTTTCCTCTACCAATTTTTTTCCTTCCAACTTCTTTCTATTTAGTTGATTTGGCTTAATTTTCTTTATCGTTTTAATCGACAATCTTTCACGATTAAAATTTGCATCAGTGGCAGTTTTGCCACGGGGAAGTTGGATGTTCATGAATTCTTCGTTTCTGATCTTGGCTGCCTCTAAGGAAAATTTGGCATGTTCATACTGGTTTTGAGCTCGTTGAAGGATAATTTCTTCGGTCTCTTCTGTTAGGTCATCCGCTTGATACATTTTTTTAAGTTGGTTAAGCTCTTCTGCGGTGTAAGCAAGGTTTTCTTCGTACCTTTTAAGACTCATTTCAGCAGACCTTTTATCAAAAGGTAAATAAATTTCATGATAACGATTGTAGTCTTCCTTCACATATTTTTCGAATCGATTGATTTCATCTTTCTCAAGAGATGCAAGTTCTTCAGCTAGCTTGATCTCTGCTTGCAGAATTTCTTTATTAAGATCCAACATTGTTAGGTCATGGGAAATCACTTGGATATGGTTCCTGATTTTTTCCATATCTAATTTCAATATAATTTCATCTTTTTTTATAGTTTTGCCGTGAACAGGAGGAGAACTGACTCGTAAATCCGACCAGTTTTGAGTGTCAATGGAAATAGATACTGCATCAGGGTCTTCGATAAAGCCTTTCAAGGTTATGGTATTACGAATAGTTTTCCTCTCGGGGAAAACTATTTCTGGTTCAGCATTACCTTCTCCGGGGTGGGTTGATTTTTCGCTAACTGTAGATTGATTTTTATTTACTTGTGTACTCTTACTGGAATTATCATCAGCAATTACAACTTGGGTGAAAATAATAACTTGGCAAAATGAAAGTAGAATTATTTGTAGAATACTGTTCATGACTAGATTATCGGATTAACAGATGTTTTGAAGCAAGGTAAAAAATATACTTAAATTAATTTCTATTAAGCAAGGTTAGGGATGTGAAGTTTACCAAAAAAAAGTGACCCAAAAGGGCCACTTTAAAAATCGTTGAATTATAAACTACTCGATTTGCTCTAATTCAAGAGGGAATTTTAATTCTCCACCATTACGAGCAATCATTCGAAGCAAAGCTTGAGTTCCTTTGGTTACTAAGAAATCTGGTTCTAACCCAAGTTTCAAAGCTGTTTCCTCAAGCCCAACAACAGGAACAGAGACCACCTTTTGAACTTCAGTTGGTTTTGGTTGTTCACTTTGTTCTACAGTTTCCTCAGATAATCTTGAGGAAGAGGTTTGATCGCTTTCGATTCGATTACTGGGGGAACTCATAGTTTGGGTGGTTACAGAAAGTTGCTTTTCAAATTCTGAATTATCGTCATCTAGTGGCGAGGCAGTTGCTTGCGAACTTAACATTTCAGATACTTCAGGTTCATCAATGTATGTATTACCGGTACCTTCATCATGACTTCGGTTAAGTTTTCTTCCTAAATTTTCCAAATACTGCTCTTGTTCAAGACTTTCCAAACGTTCTTGTGCAATTTCAAGTTTATCATTCACCTTTGATATTTCATCTTCAAGATTATCTAAGGGAGTATCTACAAGTTCAGATGAAACTTTTAGACCATCCTCTAAGGCATTGATACGTTTCTCAAGTGCCTGCTTCTGTGCATAAACCTCATCAATTAACGAACCAGTCTCCTCACGCTTGCGGGCAATCTTAAGTTTTCCATCCAACTCTTCCCTCTGCTTGGACAATTCTTCAATCGCCCACTGAAGAGACTTCACTTTTTCACCTTCAGATTTCATGAATATAATAAATAATGTTTTTTTGATTAAATAAAGCGAAAAGGTTCATCTCAATTAAAAATACTCTTGAGTATTCGATTAGATGAGTTCTCATCCTGATATCTATGAAATCGGTTTTTAACTATTTCTCTTTGTTTTCTTAAAAAGTCTTCCGAAGTAAGATAAGTTACCATTGCTTTATGTAATTCATCTTGCGTTCTAACTTTCAAACCAGGTGCATTTTCATCGTAATCATAAACAAAACCACCCATGTTTGAACTATATTCCTCGTAGTCGTAATTGTAAAAAATAATGGGTCTATCGAGTAATAGAAAATCAAAATAGATCGATGAGTAGTCCGTAATTAATACATCCGTGTATTTTAAAAGAGGATAAATATCTCCCAGGGCAGAGTGAAAATAAACATTCAAATAGCCCTCGGGTGGTGAAAAATCAGATTGGAACTGCATCAAAAAAGGATGCAGTTTGACCACCATCAAAAAGTTATTCTCAGAACAAAAAGTGTTTAACGATTCAAAGTCTAATGGCATCAGATGCGAAGATGCCTTTCCTATAGAAGTTGCTGATTCCCGATGAGTCGGCATGTAAACAATTATTTTTTGTTTTTTTGTAACGAAAGCATTTTTTGCACGGTCATAAAGTTCTCTGTCGCAAAGAATCAAATCTCTTACGCTGTGATCCTTCAGTAAAAGGTCATTTCGAGGATACCCTAGATTACTGTAATTCTTGGCATCAATTACATCCTTAAGGGAGGACTCATTTACATAATCTGATGTACTGATCATCCAGTCGTAAGTTATACCAAATAACCTATTTAATCTTTTGAGAGGGACGCCATGCCACATTTGAATTTTTTCCTGCCTTGAAAGCAAAAGATTCAGGGGTTGGGTGAAGTCTCCCTGGTCTTGAACAATTTTTTGGGCACGGGCTAATGTCCAAAAACCTGAGAAGGAATGGAGTTTTTTCGTTTTAACACCAATTTTTGAAAATTCATATCTTTGAGATTCATTATCAGTCAAAAGAATGGTGTTGTTTTTTTTGGCTGATGATTCGACGAGTAATGCTTTTAAATTATTCCCGACAAATGACTTAGATATAAAGGCAATGTATGATGGTTTAATTGAAAAAACCTTTAATAGACCGACAGAAAATTTAAGGTAAGAGAGTAGGACCCGATGAGGAATATTTTTTAGCTTTTGAGCCAAAATCTCAGTCCTCCCAAGAAATTCATAACAATTATTTACAACTTCTACCTTTACGATCTTTCGGGATGGTAGCACTTTTTTTTGTTCTGCGTGTATGGAGGAAAAATAGTTTGATGAGACGATGAGCACGAAGTCAAACGAAGTGGAGACTACATGATTTAGCTTCACGATATTTTCTCCAGTTTTTACCTTATCAATGAAACCCAAAATAGTTGCAGATGGAAAAGTGTCATTAAATGTTTTCGCAAACATAGTCGAACGAGGCGTGTGCGGAGCGATCCACACTTTTTTGCCATTAAAATTAGGAATACGGTTCAGAGTTCTATCGAATACTCTTTAAGAAAAGCATCCATTTGCTTCTTTATCTCAGTAGATGAGATATCATCTGTTCTAGGCAGGTAAACAACTTCACAATAATCTCCTAGGAAATCAAATTTACATTCCCAGTCGTTACCCATCGCAAAAATGTCGATGTCGTAAGTTTTAATATCAGTTGCCTTCTGCTCCCAACAGGTTTCTGGAATTACTTGATCCACACACTTTATGTTTTCAACTATTTCTCTTCTCTGCTCATATGGGATAAGGGTTTTCTTACCTTTGATGGCATTAAATTCATCAGTTGAAATCGCAACTGTCAGATAATCCCCAAGATTTTTTACTCTTTGCAACAGTCGCAAATGACCAATGTGAAAAAGATCAAAAGAACCGTAAGTTATTACTTTCTTTTTACTTTTAATTAAAACTAGTTGACTTAAGATTTGAGGTCACGCCATTCCACGATTGTTCCATTAAACTTCAATTTCTTGAGTTGTGATCTCATTGATGGGTTACTTTTTCCACTTGCTAAGAGCACAGTTTCTACGGAATCTTTAATCTTGATAAATTCATTTGGAAGATAAACTGGTAAATCTTGATAATTTCGACTTAGAGGCGGAAAATTGTCAATAAAGCATATAGCAGGTTTGTTGTTTTTAACTAAATAATCGTAGCATTCTTTTCCTGTAATTGATGCACCAAATATTGCAGGATTTTTAACAGATGATATTGATCTCTTTACTAAATTACCATAATATATAAAATTTCCTCTATCTGATAGTTTATCTGAAAAAAGTTTTTTTAGTAAGTAGAAGAAATAAACCTTGGTAGCCTGAGAAAAAAATTTGGCACCATGATCTCTAGCTATTTGGAAAAATTCCTTCGGGTAAATTTCACCACCTTTTGAACCACTTATTCCTCCATCATGAATTCGGTATTGTGAAAAAGTAAAATCAACTCGAAATGGTCTTTTTATTTTTGCACACCGTAAAAAAAAATCAAAATCACAAGCATTTAGATCTGTTCGGAGATTTCCGACTTTATTGATTAATGTTTTTGAAATAAAAACCGAAACAGCAGCGGCAAAGTTGCATGGAGAACCAATCATTTGATCCATCTCGAAATCTTTTGTGGCGTATCGTCCAGTTTTCTCACCTTTTGAATTGATGGTCTCAGCATCACCATAAATAAATTCTTCTTCGGGATTTTGTTCATGAATTTCTTTTAGTCTATTAAATGAACCTGCATTTGCCTTGTCATCAGCACCTAACCAACCAATAAAATAACCGTCAGTTTCTTCAATGCCAATATTCCATGCTTGGCAAGCATTAGTACTGGGAGCATGAATTAAAGATATTCTTTTTCTTATGTAGCTTTCGCTATTTGTAATGAGTTTTATAGTGTTGTCGGTTGAACCTCCATCCACGAAAATGTGCTCGTAATCTGCATAGTTTTGTTGCTCAACACTTTTAATGCATTCAGACACGAATTCTTCACAATTTAAGACAGGAGTTACGATAGAAATTTTCAGTCTAAATACCTAGTTTATCGATAAGAACTTTGAAGTAACCTTCGTTTGGTTTTTCATCATTGAATTTTTCAGTCTGTGCTTTTCTTAGTGAAACATGTCGGTCGCTATTTATAAATTCTTTGCAACTTTCTAAAAATTTTGTCTCTTCTACTTCAGTAATGAAGATACTGAGATCACAATCAATTTCACATTTGTGAGAAATCATTAAGGAATCATTGCATAGATGATAGTAATATCTGCTGTTGGAAGAATACTTCCAATCAGAATTTTGCTTCAAATTCAGAGCAATTTTAGAGCGTTCAACCCATGATAATCGTTGCAGAGGTGGAGTGGATGAATCAAGGAATTTACATTTATAACCAGAGTCAAGTAATGATGTAAGAATCGATTCTCTTAATGCGGTAAGTGTTCCAGTGAATAAAAAATCGATATCCTGTTTCCTTTCAAAAGTGCAAATATTAGCCAATTTACTTACATAACAATGAGGCATGTAAAGTACATCTCTTGAGAGTTCTTCCTTGAACTTCTCAGAGGCAATTTCGTTGAGATGCCAAACTGAGCATGCAAGTTCTGTTGCTTTTATAAAAGTAGTGTATCGCTTTAGCCAGTAATCTCTTTTCTCGTAGTGATTTGCTGATACTAAGTTTTTAGTATTATCAACAGTTTTGAAATCATTGAAAGTTTTGCCTGTAATAAACTCAGTTGCAATAATCACAAATCGAGTTCCCGGAGTCTTGCTAGCATCGATGCATCGCTGCAGGAAATCATAAGTAAAAAGTTCTACAATTATATTGGTACATCCAGGGCAAACATTTTTTTCAAAATGTAATTCATGACCACTTTCTTCAAAACCATATTTAAGCAACTTCATGGTGTCATGAATGCCGTTTCCAAAATTTACATGATTGCCGTAAATAAATTTAAATATCATAGTGTGTTTTAAAAAGTAAATTTATGTAAATATTAACTGTAAATCTTGAAGTCATTGCTAGAATCAAATTCAGCCCATTTACCGTAATAAGGAATAGCTTTTATTTGCTTATATCCTTGCTCAATAAGTAGCTGAAGTGCACCAGTCATATGTAGATTGTCGCAAGTTTTTGAATCAAGTGATGAACGAATGTCTACAAATTTCTTCCAAGCAGACGGTGTAAAGCGAAGAAGGCCCATGTATTGGCCTTCTATCTCATCAATGGAGTTGGGTTTATTGCCGATCTCTTTGATTGTATTTCTTTCATCTTTACGGAAAGTCTCAGCATCTACTAGAGGGTCCTCAAATCTGGAGGTCCATAATTCTAACCAGTTCGGATCGTAAGTGACTGCCAATTCAGAATAATCATTAATTAAAGAAATAACTGCTGTTGAATCATAAAATATATCTGAGTAACTAACTACACATGGTTCAAGTTCGAGCCATTTGGCAGCACAGGCCAATGAAGAAACCATATTCGTTACAGCCCATCGTGGATTATTAAATTCAACTAAACCAAGATCAACTAATAACTCCCTTCTGTAACCAGTTACAACAGCAATTTCATTTATACCAGCGTCTCTGAGTGATTCAATCTGTTGGCTCAATAGGGACTTCCCTCCAATTTCAAGAAGACATTTAGGAATATCTTCAGTTAATTCATTCATACGACTGCCCCGACCTGCTGCAAGAATTATTGCTTTCATATTAATAAATATTATAAAAAATTAATTTTAAATAACTTAAATTTTATAAAATTTGGAAACAAAAGAACAAGTGCAAATAAGTTAATGGAAATGAACAAAGAAGATGGTCTCTACTTAATTTAAGATTTACTATGTCGGTGGTCTTTGTGCTTCAAATTAAAATCTTTTTAATAATTAATTGGTATTTGTGACTGGGATTAGTTAAGCATGAAAATGCAAGAAAGCTTACTTATTTACCTTACTTTTTTGAGCCTATTCGAGACAGTAATTAACATTATATTTAACTGAATTTGTAGAATAGTAGGATAGTTTTTTTAAAGCAAAAAAAGAATAATTTAAATGAAATTTGAATAAATTTAAAGAAGAATAATTTGATGAAAGCAGATTTAGAGTAAAAAACTTTTATATTTTATGTGTAAGGGCTAATATCTAGGAATTAATATTAGAATTACAATAAATAATATTTTACTATAAATTTAGTTTATAATTATTTTATAGAAATTGTATTGCAGTTTATTTGGTTACAAAAAAGCTAATCAAGATGATATTTTACAAAAAAGATTTCTTAATCTGTTGATATCTCTTACATCAAAGTGATCTTCACGTTCAGGGTGCCACATCCAACCTTCCCACTGCAATTCTTTATGACGTATAGCTTCAATTTCACCGTCTTCGCTATTAGCTAAAACATGATAATTTTGTGGACATACTTCAATGCACATGTTGTGAAAACTATTAACTTCTCCTGTGATAGTACCACCTTGCAGAATATGTCTAGTACGAATATGGCCATTTGTCTTCTTCAAATTTGCCCCATCAATCGTTGCCAACATCTGCATGCCTCGACAGATTCCGAGTACTGGTAGCTGCCTCTGCGAAGCAAAATCAATGATAATCTTTTCCGTATTATCTCGGTCAGGGCAGGAACCGATATTATTACCACCAGAAAGAAAAATACCATCTAGATTGAAAGTCATTAGCCACGCAATAAGTTCCTTTGAGTAATATTCGTTTTTTACTTCACTTTTTGAGACTAAACCATTCGGTACAGGAAGCGGAAAGAATCCGCATTCTGTTAGAAAGCGGCATAGTTTTTGGTCGAGGCCATCACGTCTCTCATGACGATCCGGATAATCGTCAATTCTCTGACTTATGGCTACTACCTTCAAGTTAGAATTTCTACCCTGCGTCCTGCACAATCAAGATGCAATCGCTGAGCATTTGACCATTTTCGATAAAGTGCTTCACCTGCTCCAATTACTGAAGGCAATCCGAGCTCGCCTGCCCGAATTGCCATGTGAGAATTTGCACCTCCCCAAGCTGTTATCAGACCTGCAATCGGATAAGAAAAAAGCCAGTCAAATCCAGGGTCAGCATTGGGTATGCACACCAATGCACCTTCTAGCTTCTTCCTGTTCTTTCCAGTCGTTACTTTTGCAATAGTTTCCTTCTGAGTAATAAAGTTTGGAGAAACATCCGGAGACTGGAAGGACCAAACATCTTCAGGGCAAACGATAAGGGGGGGAAGAGTAATAGACTGAGTCGCCTTATATCTTTCCTTACCCATATCAATATTTGCAAGAAGTGCATCCCTTGGATTGGAGCTTGAAATATAGAGTTCTTTGAAGACATTGATATCGGAGTAAGCCAAATCTTCCCTGCATATACCATGTCTTTCTCCGAAATCTGCAATGAGCTCTAAAATATCTGACAAATTTCGGGAAAATTCGAACTTTGCATATTCTCTAAGTTGTATGCCGGACTCCATAAAATCGAACAAACCTACCGGACTGGGGTCTAATTTATGAGATTCCAGCAATTTTGTGACCTCTCGCATTTGTGGCAGAGTCACGGAAAAAGAACTAGGTGAATCCTCGGAATGGGCTACTTGTTTTTCCCAGTCAAAATAAAGCTCGGGAGATTTGTCGTAGCGTGGTGAAAGAATATCGTAAGTCCCGGGACGCAAATGACCATATCTCGAAAGAAAGTCTTTTTTGTTTAATGTTGAACGGTCATAAGCCAATTTGCCACTTACGGTGGAAATTCCAGCTAGGAAGGCATCGTAATCCGATTCGCTGAAAACTCCAATCGATACAAGAGACTTAAGCATTTGAATGGAAATAAAGCCAACTCTGGCAAGTCCTGCAAAGGGTAGTGTGCCGTACCTTTTAGTGTCCTCAAGTAGCCAATAAATTCGGTCCAAGGCACCCATGTTTGAGTTAAGCAACTTATCACGGCGAGATATCAAAGTATTGAGCTTGGATGCATCCGTTCGCCACAAACCATTTTGAGGATGAACAATTTTGTTTGTTAGCTTTCGTAAGCTTTCTGATAAGGATTCACATTCTTTCTCTGAGAAGCCAGCATCAGTCATAAACTGTAAACGCTTTGGAAGGTCCAAAGTGTAGCACGATAAAACAATTTCGAACTCTACTTTGTCATGCAAAGTAGGTTCTTTCAAAAGTCGTTCGATATAATAGTCAACCAACCGAGAGGCCAACCCTTCATCCAAATCATAAGGTATGAAGGAATTAAAAGAAAGACGGACATCAATGTAGGGTAATCCGTGAAAATAGGGCATTAATGGAAAGCTCCGGAGGTTTCTATATCCATAATTATGCCTTTGATATGCCCAAATACTATCTGTAATTAGTTCGCGATACAAAGAAAGGGCAAGTGGCTTTGGACGTATTCCCAAAATTTCGGCAGGATTCCAATCGGGCATTACACCGTATACTGTTCTTTCACCCATCAGAAATGGATGAGGTTGTATGCCTCTATCTATTCTATCCGAAATTAATTTAAGCCTATTATGCTGTTCCTTGGCGGTAGATGGAGCATTCGTTAAGACAAGAGGGCGAACTTGAAGTAACCAGATTATCCTGCTCCCTGCTTCCTCAGTAATCGCAAACTCACAATCTAGAGGCATCTCCTCAAATAACTCTATCAGCTCATGGAGCATCATAAAGACCTCTCTTAACTTTTCAGGGGGGGGGGCGGGTGAGTTCGCTGCATGGTGCCAAACTGAACCCTGCAAGCCACCAGTAACTGCAGTAGTATCTCCGCTCTCCGTCCAATTAACTACCCGGTATGGGGAGCAAGTGTTTGGATCATGAGAAAAAGCAACTCCAGAAAGCAGCACATTTTGAAGCATCGTTTGTATTAATACTTCATCCAAAGGATCGCCTTCCTTGTAAGACTCAATCACTTGAATAATTGACTCCTCAAGGTCCCCTGCAGAGATATTCGTGAGGGAGAGAAATGTACCCGCATTGGATGCTTTTGAACCGTCTTCTTTTTTACAGCTTGAACGAACGATAAAAGAATCTCCTTCGAGAGTACTGGTTACTTTTTTTAAACAGCTCTTTCTATCCTTATTCCACTCCTGTACTTGGAATGAAACCAACGGCTTAATCTTTGCATGACTAAGTTCGCCAAACAACATCGCAAGTGTATCAGCTTTGGTTGAAAAAGTTTTCTTCAAGCGTTTTAAGATTTTTTGCGGGCGGACCAAGCTCTTGTTAAGTAAGTGGCCTCAATGAAATCAGAATCGTGAATGGTATGTTCTACAAATGTCAAAAATTTTGAAAATTTGTCTTCTCCAAGTTGAACTTGTAGATCATTTACTGATTTCCATGCACCTAGATATCGCTCGGGAGGCATCATTATCACATGGCGTCCTTCAAGATAAACTACATCTTCAAAAAAAGGAGACTTCCAAAGCTTGTCTGTAAGGTTTTCAGTAATGCCAGATCTTCCGGATGAAACTCTTTTGATGTTAGGGTTTAAAGTATCAAGGTACTCTTCTATTTTCAATAACATAGGATTTACTTCAATGAGCCGAGGGTTCCACAGAGCAGTAAAACGGCCATTAGATCTCAAAACCCGATGAAATTCTTTAGTGGCAACATTAAATTCTGTCCAGTGAAACGAGGATGCCATCGTAAGCATGTCAACGGATTCATTGGGCAAGCCGGTTTTCTCAGCGTTTCCAGGCTGCCATATAATGGAGGTATTTTGACTATCCTTGATCCCATGCTCACGCATGTCATCATTAGGTTCGATCGCAATTGCTGAATGCACTCCCGTTGAAAAAACCATTCTCGTCCAAATCCCTGTTCCTGCTCCAATGTCCGCAAAATCAATCGCATCTATGGACTTTTGATTTAAACCTAAAAGGCCATTCAAGACAGACTTACAATAATCTGGTCTGCTTGACGAATAATCACTAGCTAATCCGGAAAAGTTACCTGCTTTCATTGTTTCTTTTCTCATAGTTTTTTGGCATTAAACTTGTTGATTACTTCTTCTGCTAAGTCAGAAAGACTCTGCTTCGAATCAAATTCGAAAAGTATGTCTGGATTTTGAGGCTCGTCTACCTCCAGGTCTAATCCGGCTACATCTTTGAGTTCGCCGGAATCAAACCTTTGATAAATCCCTTTTGGGTCTCTCCGTCTGAGTTCAGAGAGTGGAACTTTGAGGTAAACTTCGAAATAGCCAGGTATATTCTTACGATTCCACTCATGCACCTCACGAAACATCGAGATAGTCGAGCATAAAACATTTATTCCTTGGGATGCAATTAATCTGCAAAGCTTGGCATAAAACATTGATAGTGAAAGTCTAGCATCTCTTTCATAATTTTCTGCATAATGATTTAATGAAAAAAATACTTCGCGTAACTCATCTCCATCTAAAAGCAAAACATTGTGCCTTTCATCTCGCAATGTTTTTACAAGCGAAGTTGCTAGTGTCGACTTACCGGATCCTGACAGACCTGTAATCCAAATTACTTTCCCGTCCATTTACAAAAATACTTATTTAACATTCGATTTAACAGGTAATAATTCTTTATCCATACTAGGAGGAAGACCTTCGATAAAGCTTTCATTATATTTTCCTTCAACATAATCAACAATGGCTTCTGCAATCAACTTTGAAGAATTTCCTGGATTATAAAGCTCTTTTTTTTGGAATGATTTAGTCAACTTTCTAAAATAGTTATAGTTATCAATAATTTCTCTTGTTTTATCTACTAAATCGACCAAACATGTAGCGATTAGACCAACTTTTTTTCTATTTTGACAGTATTGATTCGATCTAGAAAGATTCGGAATCTTGACTTCGTTTGGTGAAAAGAAAACAACAGGTCTGCCGCTTCCTAATGCGAAAGTATATGCCGTTGAAGAGAAATCTGAAATTAATAACCTTGATTTGGAGTATAGTTGCCAATAATCACTGCCAGATCTGTCATGTGAATAATTGTCAAAACATTTGCCCACGCAATCGATTTTATCTGTTACAGACTTTAATTCATCTTTATGAGGTTTAAATATTATTTTAAAATTTTTAAAGTTAGAGCAAAGGGTTTGGATTATATCTGGTCCATGAGAATTGATAGATATGTAGTCTTGCCATTCACTGCCTTCTTTATTTCCAGATGCATCGTTTGGAGTTGGTGCGTAAATAATAATATTTTCAATTTTGGCTTTTGTACAAAGAGAAATCGCATGATCTAACTTCGGGTAACCGAGAATTCCAATTGTTTGATTTTTTTTTAAACGATTGATGTCGTTATTTCTCCAAATGTGACGAATATTAGGATATTTTTTACATTGATTCGTTAAATTATTTTGTTTCAGTTTTCTATCATAATTATATCCTAATGTTTCACCAATTTGTAACACAGTTTCCTTAATCGGAATCGATGGTAAAATAAAAAAGTCAACACATGGAAAATGACTTATGAACGCTGTGAATGTGGTTTGAACATTATTTTCACTCACAGACTCCTCTATATAAATATCTTTACCGCACAATTTTTCAATTAGTAAATCGTCGTCAAACTTAGCAAAAGAAATATGGTCGATAAGAATATTTTTTATGCCATTTGGAAACCCTTTAATTATCGTGTTACAGACGATTGCATATACTCCATCAATCTTACTTAGCATATCGTCGATAATTAGAAATATTTTAGGATTGGGTGCAGATTCAAATATATACCGAGGTTGCCCCACTAATTCTAAAGTGTTAAAATCTAATTTATCTAATTGCTCAGGTATACAGCCAAAGTTCCCCCTAAACGCATCAGTGGGATAAAAAAAACATATTGAACCTTTTTTGATCTTCGCTTCGTTGTTTAAAACTTTTAATGTGAAAAGACGAAGTACTTCAAATGTAGTGTGATTAAATTGGGTCATAAACCCATTATCTGAGCTAATTGTTTTTGATATAAATAAATTGACCGTGCGATCAAAACATTCAATAATAACATTTTTTAGTAATTCAAAATCAAATAACTTAAGTGCTAACGCAGCGTAATCTTTCTCTTTGCGAATGGCATTAATGAAGTGTAAGCGGAAATAACTGAACTGTATTTGATGATAATCGTGATTTTCTTGAACTTCAATTGAATCTATTATCCAGTGAATATGGTTAGTGAGAAAATCTCGAGCGTCATAAAAATCTTTGATTGTATGTCTTAACTTCACTTCTGCAAAAATTTTGGGTATTTACAGTCATTTTTTTTACGAATTAGCAGTACTTTCTCGTAAACTTGAGAATCTTTTAAATCTGTTTCGTTTGTTAGGTGATCATACTCACGTAAATTCAATTCCTTTATCTTAGAAAATGGATTTTTATTTCTTTTTATATCTTCTTTAACTTTTAGACCTAATAAATTAGATAGTGTAAACAGATCATTTTTGAAATTTTCCACTAAACCTAAGTAAAAGAAGTGGTTTTCTAAAATATAAAATAAATCAGATATTGGAGTATCTTTATTTCCGCTTAAGGAAAAAGATAAACGGTTTGTAGGTCTTTCAGGATGTAAGATGTATTTCTCAAAAGAAGAACATGAAGATGCAATTGGATGGAGGTTGTGAGTTTTATGATTGAGAACATAAAAGTACTCTGCGGCTATCCTGCTTGTTGTATTGCGAAAAAATTTACATGAATTAATACTACATTTGTCTTTAAAAAAAGTTAAAAGTTTTGTACTATTTATTCCATTGCCATAAATACATTTTAAATTGAATTTCGATACATTATTAATTAGCCAATTTGCTCTTTCGTTAATGTAGGAATTGAATAGAGAATAAAAGCCATTTGGAGATACTAACTGATTATTTGTGAAATCTTCATATCTAATGGGACAATCAATGCCATAATTTCTGATTACTTCATTTGGTGGGTCACCATTATCTAAATCAAAGAAACAATCATGAGGAAAATTAAGTCTGAGGAAGTGTTTTAAACTAGTACCTGCACACTTCTCTGTGGAATCAAAAACTAAAATTTTCACAGATATATAAACCTAAATTGGAAAAGTGGACAAAATGAATTGTATGTAATGTTAAATGAGTTCAAGCATGAAATTTGGCATAGATCCATCATTTTCATATGAAGGCAAATCCTGAAATAATTTAGAAATTAAATCCTCAAGAAATAGTACAAAATCATTGTTTATTTCGGCACATGCCTTCATAGAAAAAAGGGAATCAATTAAATTTTCAGGTAAAACACTTGCATTAAGAAGGTATTTATAAATAAAATAAAAGAATTTACTGTTTGTAGCATAGGGCGCATTGAGGAAAAAAAGAAGCATAGGAATATCGAGAAAATCGTCCTTCGAATATTCATTTAAATCAAAATTATTATTTAGTGAATGAATACTTTCGCTCAAAAAAACATTTTGTTCGAAAGAAATAAGTCTAATTAAAAGTCCACACTTTTTATTGAAACCGCTACGGGTAAAGCTTTTAATATTCAATAAATCGTTTGCTTTTGAATATTCGCCAAGACTTATAAGTAACAAAGCAGAGCTTAGGGTACAAACTTGTGTATGACTATTAATTATAAATTCTGGAATTTTAACTGAGTCTAAACATATGCTTATGTGCGTGTAATACAATGAGGAGGTAATGTCACGAGTCGAATTCTGGTATAAATCATCGAGTAAACCTGAACTTATTACGATTTTTTTATTAGAAATCATTAGCTGAAATATTGCTAGATTTGATATTTTGCCTAATACAGTTTTGCAAATATCCTTCTTTTTTAAACTGCTAAACTTTGTCCCACTATCTAATGTTTTTTTAATGAAATAATCAATATCACCGGAATCTTTTTGGAAATGATCATGAAAATCTCTATCAAACTTCCTATCAATATCTGAAATATGAAAATTCATTATAAGATCTTTCAGTAATATATTTAAATTCGCATTATCATTATTGTTAGATTTTATTATTGAATTATATAAATAAAAAGCTCTTTTTGAATAATTACTAAAACAAACTTCTGGATATTTGACTAAGTCATCAATTGTTCTTCTATATCTCCATGCTTGATCTAAGATTTGTGGTTTATGTCTTATATTTATTAATTGTTGTTTATCTCTTACACAATTTGTGTAGATTGGAGAGTTTTGATCGTAACTAATGTAATCTGACGAAAGTGAACGGATTATAGTCTGAGTGAATGATCTTATCGATTTAAAACTAATATGATTTTGAATTTCTGTGGGTGCTGTATTATCGTAATAGAAAAAGTATCTTATAGGTGAATAAGTACAATTTTCGTTTAATAAAAAACAATTGTTTTTATTTTTGGAGCTAAATATATGAAATACATTTGGATTAACTGCAGTAGAAAGAACTGTTTTGTATCTCGGAAGAACTGTTTCTGAGTTTATTTCTTCCAAATTTAGTTGCTTAATTTTAAAGGAATTACTTAAGGAATTAATTATTAACTCTATGTGGTTAAAATTTTCACGAGAATTACAACTTATAACTAATAAATCAATTTTTTCATCACCATTAATATTCTTTATTGATGGTTCTACAAATATAAAATTCTTTGCAAAATATCTATAGTTTACATCGTCTACTGTATCAGTTATCTCGTCTGGAAGTATGTCCGTATAGATAAAATTAACCCCATGATCTTTACATAATGATAGGGATTCATTAGTTATTTCATTATAAGGTATGATCACTGATTTACATGAAAATAAAGATATTTGTTTTTTGTATTTTACTAAATCATTCAAAGTTATGAACAGAATTTCATCACATATTATTTTTTCATCCTTAGAAAATTCATCGCTATCTATGCTCAATTTGTTTTTATTGAATTTAGACAGATCGTCTTCTCCATAGATGATAATAGTCTCCTCATCGTTTATGATTTCGTCAATGAAACAACTCCATGTCCATAAACTCTTTATTTTATTTGTGTTATTTACGACATACATTATTTAGCCTTCATTCTCTCTATATGAACGAAACGCATCATATCTTGATTTAGTACCAATATCATGAAATAAACAATTAGTCGTTAAACAAAATAGTTTTTTTGTATCACAAAATATCGGAAAGTAGTCTTTTTCTAGTGATCCTTTTTTGGGAAGTTTACCAATTGACTCTTTTTTGATTATGTAGACTCCTGCGTTTACGTATTTAGTTTCTTGCCTTGAGTTTTTCTCAGCAAAATCTAGAACTAGTCCATTTGAATCTTTTTTTATATTTCCGTACTCATTTGCTTGGTCTGATTTAGCTGTTAATATAGTACAATTTGCTTTCTTTTCTTTGTGAAAAGATAATAGTTTTATTAAGTCGAAATCAACTATAGTATCCCCGTTAAGAACTAATATATCCTCAGTATTAAATTTATCCAATGCATAACTGATTGCACCACCGGTTCCAAGTGGTTTTGGTTCTTTAGAAACTATAATATTTTTGTATTCTTTATCCTCTACATGTGCTGATAATTGATCCGATAAATATCCTGTTCCAAGTATGATATTGCCAACATTTTCGGTCATTAATTTTTCTATAATCAAATCAATGACTTTTCTATTTCCAACTGGAGCAAGGGCTTTTGGGTAATCGTTAGATACATCACGAAATCGAGTACCTAGCCCACCACATAATATAAATGCATCTATCATTTAAATTCTTTTGACTAACAAGATTTATTATCCGGCAAAAGTTCTGAGACTTTTCTGAAATTATCCTTACGCATCATTCAATGCAGAACACAGTTGTAAAACCTTCTCGGTTTCCAATGAAGGAAAATTTCCAATGTAAAATCCGTAAAAGTGAACATGATCTACATTTGGAAAATCTTTAAACTTTTGCTCAATGTTTTTTCGTAAGTAAGGTTGTCGAAGTTGATTTCCTCCGCCAGCACTCCCTCTTCGAAATTCGATTTTTTCCTGACGCATTCGATTCATTACTCTTTCAACAAGTTGGTCGTCTGCTTCATTAAGAATTAAGTTAAATGCATAGTTGCTACTACCTTCCGTTTTGAAATCGGTGCGAAATTTTTTTGAATCTAAGTTTTCCAAAAAGGTTTCAAGATTTTTTGTTCGTAGGAGGTTATTTTCATCTAATCTCTTGAGTTGATTTCTACCAATTATGGCACCAATTTCCGTGTTGCGCACATTAAATGAAGGAAACGCAAAGATAAAATCGGGATTTAAGTCCGGATGATCATTTTGGTACTGCGATTTCGTTTCTGAGCAGGTCGATTCCCGGACCATGCCGTGAGAGCGCAGCATACGAAATGTTTGGTAAAGTTTTTCATCGTTTGTGCAGATCATTCCCCCCTCAATAGTGCTTAGATGATGGGCGTAGTAGAATGAAAAATTTGATACCCAACCAAAAGATCCTAGTTTTTTACCGTTATGCTTAGCTCCGTGTGATTCACATACATCTTCAATAAGATGAATATCTTTTTCTTCTAATGCATTAAGAAGCTTATCTGATAAAGCACTAAATCCCTGTGCGTGGGTAAGAAATACAGCTCTAGTGTTTTCATTCAACGCATTGATTATTCCTTGATCATGCATCCCCAGATGCAATGGATCAATATCCACGAACACGGGCTTAAAACCAGCAATTAAAACTGAAAAAATATCAGACGACCAAGTTAGTGGGGGCACAATCACTTCACCACCTTCAGGATATTTTTGCTTAAGTGCAAAAATGGTCAGAAGATTGGCAGAGGACCCGGAATTCACAAATACGCTGTATTTTACACCAAGCCACTTGCTCCATTCTTCTTCGAATAAAGCCACATTTTTTGATTGTGTGAGAATTGGGTCATCGGACTGAAGATGCTGAATAACTTTTTCCAAATCCATTTTGGAAATGTTGTTTTGCATTAATGGAAGATTAATCATGATTAAAATAAAAGATAGTGCATGGTTTGAAGTAAGTTAGTAAGGAAAAGATGAACTTTTTCGATCATAAGTTTAGTGCTGATTAAAGATAATCTGACTGCCCGAATGATCTATTTTAAATGGCACCCAAACCTTTATTTTAGACAATGCATTTTTAATTTTCTCGTGCGATTTAGGGGGGGCAATAAATGCAAAAAAACCACCACCACCAGCTCCTAAAAGTTTCCCGCCAAAAGCACCGTTTTGAATCGCGGTTTGATATAATTCGTTCATCCATTCAAGAGATGTCCCAGAAGAAATACTTCTTTTTGCCTGCCAACTTTGGTCTAATATTTTACCTAAGTAATCTATGCTAGAATTTTCCGTAAAGGCTTTAAGGGCCTCATTCGCTAATTCGAGAATGCATTTAAGGTGATCCGAGGACTTTCCTGATTTTATGCTTTCTATTTGTTCTTTTGCATGATCATTAGCAATTCGAGATATACCGCTAAATCCTAATAATACATGAGATTCAAATTCTTTCCTATAATCTTCTGGTAAGATTAGAGGTTTAGCAGACCATTGTCTTCCAGGTCCCATTTCAATAATTTTCATACCTCCAAATGAAGCCATTATCTGGTCTTGAATACCAACTGATTCTTTCAAAACTTGTTGTTCAACTTCAATAGCTTGCTTTGCCAAATCATTTGGGGAAACGATTCTGTTTTCCAAAGCGTGAAGGGCATTTAGCAGACCTACTGTAAAAGATGAACTTGAGCCAAGCCCTGATCTTGCAGGAAGATCTCCGTCATGATGAATTTCGACACCTTTGCTTATTTTTAGGTATTTCAAACACCCACGAACACTTGGGTGAGAAATGTGGGAGTTATCTTTGACTCCTTCGACTTTAGAATAAACGATTCTGCTTTTGTGTTCTTCAAAAAAAGGAGGCAAAATGCGAGAAGTGAGATAGCAATAATGAGCGAGTCCACATGCGATTATTAGTCCGCCATTTTCCTCATACCATGGGTTGTAATCAGTACCACCTCCAAAAAAGGAAACACGATAGGGTGTACGAGATATGATCAACGTTTCAAAAGATTTTAGTATCGGAGCTAAACATTTCCGTAAATACGGTTGTTAAAAATAGAGTATCCTTTGATTAATTCACGAATTCCAGTTTGCAGCGAATAACTAGCTTCAAAACCCGCAGATTTCAATCGATCGTTTGAGACAATATAATCTCTTTTATCAATATCCTCTCCAATGGGAGCTTCAATAAAAACGAAGTTTGGTATCTCTTTTTTAATTTCTTCGCAAAGTTCCAGCTTTGATAAATTGGCATTATTTAGTCCAAGGTTAAATGGTTGACCTTTCATTGTGTCAAAATTTTCAATCCCAAAGACAAAGGCATCTGCTACGTCTCTCACATGGACAAAATTTCTTTTGAAGTGACCTTGGAAAATCACAAGTGCTTTGTCGTTAACAGCCCTGTAAACGAAGTCATTTACAAGTAGGTCAATTCTCATTCGGGGAGACATTCCAAATACTGTTGCAAGGCGAAAGGTAATGCAATTTCCAAAGTCTAATACAGCCTTCTCCGCATCAACTTTAGTTTTACCATAAAGAGAAATAGGGCGAAGTGGGGTTTCTTCTGTACAAAACTTTCCTGCTTCACCGATACCATATCCACTGTTAGTGACTGGCATAATGATTCGTTGTGATTTGCTCGCAAGCTTACATATTAGGCTTACAGAATCAGAATTAATTGAAGTCGCTCCGAGTACATCTCGATCGCATAAAGGTGCCCCTACAAGTGCAGCCAAAGGAATAATTAGGTCATGCTTGGGCATCAGTTGAGACATGACTGATTCGCTTCTGCAGTCACCATGAATAAAATTGAAACCATCATCTATGCAGCAGTCGGAAAGAGTTGCTTGACGGAACATGAGGTTGTCCAAAACCGTAACTTGATGGCCTGAATTTAGTAGCTTTGGTACGATAATTGATCCAAGGTAACCAGCACCTCCGGTAATTAAAATTTTCATATTATTATCTTATACATAAATCATTCACGAAGTGAACCTGATTTTAATTCAGCTTTAAAATGTTTATATGTCATGCTGATACCCTCTTTTAGACTGTAGTTAATTGGCGAAAGGATTTTATTGTATAAAGAGTTGTCTACAAATTTTCTAGGAGATCCATCAGGTTTATCTGTATCAAAGATGACCTTACCTTCGAAGCCGACAATTTCTGCTATCAAATAGGCTAATCTAGCAATTGATATTTCTTGACCTGAACCAATATTAATCCAATCGGGTGGGTTTTCTAGAGTTAATAATTCGAGACATCCTTTAGCGAGATCATCAACATGAAGAAATTCTCGTAAAGATTTTCCAGTCCCCCAGATCGTTACATGAGGAAGGTTATCCGCAACTGCTTCGTGAAATCTACGAATTAAAGCCGGAAGCACATGAGAGTTTTCTAATTGATAGTTATCTCTCGGACCATATAAGTTGGTCGGCATAGCAGAGTGAAAAAGGGCTCCAAATTGTTTACGATAAAATTGGCAGAGTTTCAGACCAACTATTTTTGCGATAGCATATGCCTCATTAGTTGGCTCCAAGGGGCCGCTTAAAAGGGATTCTTCCGTCATAGGTTGTTCAGCTAATCTTGGATAAATACAAGAACTACCGAGGAAAAGTAATCTTTGGACATTTTGTTGGTAAGATTCGTGTATAATATTAGAAGCAATCATTAAGTTATTCCTACAAAATTCTGCTGGATAGGTATTATTTGCATGTATCCCTCCGACTTTTGCCGCAGCTACTATTACATAATCAGGATTTTCTGCATGAAGAAACTCACGCACTTGTTTTTGCTCAGTAAGGTCTAAGTTTAGCTTATCTTCATAGCAGAGTTCACAATCTATTTTGCTTAAAGCTCTTACAAGAGCAGACCCTACCATACCATTATGCCCTGCAACCCATACTTTTTTACCCACTAATGTCATTGCTGGTAAACTCTTTAGATTATTCTCTCATTACCACCATCGATCGGAACCTGTGAACCAGTCGTTTTGGAAAAAGGCTTTCCTAGTATGGTGCAAACTAATTCGGCCACATCATCTGAGGTTATTTCGGTATTTAGTACATTATTCTTCTTGTAGGATTTAATGGATAATCCATAGATCTCAGCTCGTTTTTTGAGAATATCTTGATTCCATAAGTTTGTGTCGTAAACGGCATTTGGATGTACCGTATTTATCCTTATTCCTAACGAACCAAGTTCCAAGGCTGCGACTCGGCCGAGTTGGGTCAAGGCCGCTTTCGCACAGGAGTAAGCCGATGCACCTGGTCCCGGAGCAGGCACATTTTTAGAGCCAACCAAAACAACCGCAGGTTCCAATCCCTCCTCTAAATAAGGAATCGTAAGAGAAAGCAGATTCTGATGACTGGTTAGATTACAATTCAGAGAGTGGTTCCAAATGTCAGAATTCATATCTTTAATCGACAAGCTCCGTGGAAAACTCCCTGCATTACTTATCAATAGGTCAAGCCCTCCAAATTCAAGAACTGTTCTTTCGACTGCTTGCTTAACTTTTTGTTGATTTGTAATATCGCAATGAATACCAAGCACCGAATGTGAAGAGAAACAGGTTTTGATATCGCGACTAATATCGATTGCAGAGACTACTGCTCCTTGTGAAACCAGTTTTTCAACGCAAGCCTTTCCAATCCCTGAGGCAGCTCCGGTGACCAAGGCTACTTTACCTTGAAATACTGGAGATATTTTTTGAGTTATAAGCTTTGCCTGCTCGAGTTCCCAATATTCCATCTCAAAAATATCTTTCTCAGATAGAGCCTTCCAACCCCCAAGTTTTTCGGCTCTTAGAATTGATTGCATCGTATGTTTGCTTATGTCATCAATAATCGAAACTTCCTTCACTGATTTACCAAAAGATAAAACACCTGTATGTTTCAGCACTGCCCATCTGGGAGCCGAGTCCAAGCAATTTAGACCTTTGCTTGCATGCTTTTTAAAATAGGTGATGTATGAATTAGAGAATTGATCGATTCCCTTGGGTACAAAATCCTCGATTATAGCGGGAATTCTCTTTGTACGGATGACATGGTCAGGAGTAAGTGGTCCCTGCTGTGAGTAGGAATTTAATTTTTTTCCTTTAGCGAAGATATTACTTATTGAATCTGACTTAAGGCGAGCAAGCATAGGGAATCCTGCTTTTTCTGAGACTGTCTTACGGATCTTGGCAATACCGATTGGTTCAACGATAGGAGTTTTTTGAGTGCTTTTGACATTGAAAGCCTTTTTTTTCTTTAAAAAAGCTTCCGCTTTGGAAACTAGCTGAATCATGTTTTCGTAAGATGTCTTCGCATCATCAGAGAAGGTAAAAACACCATGATTCATTAGAATCATTCCCTTGATCGAATGCCAATCCAATTCCCTGGTCAGGTTGGCAATTTCTTTTGCCAGAATGAAACCGGGCATCACATAGGGAATAATAATTATTTCATCTCCATAAATTTCTTTGATGAATTGTAAACCTTTCTGCGTATTGGTAATAGTGACCACAGCATCCGCGTGAGTATGATCCACGAATCGAAAAGGAATTAATCCGTGAAGAATAGCTTCAACGGAGGGGGTAGGTGCATAGGGGTCCGTCATTGAAGCTCTGAGTAGTTTGACCATTTTTGAGTCACTCAAATCTTCAAATTCCAACATTTTGCAAAGTTCAGCTAGTTTTACTGGTGAGAAACCTGCCCGTTCGATGTTTCCCAAGTCCCACCCACTGCCTTTAATGTATGCAAGTTCGATAGGTTTACTCCATGGATCTTTTTCAATAAATTTAACGGAGGTATTTCCTCCACCATGAAGAACCAAAGTAGGATCGGAACCTAGTAACCTAGAGGAATAAACTCTTAGGTCCAAAGGATGTTTAATTTTTTCAGCAATTTTTGTGTCCCATTTCGACTTCATAACTTAGGCGGAAAATTCCGGATAAAGAGAAAGGAGTGCTTGACGATTTGCTTTTGAAATACCGCGTTCAGTTATTATGCCAGTAACTAAACGAGCCGGGGTAACATCAAAGGCGAAATTCGACGCATTAGATGAAGCTGGAGTTAATAAAACCGATGTTAAGTTATTATCTTGATCTAGACCTTCCATATACTTGATTTCATCAGATTCCCTAATTTCGATTGGTGTAGATTTTCCATCTTCACGACTCCAATCTATGGTAGAAGAAGGCATCGCCGCATAGAAGGGAATATTGTTATCTTTTGCCGAAAGAGCTTTGAGGTATGTGCCAATTTTATTACAGACATCTCCATCTCCAGTTGTACGGTCGCTGCCAACAAGAACAAGATCAACTAACTCATGCTGCATTAGATGTCCTCCAGCATTATCGACTACAATAGTGTGAGGAACGCCATGTTCGCCGAGTTCCCAAGCAGTAAGCCTTGATCCCTGATTTCTAGGTCTTGTTTCATCTACCCAGACATGGATGTCAATTCCTTGATCAAATGCAGCATATATTGGAGATGTTGCTGAACCGTGATCCACAAATGCAAGCCAACCGGCATTACAGTGGGTCAAGATATTTACGGTTTTACCATTTTTCTTACGACTAATTTTGTCTATCAGTTCAAGACCGTGAACACCAAGGTCCTTGCACATCTGTGCATCCTCATTCCAAATTTTTGTTGCGATTTGAAAGCTAGTTTCAAGTGCTTCAGGCAAAGAAGCACAGTCATTGATAGCTTTCAGCTGTTGGTCTACAGCCCATTTTAAGTTAACTGCGGTGGGGCGGGTTTTAATAAGTTTTGTAGCATCTGCTTTGATTTTTTTTCGCCAGTCTATGTCATTTGCTTCAGATTGATGAAGTGTAGAAACATACATTCCCCATGCAGCGGTTGAACCAATTAAACCTGCTCCTCTGACAAGCATTTTCTCAATGGCGTTTGCAAAATGATTAACTTCTGAAAGCAGCACTGTCTCCAAAGAGTAAGGCAACTTATTTTGGTCAATTATTTGAACAGATTTAGCTTCTTTGGTTGGCCAAATAGTTCTCCAATTTTTACCATTAATTTTAATGACGGAATTTGTTAGTTTTTTTAATCAGAAGAAATTATTTTTCGTTATAGTAATCCCCATACTCTACAAGGATGGAAGACTTTCCATCATCTCTTTCTAGGGCTTTTTTATAGGCGGGAAATATTTCCTGGGGTTCTATTAACTTTATTACTTCAACATTCTTGCACATTCCTTGGACCGATTCAGAAAAGTCTCCAACATGCTGACATTGGGGATGAAGAGGCCTTTCTGAGCCTATTCCAGTTCTAATAATCACTTTTGGGGTGAAGCCGCCTGATGAAATTTCTGTAATTTTGTCAAGATGATTGACTAACTGATTAATTGCTAAGAGTAAAAAGTTCCATCGAGGAAATATACTAACAGGTATCAAACCGTTTAAAGCCAAACCATTGGTAATACCCATTTGCATTTCTTCAGATACAGGCATTTCTACTTTTTGGGATGGATTAATATCTTTGAGAGTATTTGACATCGCAGTACCAGGCACAGATACCGCTTGCCCTAGGAAAAGAACTTTTTTGTTTTCTCCCAAAAACTCCATGGATTTTTTTAATTCTTCAAAATAGCTCATTTTAACTAAAATTGAACCCTTTTGCCTGCTCCAGCGTGAGGGTATTTTGTATCGTATTTGTAATAATAAATGTTGTCAGCTGTTGAATTTTCGTAGGTTAATGCGTTGGTATTCCACACCTCACGTGTATCAGAGCATACTGATTTCCCATTATCTTCAATCACGAAACGAATAGGTAAGTCATGGTTGGTGGAATATTTAATGCATTCATGGGCAAGTCCAGTTTCTGAAGTCATCTCGCCCAGAAATACATGCACCTTGTTTGTTCCATTTTCCCTTTTAATTGACATTGCAATACCTACTGCAATTGGGAGGACTCCAGTTACAATGGCACTCGACAAAATTCGGTATTCAGGGAAACATAAGGAGATTGAACGCCCTTTTAAAATTTCATCCATGACTTCCTGTTGAGGCACACCCTTGAGCAAACACTGATAATGACTTCTCCATGAACAAAGAACCCAATCTTCGTGATTTATCTCGGAGAAGACATCAATCATTTGATGCTCATTACCATGATACAAGTGGACAGGTGCTTTGATAATGCCAGAGTTAAATGTTTCAGCGACCTTTTCTTCAAAAGAAATAAGGTCATCTGGTGTTAGATTTGGTAGGTTATTCACGATTGCTGTATGGAGTTAATTATTTTCTAACAAGCTTTACTTTAAGCATTTCGTTTATTGCATTTACTCTATCGATTCCAACCTTTTTCTCTACGAATTTTAGGAAATCTTTGTTTGAGTGGTATTCAATAAATGCTTGGTCTCTAAAAGAAATGATTTCTTTTGCCGAACAGGATTCAGTAGGCAAATTTTTAGTATTTTTACCATAAAACGAAAACTCCTCGTAACTTTTTGGTAGATCAATACCATTTAATAGAGCATCTCTGTATAACTTGCTTCCGGGCAAAGCCATTGCAGCATACGCATTCCAACCCAAAGTACACAAGTTGATGCTCAAATCCAAAGTTTTCTGCATAGACTCTGTAGTGTCACCTGGTAACCCAAATATGTAATTAGCCATAACATGAATATCGGCTTTATGTATCTGCTCAACAACTCTTTCAATGTCAACCTCTTCAAATTTTCCCTTTGAAACTTCAAGTCTTACTTTCTTGTCTCCACTTTCAATGCCAAGGGCCAACCATTTGATGCCAGCAGATCTAACTAATTTTAGAAGCTTAGTATTTCGAACAGTATCTACTCTAGAATAAGCCCACATTGTTAATTTTTCAGAATATGAACGTTTGCTTAGTTTGTCGCAAAGGGGTTCATAGTATTTCTTGTGAAACAAAAATAATTCGTCAGTAATTTTTATTGTATAAACACCAAGATCTGCGAGCTTATCAAATTCGTTGATTATAAATTCAGTGGACCAGTGCCTCATTTGACTGTAGTTGCCAGCAACACCGACTTCTTCTTGGTCATTTCGATTTATCAGGTTAATCATGCAGAAATCGCAACCAAATCTACATCCCAAAGAAGTTTGAATCGCAGCATAAGGCGATCGTTTTGATTCGTCATATTCAACATGCCACATCGGTGCCCGATAGAGGTCTAGAGGTTTCTCAAAAAAAGGAAGTAAGTCCCATGCGTATCCCGGCAGATCAGTATCCATCCTTTCATTTGGGACAACTTTTTCTGGAGGGTTTAAAACAACCTCCCCATTTTCTCTTCGCACTAGTCCTTTGATTTCTTTCAAACTGCTTTCATCAATTGATTCAAGTTTTAATACATTCAGCAGTGAGTAAACTCCTTCATTGGTAAAACCAAAATCAAAAACTTCTTCTTCTTTAAGAGTTTGTATTGGTAGGGCTTGTATGTGTGAACCAATTAAAGATATTCGAAGTGTGGGTTCTTTGTGTTTCAAATAGGAAGATACTAAAATTGCACCGCTCATACTTACAGACCCTGCATTAACATTTTGACCATAAACGACGAAGCAAATTAGACGAGGTCTAAGTTCTTGTACTTTAATAAGAACTTGAGAATTACTCAATCCTTCTGCATTGATATCGCATAGTGCAACTGAAAAACCTTTTGACCTGCAACTTTCTGCGAGGAGGAGTGCCCAAGTTGGCGGTTCTATGGCAGCGTAATTTTGTGACAAACCCTGATAAATATTTTGGTTATTGCCAGGAGTTACGAATAAAACATCAATCATATCTTATATTAACATTAAATAAAAATACTGTACATTGCGAAATGCTCTTTTAATTTGGTAGCAGTTGTCAGTTTCTTGTTTACATAAATATTGTTCGACATATCGATCGAATTTAGTTTTAGGATTATGCGTGGCAATCGAGAAAATAGTGGTGGTGGATGATGAGATGATGATACGTAAGGCGTTGGAAACGCAGTTGCGGAACAAAAGGTATTCGGTTGCATCTACAGGAGATTTAAAAGGAGCACGAAAGATTTTGACTAGGGATTCATTTGATTTGGTCTTTTTGGATTTACGACTTCCTGATGGAGAAGGTACTGATCTTCTGGAAGAGATTATGGCGAAAACAGATGGACCGATGGTGGTAATGATGACGGGATATGGTTCTGTCGAGTCGGCTGTTTCCTGTATGCAAATGGGGGCGTTTGATTATGTGGTGAAGCCATTTTCATTTGATCAAATTGAAGTGGTGGTCGATAAGGTTGCATCATTTGATAAAATGCGGCGAGTAACGAAGTACTATGTGGAGGAGAGTGATACTCGTTCTTCAGATATTGTTGGAGAGAGTAAGCCGATCGATAGGCTTAAGACCTTGGTTGATAAAGTAGCCAAAACAGAAGCTACTGTTTTGATAACTGGTGAGAACGGTACTGGTAAGGAATTAGTTGCACGGGAATTGTACCGTAACAGTATGCTTTCCAAGCAACCGTACATCCGGGTAAATTGTGCCGCGATTTCGGAGACTTTGATGGAGAGCGAGTTTTTTGGGCACGAAAAGGGTGCTTTTACTGGTGCAACCGATAGGAGAGAGGGACGCTTTGAATTGGCGGATGGGGGAACTATTCTTTTGGATGAAATTAGTGAGATTGCACCTTCTTTGCAGGCTAAACTTTTACGTGTACTGCAGGAAAAAGAATTTGAAAGGGTAGGAGGAAATAAAACCATTGAGGTTAAAGTCAGGGTATTAGCCACTACCAATAGAAATTTGTTGGAAGAAGTGGAAAAGGGAAATTTTCGGGAAGATTTGTATTATCGATTGAATGTATTTCCGATTGCAGTGCCTGCTTTGCGTGAGCGGGGAGAAGATATTTTGTTGTTGGCTGATACTTTCTTGTCTCGTCATGCGAGAAGGCATGGAATTGAGAAAATTGAATTTTCTAAGAATTGTAAGAATGCAATTCTTGCTCATGGATGGCCTGGTAATGTAAGAGAGTTAGAGAATGCTGTCGAAAGGGCGGTAATATTAGCTGATTCAGGAAGTGAGATTAATGCTGACTTACTCGGTATAAGGCAGAATACTTTATCTATTAAAGTTACAACAGAGGTTCCTGGGGCTGATGAATTAATGGAAGATGTTGAAAGAAAGCACATTGAGAAAGTTTTAGACTCCTGCGATGGAAATCGAACGCATGCAGCCAAAAAGCTTGGATTGAATGTAAGAACTCTTCGGAATAAAATTAAACAGTTCGGATTGGATGATCAGTAATTTTATAATCTACCAAGTTTTTTAAACATAGCTACCGCACGACAAATTGTTTTGTATTTTGAACAAAGAGTCAGGTTCACTGTCAAATGATTGCTTCGTAATACACTCAAATAAAGCACCTGTCGTGCCAATAGCATGGAGATTTAATCCCCAAAAAGCATATCAATCATGCTTGGATCATCGGAGATATCGATCACTTGGCTCGGGTCAAAAGGTTTACCGTTTTTGATGGTAAAAGCTACGAGAATACCTCGATCATATTCTGCTTCTTCCGAAAGGTTACCTTTTTCGTCCCACTTGGATATGGTTCCATGATATTTCCCTTTACGGTAGCGTAGCATAGCTTCTTTATTACCTTTGTTATCAAGGGCAGTGACATTTCCATCATACAATTCTTCTGTTTCCCGAATATGCACTAATCCTCCTCGTTTGGGATCTCCAGCAAATTTAAAATAAAAATCTGAAGCAGTACCTTCCCATTTGGCGAGTTCGAGGGCTGCCATGCTTTTTCCGGAGGTCGATATTCCTTCATCTTCGAAACGGCCAAAATCTTCGAGATCATCCTGGAAGTATTTTCTGGAGTAAATAGTACCATCGTTAAGCCATTGGAAGAAATAACCATGCCGCGTATCCATTTTGTACTGTTTTTTGGATTTAAGCTTCCCGTTGTCGTGGTATTCAAAAAAGTCTCCATCTTTCATACCTGAGGAGTAACTTTCAAGCATAGCAATGGTTCCTTTTCGTGAACGAACTTTTACCACGCCCGAATAAGTTTGGTTGGAGTCAGTTTTGGTGAAAAGATTTTTGTCATTGATGAAGAAATTATCTTTATATTCCAATTTGTTTCCTTCCCAGTATTCCTCTTCTTCAAGCATGTCTTTAAGGGCGATGCCCTGCATGGCTTCAGCAGGAATGTCATCTTGGGATCTTTCACAACTGCTAAGAAAAATTAGCAGAGTAGTAATAAAACTAAAAGCATGTAAGTTTATTAAAGTTTTCATTTTTCAATCATTTCAGGAAATGGGTAACCAATTGCCAAGCGAAAACCAATATCGCTTGATTGGTAACCTTTACCATAATTCATACGTTTTGCGGTCTTGCAACAGGCTTCACAGGAATCCCAACTTCCTCCTCGGGTTACTTTGTCCATATTCTGCCATGATAGCATGGGATCAATCAAAGTACCACTCGGACGGGGACCATATCCGTCCAAACACCATTCTCTTACATTGCCATAAATATCAAGTAGCCCCCATTTATTCGGAGATAACAATCCCACCGATTTTGAAGAACCTTCAGAATTATCTGTTATCCATGCATAATTGGTAAGCTTTTCTGAATCTTCGCCAAAAAAGAATGTTGTTTTTGAACTGGCTCGTGCGGCATACTCCCATTCCGCTTCGCTTGGCAGGCGAAAAATCATTTTATTGGGGAGATCAAACTGATCTTTTTTAAGGTTTAGCTCATTACAAAATTCCATGGCTTCCTGCCAAGTTATTCCTTCTACCGGTAAGGATGGGCTTTGAAAACGGCTTGGATTAACTTTCATATGCCTGCTCCACATCGCTTGGGTAACTTCGGTTTCAGCTAAATAAAAAGTTTTTGTTATTTCAACTGTTCGTAGTCCTTCAAAAGGTTCTGCTCTGGGCGCCATCTTCGGGGCACCCATAGTAAATTTCCCGGGTTTAATTTTTATAACATTAAGACCTTCGATATTCAGGTTGCTAAGAAATAAAGGTTTTTCTTTCTCTGAGAGTGTCTTGCTCTGGATTGCCGAAGGAAAGTAACAAACGAAAGCGAGTGAAAATAAAAATTTATAAGATATTGAGTACACAATCCCTAGAAAAGCTTTGTTTTTTAGTTTGGGCAAATCAATTTAACAGGTCTCTTTTGAAAGAATACATTGCCAAACTTTTAAATAAATGAAAGAGCAGGATTTGCATGATTATTCCAAAAAAAGATAAGCTTTCAGCAGATGAGCTGAAACAAGTTGAAAAGATTGCTTCTGATTCCGAGTGTACCATCCTCGAAATTCAAGGCCAAAATCGTTGCGTGTATGCAATTCTTGGTGATGAAACTCAGGAAGTTATGTTTAAACGAATCGCTGGACTTTCCTTCATACGCAAAGTCGACCGTATCGAATCATCATACAAATTAATGGATCGAAGGTCAGCCCTGGCTGATCATCTTGTGAAAATCGGAAATGTTGAGGTTGGAAAAGATGTACCCTTTATTATCGGCGGTCCATGCACAATCGACCCTGCCAATCCAAATCTGTTTATTGAAACTGCCCATGCACTTAAGGAAGTTGGGGTGCAGGGTCTTCGTGGAGGAGTCTGGAAACCAAGAACCAACCCATACTCCTATCAAGGGGATAATAAATCGCTCGATATAATCCTTCAGGCCCGCGAAGAAACCGGTTTGCCTATCGATATTGAAGTAATGGATTTAGAACAGTTAAAGTTGGCTCTAGAGGCCAAGGTGGACATTTTACAGGTGGGTACTCGAAATGCACTTAATTATTCATTACTCAAAGAAATTGGTCGACTGTCTGCCGGAACCGAATCAGCAGTATTACTTAAAAGGGGTCGACATGTAGCATCTCCCAATGAATTTATCGCTGCGGCTGAATACATTGTGGCAGAAGGAAACCCCAATGTTATGCTATGTCCTAGGGGAACCACCCCCGCATTGGATGGATATCGAAATCAACCCGATGAATCCATATCCCCCTTACTCAAGAGTAAAACCTGGGCACCAGTGGTTGTGGACCCTTCCCATAGTGTGGGACATGCTGAGTATGTCATGGCATGTTCCTTAGCATCGATTGCATATGGAGCCGATGGATTATGTATTGAGTCTCATATTGATCCATCAAAAGGCATTGGAGATGACCCCAAGCAGGCAGTAAGACCTGAGAAAATGAAAGAGATTATCGAGGGATGCGGGGCGATTTGGAAGCAACGCTATCGACCTTAGGGTAGATTTTTACTAAGATAGAGGATCGGTATTTTCCATCCCGTATTTTTGATAAAATTCTTCCACTATATCTTTTAATTCGGGTAGTGGGTGTACAGAACCAATCGATTCTGCGGAGCAGGAAATATAGGAACGAATAGAATCTTCGGATGCAGCCAGAGAATCCTTTTGCAATAAATCAAGGAGGCTTTTTCTTGCACTACCCCAATCTTCACAATCAAAAGCATGCTCAAGCATTACATTTTCCCAGATTTTTGCTTCCTTTGAAGAAATTTTTTCCAACCACGACATTTTTCTTCGTTACAGGAATAAGAAAAAGGAAGCAAATTGATAAAAGGTGATTAATTTCGCTTGGATTCCTGGAGTACATTTGTCACAACAAATAAAAACATACTGCCTATGTCCACGCCTTCCGATCCTCACGCTCCGTCAAAATCAAACCCGTACGCTTCCGAACTCTTGGTTAATCGGTTAATGACTGAAGGCTCAGACAAAGAGACAAGACATTTTGAACTATCCCTCAAAGGCAGTGAATTAGAGTATTTGCCAGGGGATTCCCTTGGAGTTTTACCAACCAATTGCGAAGAGGTGGTAGAAGATCTACTTGCGGCAGTAGGGTTAACCGGTAGCGAACAGGTGCAGGTTGGAGAGGACGATATAACATTAAAAGATGCCTTAATAAACCGTCTTGCCTGTACGGTCCTGAGTAAAATTCAAATAAAGAAATTCAATGAATTCGCACAGTCCGATAAGCTAAATGATCTCCTGCAGATCGCAAATAAGGACAGTTTGGTTGATTATATGTGGGGTAGGGAGTTGATTGATCTATTTCTTGAATTTCCTCATTCAGGGATAAGTGCTCAGGATTTTGTGGGTTTATTGCGTCCCATGCCACCACGATTATATTCGATCGCCTCAAGCTTGTCAGCACACCCGGAAGAAGTTCACCTGACTGTTGCTGTGGTCAACTATGTTGGACATGGCCGTGAGCGAAAAGGGGTTTGCTCCTCTTACTTAGCGGAACGGGTAGGGGATAGCATACCCTGTTATCTGCATCCAAATAAAAACTTTAAATTACCTGAAGATTCTTCGACTCCTATCATTATGGTTGGGCCAGGTACTGGAATCGCTCCTTTTCGTGCGTTTATTGAGGAACGTAAGGCTACAGGTGCATCGGGTAAGAACTGGCTCTTTTTTGGGGATCGTAGTCAAAAGACTGATTATTTGTATGGTGATGAGTGGGAATCTTATCAAAAGGATGGAATTTTGAACGAATTAGGCCTCGCTTGGTCCCGGGATCAGAACGAAAAAGTATATGTTCAGCATAAAATGATCGAAAAAGGCTATCAACTATGGAGTTGGTTGAATGATGGGGCAGTATTTTATGTCTGTGGAGATGCTTCCCGCATGGCTAAGGATGTGGATCAGGCTTTGCGAACAATAGCTCAAGAGGAAGGTGCGATGAATGAGGAAGATGCAGGTAGTTGGGTTAAAGCGTTACAGAAGGAAAGACGCTACCTGAAGGATGTTTATTGAGGTTCAATATTTACCATGAAGATAATGAAGTGAAGGAAGTTTTTTCTTTCTGAGATCTCCTATGGGTGAAAACAATGTTTCCAAGTTTTCAAAACAAGTTATTGGTTATTGCATTGAGGTCCACAGGGAACTTGGACCAGGTCTTCTTGAATCAGCTTACGAAAAGTGCCTCTCGCATGAACTTACAAAACAGAAAATAAATTTTAAAACTCAGGTTGCTTTACCTGTTCACTACAAAGCCATGTCATTGGAATGTGGTTATCGACTTGATTTCATTATTGAAAATGAGCTGATACTAGAACTCAAGAGTGTTGATAAACTTAATCCCATTCATGAAGCACAAGTGATTACTTATCTGAAAATTTCTAAATTGCATCATGCTTTGTTAATCAATTTCAATGAGATTTTATTAAAAAATGGTATAAAGAGTTTTCTTCATTAAACACCTAGTTTCCTTACTTCACTTCACTTTCTTTATGGTTCTTCTTTTTTAAGATGACGGTGGCGGGGGTGTGAAGTCAGGGGGAGCGGATGGTGGAGCATCAGGCGGTTTGCCGGGGTTCCAGGGAGTATTATTTCGGATATATTTATTGTTTTCTTGATCATAACCGGAAAAGAATAAATTGATCATACCGTGTACGACCGGATCTCCTGAAGTATCATAGGATAAATTTGATTGTGCTACATAGGTAACCTGTTGATTGCCATCAACTAAGATATGATACCAAGGTTGCTCACGATCAGGTTGAGTTTGGTTTGATTGGTACCAATCATTTGGTGCTTGGCAGGTGGAGTCAAAGTCGACAATAACTCCTCGATATTGATACCTTATATGTTGGGCAACCTCTCCTAATTGAAATTTCGGAGTTTCTGCGATTGAGGCATATCCGTCAGAAATATTAATCATATTTGGTATAAGAAATTAATTTTCTATTTTTTATGGAAATATTTGATTTTAAGTAAACCTCTTTTGATAATTTTATAGTTATGATTTTAAAAATAAACAAAAAAAAGGGTCGTCCATGCGGACGACCCTTAAAAAACTTAACTTAAGAAATAAACTTAGAAAGTGTAAGTAAGTTCAATAGCTAACATATCTTCATCGTTATTTCCATCGTCTGTGGAACTGTACTCAAGGATTGTACCTAAGCTTTCAGTAATAGCATAATTAGGTGCAAAGGTAAGCTTGTTTATATCATCCTGAATTCCTAAGGTAACATCTTCATATTCACTGTAGCGAACTGCGATACCAACTTTGTCATTGAAATCGTAATCTGCGATCAGTGTGTAAGCACTTAGGTCTGCGTTGTTATCTTCGTCGTATTTAATATATTCACCTAAGAGAAGAACATTATTGAATGTGTAACCAGCAGTAACATTTAACAGTGTAATGTCGTCAACGACAGCACCACCAGTGGGTTGCGATGTATTTCTTTGATGTAATCCGATAGCTAAATCAAGATTTTCAAGACCGTTAAATGCAACTGCGATTTCGTAGTCTAGGTCATCTTCAGAGCCCCCAGCAAAATTTGTCTCCTCAACAGCATCAGTCGGGTTGAATGCGGCAACGCTCAATGAGAATTGGTCGGATGCATATGCCAAACGAACACCGTCAAAGCGATACACATTATTGTCAATGTTTCCTAGGTCAAACCGCGCGTCATTGTACGAACGTGAGTAGGTATATAGACCTGCAGGATCTTCTCTTTCAAGACCAGCTGCTGTACCAAATCGACCGATTTGAGCGGAAAGCCCATTCTCGAAAGAATAGGTGAAATGAGCTTGCTCAATACCGTTTCCATCGTCTCCTTGTGTGCGATCATTCCAGTTGTTATCTAAATGTATTTCACCAGATACACTACCGGCAGTTACGATAAAGTTTAATTCAACCTCGTCGACTCCCATAGCACGTTCATCTGCAGGATTAGTTGTGCTGTCTGTATCAACACTTGACCAAGAACCGTCGATGAAACCGTTAATAGATATGTTGTCATTAATTTCAACAGCAGACACTGAAGAAACCATCCCAATAGTCGCCAATAAGGCTAATATTTTGTTTTTCATAGTAGTTTGTTTGTTTGTTTGTTTGTTTGGTTAACCTAAAATCTCCACCACGGGGTAGAAATTAAATTAATAAATATTATGAATGAAATTCAAAAAAAGTCAAGCCTATATCATCTATCGAAGGCCCCAACGCGACATCTAGACAGATGTGTTAAAAATCAAAAGGTGATTGGAAATTAACCACGCGATCTCGATAGAAGTTAATAAAACCGATCTCTTTTTCCCCATCGGCATCGAGGTCTCCATCGTAGTGGTATACTTGATCCACCCGTGGATTGATATTTAATTTAACCCGGTGTGGATTACCCAAAATTCTTCGCACTTGTACCCTGGTGAGGTTTCGACGAATTTGATCCCAAGATTCTCTTTTTGCCCATGGTCCTGAATCTTTGGCTTCCTGTGCAGTGATTTCATTTTTTAATTTTTTGAAAAAGGATTCTTTTTCTTTCTCATCTTTGGGGATTGATAAGTTTTCGCTAGCAGATTTGGCTTCCTTTGCTGACTTAGCAACTTCTTTGACCTCTTTTTTTACCTCCACATTGTCGGACTCAAGTTTGGACACCCGTTCTTCCAGTCCACCGAGTTTACCTAAAATTAAATCAAGTTTTTTAGAAAGGTCGGTGTTTGATACATTATCCTGTGCTGAAACTACGCTGGATACGAAAAGAAGTATGATTGTTGGATATTTCATTTTGTTATAGATGAAGTATTTAAAATGAAGAGGCAAGGTAGAGTTTTTCAAATCGAACGGGGTGTGGGTTTGAATAGAAAAAATTATTTTGAAGGTTTGACCTTGAGGGATTACTTCCATTTGAATGATTTTTATGGAAAGGAAAATAATTGTATTTATATGTCTGATCTTTTCTTTGGGACAAATTTTTGGGCAGTCTTCACATTTACTACTGGTCTCTCAAGGTGATGGTGCAGAAGTTTCAAAGCCTGGAGAAGAAAAGGTAGCATTAGCCAAGGCAAGTTTTCTACCAAACGATGAAGAAATTGCTGTACTCTCAAAAAGCGGGTTGGAAACGATGATGGCGGGTGCAACTTTTCGATTTGGAGAGAATACAGCATTTCGGCTTTCAGATGAATCAATTATTTTGGATTCAGGTTCGATGATGATTCAGTCACGCAAAATTCAAAATACAGTTAAGATTAAAAGCCAGAATTTGTCCACAACCCTTTCGGGTGCAGGTACCTGCCTTCTTGAGGTTGAAAAATCTGGAGGTTTTAAAATTGTAGGAGTGCTTGGACGGTTTAAAATGAAGTGTGATTCAAAAGATTCTTCATCTGCTGAATTAATGCCCGGTGGTTTGATTGCCCTGAAATCGGGGGATTCTGGATTTTCTAAGAGTACAAACATCAATCTATCAAAACTTATAGAAACTTCTTATTTGTTAAGTGGGTTCCCTAATTCATCAACTTTTCAAAATTCTTTAGCTAGTATTGCAAGACAGCAAAGCAACGCCATCGGTAGCTCCACTATTTCGGATAATGATGAAAATGGCATATCTGTGAATTTTGATAATCCTGCAAAAGATGCCGAGGATTCCGAAGATGACCGTGCGTCGTCAATTGTGAGTGAAGACGAAGGGTATGTTATTCCTGAAGATGATCCTCTTTCTGAACTATTAGGGCGAGCTCCACGGAAATTTGGAGAAACCTTGGCCGTGCCCCTTTCAGCAGAGGCATCCAAGGAACTAGAATTATTAAGTAGCCAAAATAACCAAGCGCCAGCAGCTAATAAACAAGGTGAACAAGGACCCCGTCCTTTTCCTTCTCGTCTTCTTCGTAAAAGCAAAGTACAAAAATAAAAATTTAAAAATTTTATATGAATTCAATGATGCCAATTGTTCTAGCCTCCGGTTCCGGTGGACACGATTATTTATACGGATTATTTTTCCTTATTGTTGCCTTGGTTATAGGAGCTGCCACCCGTCACTTTCTCCAAAAAGTCCCTCTTCCTTTCACGGTTTTACTTTTGTTAATCGGATTGGCGATGGGGGCACTCAACCGAGCGTATGGTCCGCATGGTGGGCAGTCTCATGAGAGTGGGCATGCTGAACATGCAGAAGGAATTGTAGCTAAATTTATTGACACTTTAAGTGGTGCGATCACTTGGGGAGGAAATTTGGATGGCCATCTTATTTTGTATGTCTTCTTACCCATTCTAATATTTGAGGCTGGATTTGCCCTGGATGTTCATACTTTTAAGAAATCATTCCTGAATGCATTTTATTTGGCAGGGCCCGGTATCGTCTCGGCTACTGTGATGTCGGGAATGGCCTTTTATGGAATGGTGCAAATATTTGGTGGAGAGGGGGGAGTCCTGTCAGAGTGGAATGTAGAGGCGGGGGCTTTTGTCTTCCTGGCATCGATGTTATTTGGGGCCGTGGTAAGTGCCACCGATCCGGTTGCGGTCGTGGCTTTGCTCAAAGAATTGGGTGCGAGTAAAAAACTTGGAACTCTCATCGAGGGAGAGTCTCTTTTAAATGACGGTACGGCTATTGTTGCTTTTGTTCTGCTTTTTGGAGTTGTAACCGCCGCAGAGCCATTTTTGGGAACGGCTTCCTTCTTGGGTAGTGCAGCTATTGGTTTTGGTAAAATTGGAGCAGCAGGTGGCCTTTTGGGAGTTTTGCTAGGTTTAGTGGCCATACTATGGGTAAGAAAAGTATTTAATGACCCAATGATCGAAGTTACCGTGGTATTAGTAACTTCCTATGCGGTGTTCTTTATTTGTGAACATTTCTTTCATGTTTCCGGTGTTCTTGGATTGGTTGCTCTTGGGATTGTAATGGCGGGAATTGGACGGACAAGGATAAGTCCAGAAGTCGAACATTTCATGCATGAATTTTGGGAATTAGTCGCTTTTGTTGCCAATGTAATCATTTTTATCGTTGTCGGAGTGGTCATTGCTCAAAATGCGAACCCTACCGGTATGGATTTTGTAATTCTCGGGTTGGTTTACATGGCCATACACTTGGTTCGGGCAATTAACATGGGGGTTTTCTACCCGTTGATGAAGAAGGCAGGATACGGATTGCCTTCGAAGGATGCGATTGTTGTGTGGTGGGGTGCTCTTCGTGGTGCAATTGGTCTAGCACTAGCTCTCGTTGTATACTCCGAGCATTTACGATATGATTTTTCATTAGAAGCAAGCGGAGATGGATATAAGCAGGAAACCACTTCTGTTTTTGTTTTAGATAAAGGGCAGGCAAATAAATTGAAAGGGAATAAAGATATCAACTATTACCAAGGAGTTTCCTTAGCCCAAGCGAGTGCGGAGATAAGCGGTGGTAAAGTTGTCGGTATCGCTCAGGATACCGATAAAGCTAATCAAAATCTTGGTAGTAAAACATCTCAGGATGCGGCGAAAATTAGGGATGAATTAAGCAAAGGAGATAAAGTTGTGGTTATCGTAGGGGAGGGTGAAGGTGCGATTGCTCAAGCTTCCCTTATCGGAATTTCATCACGGGTTCGTGATCAGTTCCTATTCCTTATTTCAGGAATTGTACTTCTTACGCTTTTGGTTAACGCAACCACAGTTAAGCCCTTGGTGAATGCCCTTGGGCTTACCGATTTACCGGCAGTTAAAAAATTAATGTTTTCAAATGCCTCGGGTAATGTAGCTGAAGATTGCGAACAGGAAATGGATTTACTCAAGGATGATAGATTTCTTAGCGGTGCGAATTGGGGGTTAGTACGCGATTATTTACCTGAGCCTATAGCCTATCCTTTAACGGCAGATGAGTTAGAGCAAATGGACACTCTTGCTGAAACCCGCCGGAGATTGCTCGAAAAAGAACGCAGTAGTTACTGGGCTCAATTCCGAGCTGGATTACTGAGTGCTCGAGCAGTTGCACAACTGGATAATAATCTCAGTGAATTCCTTGATCTTCAAGGCAAAGTCCCTCTAAATAACAGAGAATATCTGGATCGTATTTGCGGAGTTAGTAAAATAACCGAAGCAATTCGCGATGTTCCATTCCTTAAAAAATATTTCTCGGATAAAATTACCGTAAGTTACGATGCATCAAAGGCATTTGTAGTGGCTCAGCAGGAAATGGCCAAGATGGTCGACTCTATGGTAAAAGAACTTGATGATAGTGGAGATTCCGAAAAACTCGGTAAGGCTTCCCGGATGTTAAAAGATGAAATTCGTCAAAACCGATTAAAAGGTTTGGAGTTCATTCGAAACATGCACGAGAATTATCCGGAAGCGACCGTGGGAATTGAAACAAAAGATGCGATTCGTTCAGTTTTGAATCACGAGCGTAATACGATTAAAAAATTAAAATCCGAAGGTATGCTAGAAGCGGATGAGGCTGCTCGAATGATCACTGCAGTAGAAGAACGAATGAAGACAGTGATGGAGAGTTCCATGGAGTTAAGGCTACCTGAACCAGAAGAAGTCTTGAGAGAAGTTAACTGGCTGAAGGGATTACCAGAAGAATTGATTTCCAAAATTATAACCGCATCGGAAACTAAATCTTTTAATAATGGTGATACCTTGATGAAACAAGGTGATGATGGAGATGGAATGGTTGTGATCACTCGAGGAAGCGTAAAAGTTTCAATTGGTGACTTGGTAGTCGATATTATGGGACGCGGAGCTGTGATTGGAGAGATGGCAGTACTTGGAGGTGTTCCCCGGACCGCAAATGTGGTCGCTGATTCCACAGTAACCGCCCTTTGGTTGAGCACTGAATCGATGCAACAAATTATGGCTGATTCTCCAGAACTATCAGGTAGTTTGTGGAAAACCGCAGCTATGAGATTTGCCGAAAATCTTCTTGGAGCTAAAGAGCCCTATAACAGTTGGAATCAAATGCAATTGCGTCGTTGGTTAAACGAAGGTGAAGTTCTATCTCCGGCGGACGGTGAGAATATTAATCTGTATGGCAAGATTGCTGTACTAGTCGCAGGTCAAGCATCTGCGCCTGGAGCAGCAGAGCCAACGGTTGCACCCGCTCACTTGGATCTAGCAGAGGCTGTGTTCCAAGGAAGTGCGAAAGTTTTCGTTCGGGAAGCCTAGATCGAAATGGCGGAGAGGGCGGGATTCGAACCCGCGGTACCTTGCGGTACACAGCATTTCCAATGCTGCACGATCGGCCACTCTGTCACCTCTCCTTGCAGAGAATCTTAATGTCTTGTCTCAGCTTATTCGTCAACGTTCAAAAGTCCGAATCTTTGGGACATAGAGGTAGATTTTTCACTTTTTTATAGTCTTCAGCTTTTGGTGTTTGCCTGATCGAGCTTAAAGGTTAAAAAGAATGATATGACTGCAAATGAAGTAGCGTATAATGGTAAGGTTGAAGGGGATGTAATCGTGACGAAAGCGGACGCGGTTATTAATTGGATTCGAAAACATTCAGTTTGGCCAATGCCTATGGGACTAGCTTGTTGTGCTATTGAATTAATGGCTTCGGCTGCTTCCAGGTATGATATTTCGCGTTTTGGAATGGAAGTCATGAGATTTTCCCCCCGTCAGTCTGATTGCATGATTGTGGCGGGCACGGTAACTTACAAAATGGCGGAAGTTGTTCGTCGAATTTACGACCAAATGGGAGATCCTAAATGGGTCGTTGCTATGGGAGCATGTGCTTCTACGGGGGGTATGTATCGTTCATATGCAGTGATGCAAGGCGTAGACACGATTGTTCCTGTAGATGTTTATGTCAGTGGTTGTCCTCCAAGACCCGAAGCTTTATTAGATGCGATGATGAAACTTCAGGATAAAATTGGTCGAGAGTCATCCGTTAAAAATTTGAGTGGAGTTAAAGAAGCCGCAGTGGCCAGCTAAGTTTTTTCATGATTGACCTAGATTTTACTGAATCTCTGTTAAAACACTTTACTCATGTGACGAAGCGTCATCATGATGATTGCCTTACCTTAGACTGCGGAGAGTCTGATGTTAACAAGCTCTTTTTGCATCTTCGTGATGAAGAAACTTTTGATTTGCTCGTGGATCTTACGGCTATTGATCACGGTGAGACTGCAGAGTTCCGTTTTTCAGTGGTGTCTCACTTATATTCTCGTATTCATCGTGATTATCTTCGCATCCATTCTATTTGTGAAGATAACGAATCCCCTAAATTTCCAAGCGTTTCCAGTATTTTTCCAGCAGCCAACTGGCATGAAAGAGAAGCTTTTGATATGTTCGGAATACATTTTTCTGATCATCCAAACCTTAAAAGAATTTTGATGTGGGATGAATATCCCTATTATCCATTACGAAAAGATTTTCCACTCGCAGGCATTGAAACTCCTTTGCCTGCTGCTGATGTGGCTGAAGTAACAAATGCAAGCGTTGATCCGGCCCCAATGATGGGTGGGCCATTTGTTGCTTCCTCGGATGGAACGATGAGTGAATCAGAGCCCCGTGCTAAAGATGAGAGTTGGACCGAGGAGTCCGAAAAACCTTCATGAGTACTAAAACTGTAGAAATTAATGTCGGTGACATCGGTGCTCGTGGTGCAGAAGCATCTGCGAATGCAGACAGCGAAAAAATGGCTCTCAATGTTGGTCCTTCTCATCCCACGACCCATGGTGTTTTACGTTTAATGATGGATTTGGATGGAGATGTTATCACTCGATGTGAACCTGTTCTTGGATATCTTCATCGGGGTGACGAGAAGATCGCCGAAAATATGACTTACAATCAGTTTGTTCCTTACACGGACAGGCTAGATTACCTTGCCCCGCTTGCCAACAATGTTGCCTACGCCATAGCAGTTGAAAAATTAACTGGCATAGAACTTCCTGAGAGATGCCTATCCATTCGGGTTTTGGTTTGTGAACTTGCCAGAATTTCAAGCCATCTTCTTGGAATGGGAGTCTTTGGTATGGATGCAGGTGCTTGGACACCGTTTATGTACACTTTCACTGAAAGAGAAAAACTTTACACTCTTTTTGAGGAACTAACAGGTGCAAGATTTACAACTTCTTATACCCGAATTGGAGGGGTTGCACGCGATGTTCCTGATGGATGGTTGGATCGAGTCACTCATTTTTGTGAGAATTTACCCAAGGCAATTGATGAGGTAGAGAAATTGCTTACCAGAAATCGAATTTTCCTCGACCGCACCGAAGGTATTGGAGAGGTATCTAAAGAAGATGCTCTTGCCTATGGATTTACAGGTCCAAACTTACGGGCATCCGGTATAGATTTAGATCTTCGCAAGGATAAACCATATTCTGGGTATGAGAAATATGAATTCGATGTTCCGATCGGTACACGGGGTGATTGTTATGATCGATATCTTGTACGCATTGAAGAGGTCAGGCAAAGCTTACGGATTATCAAGCAAGTCATTGATGATTTTCCTCCAGGACTTTGGTATTCCGAAGACGCCAAAAAAATATTTGCCCCACCCAAGGAAAAGATTCTTACAAGCATGGAAGAATTGATTCAGAATTTCATGATTGTAACGGAGGGACCTCAAATTCCTGCTGGCGAAGTTTACTTTGAAGCGGAAAATCCTAAAGGGGCACTTGGTTTTTATATTGTGTCTAAAGGAGGAGGAGTTCCTTATCGCCTGAAAATTCGAGCTCCAAGTTTTTGCAATCTTAGTATTCTCGAGAAAATGGTTCCTGGTCACATGCTAAGTGATATAACTGTCATATTGGGCAGCCTGGATTTTGTAATGGGTGAATGTGATCGCTAATTATACTGTGATGAATTTATCAGAAGAAACATTGAGTAAAATTGACGAGTTGATTCCTCGTTATCCAGAAAAGAGAAGTGCAGCACTGATGGTTATCCATTTAGTTCAGGAAGAACTAGGTGCGGTCGATCTAGAAGCAAGTGAGTGGATAGCTGAAAAGTTAGAAATACAACCGATTAACATTCGCGAACTCATAACATTTTACCCAATGCTCAGGGAAACTGCATGGGGAGAAAAACATGTACGAGTCTGTAGAACCTTGCCCTGTGCTCTTCGTGGAAGTTATGCAACCTGTAAAAAATTTGAAGAGAAGCTTGGAGTTAAAGAAGGGCATGTTTCAGAAGATGGAAAGTATTCCATCGAGTTCATGGAATGTCTTGCTGATTGTGGTGAAGGACCAGTGGTAATGGTTGGCGATCAGACTTTCGAAAATATCGATGAAAAAGACGCTGATAAAATGGCCGATTTAATTCTTAAGAATAAACTGGATGACTCAAAAAAATTTATTAGTTATGAAAAAGCTGTTGATTCAGTTAAACCATCCAAAGCCTAAGATATTATGATCAGTAAAAAAACTCCCAAGGAGCGAAGGATCATTCTGAAAAATGCGGATTTACCAGATTATTCGAATAAAATTTCCTGTTATTTAAAGTCAGGTGGATACGAGATGCTCAAAAAATCTCTTACCAAAAAACCTGAAGAAATTGGTGAAGAAGTTTTGAAGTCGGGAGTACGCGGTCGGGGGGGGAGCTGGATTTCCCACCGGAATGAAATGGAAGTTTCTAGACCGAAAGTCAGGAAAACCGATTTATTTAATTTGCAACGCTGACGAGTCAGAACCTGGTACTTTTAAAGATCGTCAAATTATCCATAAAGATCCGCACCAATTGATTGAAGGTATGATGATCTCTGCTTTTGCAATCCAAGCAAAACAAGCATTTATTTACATTCGTGCAGAATTTTTTGAAGGGGCAAAAATTCTTGAAAGAGCAATTTTGGAAGCTAAAGAAAAAGGATTCTGTGGTGATAACATTTTGGGCAGTGGTTACTCTTGCGATCTCGTTGTACATCGTGGTGCAGGAGCTTATATCTGCGGTGAAGAAACCGGACTTATTGAATCCCTCGAGGGTAAACGACCAAATCCAAGAATCAAGCCTCCTTACTTCCCCGCGGTGCTTGGTCTTTATCAATGCCCGACCATCGTCAATAATGTTGAGACTCTATGCAATGTTAAGCACATCATGGAAATGGGTGGAGAGAATTTTTCTAAGATAGGAAAACCAAATAATACAGGAACTCGTATTTGGTGCGTCTCCGGACAAGTTAAGAATCCAGGCTACTTTGAGTTCGAATGTGGTGCCTTAACTTTGGGAGAGATGATTCATGATGTATGTGGCGGATTGCTCCCTGGTCGTTCTTTACAGGCGGTTATTCCAGGTGGATCCTCAGCTAAAGTTTTACGAGCCGACGAAAGATTTCAAGGTACTTTGAAAGATGGTACTGACTTTGATTGGGGGATAGAAGACATCCCGCTAGATTTTGATGGACCAATGGCAGCAGGAACGATGTCTGGTTCCGGAGGCATTGTAATCATGGATGACACCGTTGATATTGTGGAAGCAATGGCAAATGTAAATGCATTCTATGCCCACGAATCCTGCGGTCAATGCACTCCGTGTCGTGAAGGTTCCCTTTGGATGAAGAAAATTACTTCAAGAATGTGTTCAGGGGATGCTCGTGAAGAAGATGCAGATCTTTTGCTTAGTGTAGCCAATCAAATCGAAGGCAGGACTATCTGTGCATTTGGAGAAGCTGCCGCATGGCCAACGCAAAGCTTTGTCACAAAATTCCGAAAAGATTTTCTCGCAAAAGCGAAGTCGCAAAAGCGAAAGAAAGACTCAATGCAACTTATTTAATAGCAATGATTTCCACAAATAAGGGTGAAACAGTTTCCATCGTTCTTGACGGTGAAGAAGTCGAGGTTCCTGCAGGTATAAATCTAGTTGACGCAGCAGCCCTTTTTAAAAAGGAAATTCCCCACTATTGTTACCATCCGCAGCTCAGTGTGGCAGGGAATTGCCGAATGTGCCTGATAGAAATGGGTACACCAATGCGAGATCGTGGTACAGGAGAACCTGTCTTAAACGATGATGGTACACAAAAGATTGGATGGGTACCCAAGCCCGTTATAGGTTGTGCAACAACTGTTTCTCCAGGGATGCATGTTAAGACAATTTCAGAAAAAGTCACAGATTGTAGGGAAGGAATTATGGAGTTCCTTCTTGTTAATCATCCTTTAGACTGTCCAATCTGTGATCAGGCGGGTGAGTGTAGACTGCAAGAATTTGCTACCGACTACGGTAGAGGGTACAGCCGCTATGTAGAACGCAAAAATGTTAAGCCTAAGCGCACTCGCCTTGGTCCGCGAGTTACTTTGGATGACGAAAGATGTATCTTGTGCTCAAGATGTATTCGTTTTAGCCAGGAAGTGGCCAAAGATGATGTACTGGGTTTTGTTGACAGGGGTAGCTACTCAACGCTTTCTTGTTTTCCTGGAAGGGAATTGGAGAACAATTATTCTCTAAACACAGTCGATATCTGCCCGGTCGGTGCTCTTACAAGCACAGACTTTCGTTTCAAAATGCGAGTTTGGTTTTTGAAAGAATTACCTAGTATATGTGCTGAGAGTAGTGCTGGTTGTAATATTATGGTATCCAGTCGCGAGGGTGAAATCCATAGGATAACCCCGAGAAGAAATGATGATGTGAATGACAGTTGGATGACTGATAGTGGTCGATTATTATATAAGCAGGTGCGATCAGATAATAGACTTTTAACACCTCAAGTGAAACAAACTGAATCTGCTTTGGATGTAGCAATATCTTCTGCTTTTGAATCTTTTAATGGTAAGAAACTTGCCATTGTCGGTTCATGTCATTCGACTCTGGAAGAGTTGTATCTCCTTAATCACCTGAGCAAGGCAACAAAAGCTAAAAAATATCTTCGGGGTCATTTTGGTGAAGACGATGGTATCCTTCTGTCCGCGGACAGATCTCCTAATTTGCGTGGTACTTTGCTATCCGGCTTTACTAATGAGTATCCTAAAAAAGATTTATCTAAATTAAATGATGACTTAAAAAAAGGAGTTGTTGATGCAGTTCTTGTAGTAAATGAGGATTTACTCGACTCCGGTGTTGAGGGAGAATCTTTACTTGGAGTACCTGTCACCTATTTAGGAACTCACCAAAATACCACTTCGAACTTAGCTGAAATCGTGATCCCGACGCTTACCAGCTTTGAGAAAAAGGGGACCTTTATTAATCGTTCATTTATTGCTCAAGGCTTCGCATCTACGGTACCAAGTCCTGGAGGTCTTTTACCTTTAACCCAGATCTTATGCAGATTACTTTCTCTCTCGGATGAAGAAAGTAAAATAACTGCTGATTTTTCTCTTATCTGGAAAAACCTTTCATCACCTCCCAAGTCTCCATTCAAGGGAATGACTTTTACGGATGCCCAAAGGGGATCCTTACAAATTGATGGGTCAAAATGGAACAATCTGTCTTTTGTAGAGAAAAAAGCTCTTCATTTTGAACCTCAATCCTCCGTATTATCTAGTAAATGATCGAGTTTGAAGTCATACAACTAGTTGCAATTAAAGTTATTTTTGCGTTTTTGATGGTGGGTGCAGTTATGACCATGGCGGGTTATTCTGTACTCGCTGAAAGAAAAGTAAGTGCTTGGATGCAAGGTAGGGTAGGTCCTAATCGAACAGTTCTTCCATTAGTAGGTCACATACCAATTATTGGACCTCTGCTTAAGGGACTTGGTATGTTTCAGCCTCTTGCGGATGGCTTAAAATTTCTCTTTAAGGAAGAAATCGTACCTGGGCATGTTAATAAATTTTACTACTATCTTGCCCCGATCGTTGCTCTAGTTCCCGCTCTGACCACGATGACAGTCTTGCCATTTGGTGAGTTCACAAATTCTGATGGTGATATCTTACCTTTGATACTTGCCGACTTGGACATTGGTATTCTTTTCATTTTAGCAGTATCTTCTCTCGGAGTTTACGGGATTGTGTTAGCTGGTTGGTCTTCGAACAGTAAATATTCTTTTCTTGGAGGAATCCGCTCATCTGCTCAAATGATTTCATACGAGTTAGCGATGGGACTTTCTCTTTTACCGGTTTTTCTATGGGTTAGCGAACCAGGTGCGGTTGCATCCAGTCTTAGCCTTGTTGAAATTGTTCGTTCGCAGAACGCTTCAAGTTGGCTTTTGATTATCCAACCAATCTCGGCACTTATTTTTCTAATCGCTCTATTTGCCGAAACTAATCGTTTACCATTTGATATGCCCGAGTCTGAAACCGATCTTGTTGGCGGTTTTCATACTGAGTATGGAAGTTTTAAATTCGGGATATTTTTTGTCGCCGAATATGCTCACATTGTAATCGGTTCAGCTATTTTCGCCTTATTGTTTTTGGGAGGATGGAACTTTCTTCCATGGATTGATAACCCATGGCCATCTAATTGGTTGGGATCTCTTATTGGTATCATTTGGTTTCTTACTAAAACAATTGGATTAATATTCTTCTTTATTTGGGTTCGTTGGACCCTTCCCCGATTTCGTTATGACCAAGTTATGACATTAGGGTGGACAAAGCTACTTCCCCTAGCTCTTGCTAATCTTATATTCTATGTCTTGCTCGTGACTTGGATTGATCAATCAAACTTGAATCTACCTTAATTTATTATGCCCAAAACAGTTGTTCTAGCGCGTAAACCACTTTCATTTTCGGAACGTACTTACCTACCACAAATTGCCACTGGTTTAAAAACCACATTAAGCAATATGTTTAAACCGAATGTTACTTTACAGTATCCTGAAGAGAAACCGAGCATTCCTCAAAATTATCGCGGAGTTCCAACTTTGGTAAAGGATCCTAACGGAAGAGAGAAATGTGTTTCTTGTCAATTATGCGAGTTCGTTTGCCCTCCTAAGGCTATTCGTATTACTCCGGGTTCTGTACCTGAGGACGATGATTCTCGGGAGCATGTAGAAAAGGCCCCAGAGGAATTTGAAATTAACATGCTTCGTTGCATCTATTGCGGGTATTGCCAGGAAGTTTGTCCTGAAGAAGCAATTTTCCTACAAGATGAATATTCAACTTCTGGATATTCCCGTGAAGAGATGATCAATAATAAAGAAAAACTTTATGAGTTGGGAGGCACAGTCCCTGATCCTCACTACAAATGGGATAAAAAGAAAAATGCTGAAGACGAAGGCAACTCACATTAATCATCTTTTTTGGTTGAGGATTAGCCCTGAATTTAGTCTATAGATAATTGTCTTTCTTTTACTTTACCTCATCTTTTTTTTCTAAATTGAACCTTGTAGATATACTATTTTACCTTTTTGCGACCTTATCTTTGGGCGGAGGTATTTTAATGGTTTGTTCAAAGCATCCTGTTTCCGCGGCGATGTTTATGATTATCTCCCTGGTTGGTGTTGCTTCCCTCTTTGTGCTATTGGAGGCGTTCTTCTTAGCTGTGCTACAGATTTTAGTGTACGCTGGCGCAGTTATGGTTTTATTCCTGTTTATTATCATGCTTGTTGATGTTGGTCCTAATGCAGGTAAGACTTCAAAAATGAAATTGATTTCTGGTTTGGCTGGGGCTTTTCTCATATCCCTGTTAATCGTTTCATTTCTAATCATCGTCCAAAGCTCTGGTTGGATCGGAGGGGGGGCTAATTGGTCGCCTATCATTGAAGGTGCGGAACCGGTTATTGGGGACAATTTATCATTTTCGACTTCTGTTAAAAGCTTTGGTTACGGATTAATGACTAAATATATGCTTCCTCTTCAAATATCGGGATTTTTATTACTTGCTGCAATGGTGGGAGTTATTGTCCTTAGTAAAAAAGAGGAACAGGATACAAATTAATCATGGAGACGATCTCACCATCTCATTACTTATTTCTTGCCTTATGCCTTTTCTCGATTGGTTTTTTTGGTGTGCTTCTCAGGAGAAATATTCTCCTTCTATTAATGTCTTTGGAATTAATGCTTAATGGCATCAACCTAGCATTGGTAACCTTTTCCCGCACTTCTTTGAACTTGGATGGTAGTATTTTCGTTTTTTTTATTATGACAGTTGCCGCTGCTGAAGTTGCAGTTGGTTTAGCCCTCCTTGTTGCCTTGTATAAAAAACGACAAAGCGTATTTTCCGAGGACATGAACTTGGTAAGTAACTGATATTTTCATATGGTACAAGTTGCGCTAAGTCTTTTACTTCTTCCTCTTCTTTCTGCAGGAATCACTCTTTTATTTTTACGAAAATACGGAAATATTGCGGCTTTATTATCTGTTGCTTCTGCCGGTGGAATTCTAGCCTTTTCCTCTTTTTTGATTTTTGGCAAAGATAGCGATCAGATTTTTTCCTGGAGTACTACATGGTTTCAATTGTCGGATTGGGAACTTAGTTTTGGATTTCTGGTAGATAGTCCGGCCAAGACTCTCTTATTTGTTGTTTCATTTGTTGGATTGTTAATTCATATATTTAGCCTTGGGTACATGGCTGACGATAAAGCTAAAGCCCGTTATTTCGGCGGTCTTTCGATATTCATGTTTTCAATGCTTGGCATTACCCTCTCGGACAATTTAGTTATGATTTTTGTCTTCTGGGAGTTGGTTGGTTTTAGTTCTTACTTATTAATTGCTCATTATTTTTCAACGGATGAAGCCGCAAACGCTTCCAAAAAAGCTTTTATCGTTAATAGGGTAGGGGATTTTGGCTTCCTTTTAGGTATAATTATCACTTACTGGACCTACGGGACAGTGAATCTTCAAGAATTATCCGTAACTGCAAATCTTGATCCGAGTTTAACATCTACTATGCTTTGTTTATTACTTGCATGTGGTTTTATCGGCAAATCCGCACAGTTTCCTCTACATGTATGGCTTCCCGATGCTATGGCTGGTCCTACTCCCGTTTCAGCTCTTATTCATGCTGCTACTATGGTAGCCGCAGGAATTTTCCTTTTAATTCGAATTGAATTTCTTTTCACAGTCGAAGCCCTTAAACTCATTGGTTTGGCAGGTTCAGTAATGGGACTCTATGCCGGTTTCTGTGCTTTGACCCAAAGAGATATTAAAAAAGTTTTGGCATATTCCACTCTTTCTCAACTTGGTTATATGGCAGCAGCATTTGGACTGGGTCTACCTGGTATTGCTTTATTTCATCTCATGACGCATGCTTTTTTTAAGGCACTTATGTTTTTAGGATCGGGTTCAGTGATTCATGCATGTCATCACGAGCAGGATATTTTCAATTTTGGAGGCTTGCGTAAGAAAATGCCTGTTACCGCCTACACTTTTCTTATTGGGGTCTTGGCTATTTCAGGTGTTCATTTTCTTTCAGGCTATTTTTCCAAAGATGCAATTTTATTAGGGGCTTATAATTTAGACTTTGTAATCTTCTCGATTCTTTATCTTGGAGCAATTCTTACATCTATTTATATGTTTAGGCTCTACTTCCTAACATTTTGTGGTGAAACTCGATCAAAATCTTCAGAGAACGCTGTGGAGTCTTCGGTTTTTATGACTGCCCCCTTGATTGTATTGGCAGTTCTTGCGGTCTTTGGAGGATTTCATAGCTTATATCCAGCTCAAATCGTTGAATATTTGCTTCCTGATATCTCTAGGGTTGCAGAAATGCCTCATCATTTATGGATGAATATCTTAGGTTTATTCGCCTGGGTAGGAGGTTTGTTATTTGCTTGGAAAATTTACGGGAGTGATACTCAATCTAAAGATCCGCTGGAATTGAAAGCACCAAGCCTTTTTCAACTTTCTACGAGTAAGCTGTTTTTCGATGAAGTTTATTTGTTCTATGTGAATCGTATTCAAGATCCTTTCTTCCGATTCCTCGAAGTTATGGAACTTCTTTTTATTTCCGGGTTGATGGTTCGAGGTTCTGCTGGAGTAGCCGCATTATTTGCACTTCTTGGAAAATCATTTTATTCAGGAAAGATTCACCACTATTCTTTTTGGTTCGTCCTCGGTACTCTTGGTTTTCTTGCTTATGCAATATTAGGAGGCGGAATAAGCTAAATCATGGATTTCCACCAGATATTACTTCTTGGCTCGATTGTAGTTCCGCTTTTATCTGCGGTATTCATCTTGTTTTTCTTTTTGAATGACAGTTGCAGAGCTAAGCAGATCGCTTATTTTGCATTTGGCTTTCCTTGTGCTGCGGGCATCTTCCTTTTTGTCAATACCGACCCCTATTTAACTGGTTACTCATTTGAATTGCTTTATGAACGTATGGGGCTTCAGTCTTTGGGGATTACATTTCACCTTGGTTTGAATGGTGTTTCATCTCCCCTTTTTGCAATGGCTGGAATCGTCGGATTATCTGCTTGTATCGCTGCCATCAATTCGGAGGCTAAAAGATTACCCCTGTATCTGGCTTTACTTGCCTTTATGCAATCCGGTCTGATGGGACTATTCGCTAGTGTAGATATATTCTTTTATTATTTATTTCACGAATTTGCTTTAATCCCGACCTTTTTAATGATCGGTTTGTGGGGTGGCCGTGACCGCCGTTCCATTGCTTTAGAAATCACTATATATTTAACTTTAGGTGCCTTAATTTCATTGGGAGGGCTTGTCGCTCTGAATGTTCTTCTAGATGCTCCTAAATTTGACTTCCCCTCACTAACTGAATCATTGTTGACGGATGGTCTAAAAGTTGGCACTCAACAAAAAATATTTGGACTACTTCTTTTCGGCTTTGGTATCCTAGTCGCTCTTTTTCCTTTTCATACATGGGCCCCCCGTGGTTATGAGACTGCACCGACTTCTGTTTCGATGCTTCATGCAGGTGTTCTTAAGAAATTTGGTCTGTATGGATTAGTGCAACTTGCCCTTCCACTTCTTCCTGCAGGTGGAATTACCTGGGGACCTTATCTAATGTGGCTGGCTTTAGGGAATATATTGGTCGTAGGTGCGATCACTGTGGCACAAAATAACTTGAAATCAATGATTGGTAACGGTTCAGTAATGCATATGGGCTACTGCTTCTTAGGTTTGGCAGTTTGTTCATCACTTGGTGCAAGTGCAGCAGTCATGTTAATGTGTGCCCATGGCTTGTCAGTTTCTCTAATGTTTCTTTTAGCAAATTACATCAATAAAAGGAGTGGTACTCTCGAGATGAATGAAATGGGAGGACTTGCTAGTCAAACCCCGATACTAGCCTGTTTTTTCGCCGCAGCGACCTTTGCTACTATTGGTTTACCGGGATTCGGAAATTTTTGGGGAGAATTTGCTATATTCTTATCTTTGGGTGAGTACGCGGACAATCGTCTCGTTCTTGGACTTGCAGCGCTCGGTATTATTATTTCTGCCATCTTCGGATTACGGGCAATGGCTCGAATTTTCTACGGTAGCAAATCTGACGAGTTACTTTCTTTTGAGAAAGAAAACAAGATATTAGATCTAAATATCAAAGAAATCATTCCAGCTAGTTTGATTCTCTTACCCCTACTATTTATAGGACTTTGGCCTAAAGGTATTTCAGAAGGTATAGATGTAAATATTTCATCAAGATATCAAATCTTCGATAAAGGAGACGGTAATCTAGGACTACCATCATGTTGTCCTGTGAGTGTAATTGAAGATTCTTTACCTGAATCTTCGATTCAAAAATCCGCACTTGAGGAGGAAGAGAAATAATGGAAGATTTTCTACGATTTTCGAATGATAATCTTTGGTCAGAGTTGTGGCCAGAACTCACTCTCGCTCTTGGTGCAGTTTTAATTCTTCTGATACAGCTTTTTTCAAATAAAGCTGCCACTAATATTTGTGGCAGACTTGCCGTCTTATTTCAGGTTGTATTGTTGGGCTACCTTCTTCTGGATTATTTATTGATTCATCACACATTTGACCGTTCGAGCTTCTCAGGCATGCTTAGGCACGGTTTCCAAGGTGATCTGATGAGGACCTTTTTTCTTTTGGCATCTATATGTGTATCGATTTTGGGTAATCGCTTTCTATTGACCAATAAGTTAAAAACCGGTGAATTCCATCATTTAACAATGTTGGCCACTGCGGGATTAATGCTCCTTTGCCAAAGTGCTAATTTTATCGTTTTATTTGTCGCTTTGGAAACGGTCGCTTTGGCTTTTTATCCTTTGGTTGCATTTGACCGTTCTTCGTCTAAATCATTAGAAGCTGGCATCAAATATCTGATTTTTGGTGCCTTGAGTTCTTCTCTTTTGTTACTCGGTATCGTTTTGATTTACGGAGTCGGATCCAATCCAGGTGCATGGGGTGCAATTTCTCCTAGTACCAATATTGGTATGGATATTCTTTCTTTTGAATTTGTCGGCCTTTTATTAGAAGCGAATCAGACTAACCTTCTTCTTAGAAGTGGCGTTGTTCTTGTTTTGGCAGGGCTCGCTTTTAAAATTGGTGCAGCTCCTTTTCAAATATGGGTTCCTGATGTATATCATGGTTCTCCTACGCCAATCACAGCATTTCTCGCTGTTTCTTCGAAAGCGGCCGGTTTTTTCCTGCTTCTCAACTTAGTCAATGGGCCATTTGATTCGATGAGCGAATTCCTACTTCCTCTGTTTGGTTTTATAGCTACATTTACAATTCTTTTTGGTAACCTAGCAGCCTGTGCTCAGCGTAAGTTGAAACGAATGCTTGGTCTATCTGGGGTAGCCCATGCGGGGTATTTACTTGTTGCGGTAATGGCATCTATGCACTTTGCAGGTGATAGTGACCGAGCAGTTTGGGTTATTTTCTTTTATCTGTTTATTTACCTCTTCGCCTCATTCATAGTTTTTGGTGTGATGGGGATCGCAACTCTTAAAGACGATTCTGATCACGAAATTGGACATTATGAAGGTCTTCTCCAAAAACACCCCTGGGCTGCAATCTCATTACTTGTTGGTATTGCTTCCCTTGCTGGTATTCCTCCTTTTGGTGGATTTGTTGCTAAACTAATGCTTTTTAATGTAGCATTTGAAGCAAAATTATACACCTCACTTGTGGCAATGGTTATCGGGGTGGTAATTTCTATTTATTATTATTTCGGTTGGATTCGTGAGATTTGTTTCGAGCCTAAACCCCATTTTGATGACGATAACGAACCTATTGATCCCTGGACAAAAATGCATCAATTAGGATTACTGAAATTGTTAATTATTACTTTTGCTGTGGTTTCTTTTGTATTCGGTATTTGGCAGGGTCCTTTTGGAGACGCCTTCTAGTGTTGCAATTGTACCAAATTTAATCTTTAAAAAAAACACATTGCCCGAGTGGCGGAATTGGTAGACGCGCTAGATTTAGGATCTAGTATCTTACGGTGTGGGGGTTCGACTCCCCCCTTGGGCACCACTTTTCAGTTTTTTAAAAACCATCGATGCTTGATGGTGCCTCTCCCATCTGTTCATCACGGATATTTTTTTTCAGTTGATGATCTACAATTGTAGAGAAAATCATTACTCCATTTGAACCGATTTTCTTTGCTCTTAGCATCTTATCATTTCTTTCAAGTTCGAAGCCAAATGTAGATAATTTTCCTGTCTCCAAATCATTATGGCTTTTCTTTTCCCAAAAAGAATTACCACTTTGTAGATTCAATAGGTGTATGAGTTCGAATTCAGTAATTTTTTCACTTCGTTTGTACACTTCAATCGCAGATTTTCCTTGAATAAATAGTATGTGTAAATTCCAACCTTCTAGCATCGCTGAGGGTTTAATATCCTTTGACAAAGGCTTTCTACCATCAATTGTTTTGTAGTAAATGCGGAGATCTAGTTTGTTAGGAAAGTATTCTTCAAATTTCACATAGGGCATTCCACGTTTTCTATTTTCTATGGTTTTATCATCGCGGTATTGGTACCCTCCTGATTTTAAGAGTCTTCTCTCAATACTTAAGCGATCTTCTCCAATTCTTGCTATCGCATTGTTTAAACAAAGTAAGGTAATAAATAGTGACAGTGCAAAGCAGGATTTCATAAATGTTTTTTGGTGTTTTGAATTAATTTGTTTTCAATTTCTAATCTATTTTCCACCCTTAATTCAAGTCTTGCTTTTACCGAGTTGCTTCTCATCATGGAATCATGAAATTTTCATGCCTTTCCGTACTTAGACAAGGCTGGTTGGGGATCCCATTATTTTTGGTGGGAATTGCTTCACTTGCCTTTAGTCAACTTGCCCAAACATCGGATAACGCCAAGGTTTCAGCAGATGAGCTGATATCTATGATAAGTTCTAAACTAGATCAGCAAAATAAAATCATTAATGATTTAAACTCGCAGATAAAGGATAACCCCACGACAGCCGGACGGAATAATATTTTATCCAACTTGGATTCTGTATCGAACCAAGATTCAAACGCGAAAATTGAGGTTGATAGACTTAGATCTAATCTGAAGGGTGTTGAAGATGCATGGGTTGGAAGAAGAGAAGAGCTTTCCAAATCAATAGTGGCAACTACTAAGCGTGTAGAAGATTCTCAAAGTATTTTGACGGATCTGAGTGATAATTTTGCAGGAAGGTATGAAGAAGCTCAACCTGCTTTATTGGTATTGAAAGAAGCTGTAGAACGAACCGAGAGTGAATCGGGTGCTTTAAGCAAACTCATGGATGCAGCCCGTAAAGATGCAAGTTTCGGGATGCAATCCCTAGCAAAGGAAAGCGAAGATCTGATATCCAGAACTACTCCACCACCACCTTCAAGTGAAGTTTCAACACCACGAACCTCAATTGGTAGGAATGTTTCTTCAGTTATTAGTTCAAATGAGGCGGTTTCTTTATCTTCGTCCGACCGCTTTCGTCCTTCTATTTCAGCTACATCTAATATTTTAACGAAGCCTATGCCCGCCCAAAGGGCTAATGGTTCTCAAATCAGTAAACTTGAATCTCAACTTGCTGCATCAAAAAATATCCAAACTGAACTCTCCGAAGATACTGCCCAGATGCAAATTGAATTAAGACGCGCATACCGTGATATTGTCTCTTTGAAAAATAATTTGGATGAGTCTCAACAAATGGTTTCTTCTCTTGAGAGAACAAAGAGTGCACTTCAAAATGGCACCTTGTCGGGGCAGGGGGTGTCGGCGAAATCCATCAGTGACCAAATTAATCGTTTAGAGCGTGAACTTGAAAATGCACGATCTGACCTCAGGCAATCGAGACAATCTTTATTGATGGAACAAGAAAGATCGAATTCGTACATCCGATCAATAACTACAGAATTGGAAAGAACACGGCGGGAACTTGATTTAGCACGCTCGACAGTTGCAAATGCCGGTGTAGACTCGGCTAGATTAATGGCATTGGAAAGAGAGCTTTCTCAGACTAAAAACGCACTTAGGATGGCACAGTCTGCTCCTGTAGAGGCCTCTTCCCGTGACTTTCTTGACTTACAGGACGAGCTTAGGAAATCTCTCGGGGAGATTGCTCGAATGCAAGTAGAGCTTGGGGAGAAAAAAGATTTAGAGAATCAATTACTTCAACTTAAAAGCTCCCTGGAAGATGCCTCTGATTCGCCTACGCGATCTGCCAGCCCAGCTTATGTGAACAAATTATTATTAGATTTAAACGCAGCTAAAAAAGAAGTAATGAAAGCGAAAGAGGGAAATCGGTTAGAAAGAAACTCTTTAGCCGAAAAAGTTCAAGAACTAGAAGATCAATTGAAGTCTTCTAACCTTGAACTGGTGAAAACAAAAAATCAATTTGATGATACTCAAAAGCAAATGGCCAAGCGTGAGTTTGATTTTGCCAACACGATTCAATCTTTAGAAGAAGACGCTCAAATGGCACAGGAAGCTCTTAGAGAGGCGTCCTTGGGCAAATTGCCAGCTATTCCTTTCGTCAACGAAATGGAACAAAATTTAGAAGATTCAGAAACTCGCATACAAGAATTGTCAGCCAGGTTTGAATCAGAGCAATCTCGCGCTACCGATGTAATTGATGGATTAAAAATAGAGCTTGATAATGCTGTCCTTCGTCAGAAAAGAGCTTTGGAGCAGTTATCTAGAAGAGAATTAGAGCTGAAAGGCAAAGATGAGGAGTTGAATTTAGTTTTAGATGAAAAACAAAACCTCAAAGAAGAACTTGAAGTAGTAAAGGTTATTGCGGGACAATTGCAGGATCTTAATCAAGTTTTAGAAGAAACTAAAAGTGCGCAAAATAAAAACAATATCAACACGGATGAGGTAGTATTATCTTTGCGTGATGAACTGAATAAAGTAAAAGTAGAGCTTGTCTTCGAACGCGAAGAAAATGAAAAAACTCAAGCTGAGGATGCTTTACAGATTGCTAACTTGGAGGAGCAACTCGTGGGAACGCATAACAAGTTACTTTCTGAGCAAGAAAATCTAGTCAATCAAACAGACGAATCTCAAGACTTAGTTTTAGATCTTAAATCTGAACTTGATAAAGCGAGGGAGGAAATTGCGAGAATGAAAAATGCAGGTTTGGGGGAGTCAGTAGAGACAAGGCAAGCAGTTTCTCAACTACAAGAAGCCCTTGGTACCATTCGCATTTTAAAAGAAAGCTTAGAGGAAGCCGAATCATATAATTTAGAAGTAGATAATTTACGAGCTGAGTTGGCTGATGCGATGTCCACTCAAATAAACACAATTCAATCGACTGAAGCTGATAAGGGAAAACTTGTAGGGCAAATTTCTGATTTGGAAGCAGAACTCATGATTATGCGTGAGGAGGGCAAAGGTGCGTCTTTAGAACGGAAGAAGATGGTTGCTCAATTAAACAAAGATCTTAAGAGCTCTCAGGAAGAAATTTCCAAGCTTCAAAAAAGAGTGGAAAATTCAGACGATTCAAGCATTACTGCGGTTGTTGCCGTTGAAGAGGAGTTACTTGAAGCTAATGCACAAAATGCGGAACTTCGAGGTCAGCTTGAATCTATGCAGGATGAAAAGTCCAGAACTATAGATCTACTTGAAAAAGAACTGGCAAGTGCGGTTTCTCAATTAGATAAATTAGATCAAGCAGGTTCGGACGATATTGAGGAATTACGAAAGGCAAATGTCGAGTTGGCTGATAAATTAAAAAGTGTAGATGAAAGAAACTTTAAGGAACTTACGTTAGTAGAAACTGAACTCGCGATAGCTTTGGAAGAAAAAGAAAACGCTGTATCGGATAGTCAGAAGTTACTGACCAAGTTGCAAAACTTGCAAGATGATGATTCTTCCGATCTTAACAATGCTCCTCAGGAATATGTTCAGAAGATAGATCAACTTGAGGAGCAGTTGAAAGAAGCGTCTGCTCGAATTGAAGAATTGGCCAATGTTGAAAAAAGAGCTGGACAAGATCCTGTCTCCGATAATTCGGAGGAATTTAAGGGATTGGATAATGAGGCTTTAATGTCCTTGGAGGGAGAGCTTGCAGGTGCTCTTGAAAAATTAGATATCGCGAACAATAAAATCGTTACTTTAATCACAGAAAAAGAAATGTTAGCAGATGAATTAGTCGCACAGTCAGGCACTTCTGGAGGTGAAAACGAAATGAAGATTAAATCATTACAAGAAAAGTTGACCACTTCCTTGATGCGACTTGCCGAGTTGGAGAATGGACTAAAGGAGGATAATCCTGATCAAGATTTGTTAAATGGTGAAGCAATGCAAAAACTTGAATCCCAATTAGCTTTATCTGAAGTAACTGTGGTTGATCTTCAAGAAAAATTAGCAGAAGAGCGAGAGGAACGAGAAAAACTTCTATCTGATTTCAAAACTGCTAGTGAACAAATCGCAATGTTAGAAAATGCGAAAGATGACCCGCAATCAAAAACTGATGAACCGAGCGACATTGTCGGCCCTGAGTCGATTCAACTTTTAGAGGAGCAACTTGTGTCCTCTCAACTTGAAGTCGAGTCCCTTAGGCAGCAAAACGAATTAGAGGAACAGGGACGAGTCGCACTTGAACAGCGTTTGGAAAAAGCAATAGCTTTAATTTCCCAGTCTAAAGTAAAACCTAGTGTTATTCCAGATGTCATTCCTTCTGAAGTTGCAGGTTTAAAAGATGAAATTGCTACTAAGGATCAAAATATTAATAATCTGAAAGAACAGCTTGGAAAAGCGATCGAAGAACTAGCATTAAAAGAATCTGAGCTTGAAATTATACAAGCTACATCTCCAGTTCGTGAAGAACCAACACCTGTATCCAACGCAGAAGTAGATGCATTGAATCAAGAAGTTGCTGATTTAAAAAGTGCGTTACAAGAGGCTAAAAGCGATGTAAGCCAACCCAAACCAGATGATGCGGTAGTTGCCGCGCTACGAGAACAATTACAGAATGCAGTAGCCGAAGCACTTGAAATGGAAGCGGAACTCGAAGAGACGAGGAAAAGAATGAACGATATTGAGAAGAATTTAGCTGACTCAAAATCTGACCAATTTGAAGAACTCATTCAGAAAGCAAAAGGTGCAGAAGCAGCTGCATTTGATAAAATCAAAAACTTGACTGCAGCATTGCGTAAATCAGAAGAGTTAAGAAAAGAGACAGAAGGACTCCTCGACGAAGCCAAGAATCAACAACCTGCTCCAATTGATATTACAAATGATCCTAGGTATCAAGAGCTTCAAATCGAAATTGCTTCACTTAAGCAAGAACTAGTCGAACAACCCGTGGTTGATTCAACTGAAAGCGTTGCAAAAAAAGAAGAACTACTCGGGTTACAGGATGACATGCGTTTGCTTCAAGAGGATTTGCTTAATGCTAGAAATTTAGAGGATCCAAAGGTGACCGAATTACAAAATAAACTAGATATGAGCAGAGATGATGCTCTAAAATTAAATATCGAATTTAAAAATGCTATGGAAGAATTTGGTCGGATAAAAGACCAAGTTACTTCTCTTGAAAATGAAAATGCGAAGCTTAGGGATATTTCGCTTACGACCGCTAAAAGCCAGGCAGATCAGAAAAATAGTTCGCTCCAAAATCGTATTAATAGCCTTAGCAATGAAAATTCCCAGCTTTCTGTGGAGTTAGGAGTAAAAGAAAACCGGCTAGCTGAATTACGTGAAATGCTTGCACAGGCACAAGCAGGAATACCAGGCTTAACAGCAGATAGTGCTGCCTTAAAAGCTCAGATTATCAGACTGGAAGGAAATCTTCAAAGTGCACAGGATAAAAATTCACAATCCAAGTACGATACCGATGCAGTTAAACAGCAACTTGCCTTCGCTGAGGAACGTGCAAATGGGCTCGAGGAGCAATTGAGAAATACACAGTCTCAATTAAGAAATATTCCATCAAGAATACCAAGTCTTTCTACGCCCGCTCCAATTCCTACTATTCCATCAACACCTTCATTTTCGAATGAGCAAATAGCGGAGTTAAATAATTTAAGGATTCAAAATCAAAAACTTCAATCACAACTTGTATCAATGACTAATCGCCCTGATGCAGACCGAGCTATGCTTGATCAGAAAATTAGGGACTTAAACCAGCGTAATATGTCTGCACAAGTTCAACTAGATCAAGAACGCTCTCAAGTTACCAATCTGAAGAAGGAACTTGCGGATGCCCGAAACATTAAGCAGGAGATTTTAGATCGTGGTCGTTCTTCAGCAATGAAAGTCGAATTGCTTAATGATGAATTGGCTAGTTCGCGTAATCGTATGAAGTCGCTAGAGAAAGCTTTGATTGGTGCACGTGAAGCTATACGAGTATTAAGGCAAGGCGGCAATTCATCAAATTCAATTCAAGTATCGATGCCTTTGTCCGAAAACAATGATTTACCAAGCCCAGGAAATGTTCCTTTCGCCCCCATTTCTAGGTCATCACGTACTCCTAATCTTCAAAAAGCTTCCCCGCTCACTCCGTTTAATCAAACTCAATCTCCTGTGACCCTACCCAGGTCTTCTAGTGCTGGGGTACAAAATATTCCTGAAGGCGATGCGATGTTAAATTTAAAGGTGGAGGTACAGTTCTTGAATAACCGGAACCGTCCTGCTGGCTTTACAGAATTTTTCTTAGTTGATCGTGATCTTGATCAGATTATGGCTGGAGCAGGTATTCGATTGCCAGGAAATGAAGGTATTGGTTCCTACGCTGAATATTGGGCAAGGTCAATTCAGAGAGGCTATCGTTTCCCTGGTGCAGCCGCATCCATCCGAAATGCTCTTGCTAATCAAAGTATGCTGAGGATTAAGACCAATTCCCTAGGGGAAGCAAACATTGAGAATGTTAAAGCAGGAAAGTACTTTCTTGTTGGTGCATCGACTCTTGGACAAGTTGGTATCGTCTGGTCCAAGAATGTAGATTTGAGTAACGGGAATAATCAAGTCAGTTTAAACTTGAGAGATGCGGCTTGGGCTGAATAGCCCTCAAATTCTTGTTGGCTTATTCTCCAAGTATGATTTTTAGGTTTAATTTTAAAATTAAACTTTATACCTCTCGCTGTATAATCTTATTTTAGTTATCAACTTATCTATGATTCAGAAGAGTTAGCTCAGCTTTCTTCCAGGAGAACTTGATAACTTAGACAATAAAGTTAATGGTTTGGATAGAGTCTCTTCTCAAGCATTGATAATCGTACATTTATAAAATGTACTAAAATACCAAAACACTCAAAACGGAATTATAAGTTGTTACTCTTTGAACTGCTTGAGGATCCTTAGATATCTTGCAGATTCTAGATCGCCTTTTAGTTTAGCCATCTCGAAATAAGAAGTGGCTTTTTTGTAGTCGATAGATACACCTTGACCTAAGAAATAAAGAATACCTAGGTACCGATTGGCTTGTACATTATCTTCAGAGGAAGCTTTTTCAAAATAAAATTTTGCGTCAATAAATTTACTACTTTTATAATTTTCCAAACCTAGATTAAGTAAAGAAGATGCTTTATCAGCTGGTTCATCAAAGACCGTAGGATCAAATAATTCTTCTTCCTGATAAACCTGTTCAGCCATGCTTTTAATTTTATTGGACTGGTTTGACGCAACGATTGATTTATTTTTATCGTTCAGATCATCGGATATAGATTGAGTGATATTTTGTCTCAAGCTGGATTGTTGACTCGGGACTTTATACGAAGCTGGTGCAGATGCTGATCTAGCGAGTAGGTTCTCATATCTGCGCAGCTGTAAGGCTGCATCTGCAGAACCTTTTTTGGAAGCTCTTCTTAGCCATTGTATTGCAAGCGGTAGGTTTTTCGATATGCCGTCTCCCTGTGCAAGTTTCATCCCTAAAACTAATTGTGCCATGGCCAATTCTCTACTTGCAGCAGCATGGATCCATCTCATTGCTATTTCGTCATTCATGGGCAGCCCATCTCCTACGGAATAAGCCATGCCAAGGTAAAACATACCAAGAGGGACTTTTTCTTTAGATGCTTTTGAGCACCATTTGATCGCGAGAGCTGAATTTTTAGCGGTACCAATTCCTGTGAAATAGATCATTCCTAAGGTAGCTTGAGCAGCAGGAAAGCCCCCGACAGCAGCATCCTCCAGGTGGCGCAGAGCTTTGGGAATGTTAGACGGTGGGTTATCAATTTCCATCATTCCCAAACAGAATGAGGCGAGTGGATCTTTTTTATCTCCAAGTTTTCTGAGATTTGTATGAAGGTAAGCTTCATCATAAAGGAATCTACCCTTAGATATATTTCCTTGCTCGAGCTCCAATGCAGCCAATGTGGCAAGACCAAGTGCCCCTTTTTTCTCTGCAGACATCTTAGCCCATCTTGCGGCTTCTTCTAAGTCAACTGTCATTCCTCTCTCACCATGTTTATGAAAAAGGGCAAGTACGCCTTGGAAATAGGCATCTCCATTGAAGGCTTTTTGTTGGATGGTAGCTAGGGTTTCTTTTAGGGGATCATACCCAAAAGTCTTGGAATGAAACAAAAGAGTAATCCAAATCGTTAGCACAAAGAAAGCGAACGATTTGTTTTGATAAAATTTGTACTTGGGCGAGTATATCTTCAAAACAATTAAATAGTAATCACGAAGTTGAAAATACTAAGCAAGTCAAAATATTTGTTCGACTCTAAAAAGAGGGGATTTTGGTATGTTTAAAGTATGTTCCAAATGTGATTTTGAATGGCATGAGAAAGATGGTGCAGAGTGTCCTGTATGTAAGAAATCTTTAGAACCTAATTATGGAAAGTTCGGAAGTAATCATTTGCTAAATTTGAATACCGAAACCAATAAACCATGGGTTCAAGCATTAGCGATTATTACTCTGATCGTGTTAGTTTCTTTGTGGATGGCAGCAGGCTAGATTTAATTTGCTGAAGAGGCCCCAGCATTTCCCTTGCTAGGTAGAAAAGGTGATTCAAATGCATCCTGAAAGCTATATCCTCCGTCAAAGTCTTCAAGAGAGTCATTATCCGTTCTTCCCAGTATTCCAAACTCGACGAGGTTAAAAACTATATTTCCAAAATCTCGACATTTTCTAATATTCCAATGATTCATCAGCGTCAAAGTCATGGGGCCAAAACGATCCAGGGCAAAATCTCTAATTCCTTCCAATAGTTCTTCCCCTGATACATGTCCTTTATTCTTCCTCGAGTCTTTCTCTAAGGATTTTAAGGTGTGATCTAATGCCTCACGAATGAAAAAATATGCACCTTTTGCATATCTTCCGTCTTTCTGGTGGATTTCTTTAACTACTTCGGGAAAATTCTTGTCGCTCATTTAAGGTTAGGGTACAGAACAAGTTGTAAGATTATTATTTCTACGATCAAACCTCAAATGCAATGAAAGTAAATTATTCTATAGTTAAAGGGCGTGCTTCGCCTTATTGCATAACATGGGTTTATCGTAAAAAAAGGCATAGAAAATATTTCCGCAGTCGACTTGATGCACTGCGTTTCCGAAATGATAAAGAACAGGAACTTGGAGTCGCCCAAAGAGAAGGTATTGAAAATGAACTTTTATTTTGGTTATTGGGAGATGTAAATGACAAGTTGCAGAGCATCGATGAAAGAATAAAAAAGTTAGAAATATCTGCTACCCAACAGGAGGAGTGTTTAAAAGATATGAGGAAACCGCCTGCTCCAAAAATTTTACGCGTGTCAGAAGCAGCTAAAGTATTACGAGTTTCTAGTCGTAAACTATATTATTTGTTGAATAAGGGAGTGTTCAAAAGGTATAAACTTCCTCACACGCGAACTACTTTCATAAAACTAGATGAAGTTGAAAAAGCATTGGGTACGGAAAATGTTGAAGATTTACTAAGTTGAAATTTAGTTTTGCCACAATTTCCTGCTAACATATAACAAAAACTATGAGTACTAAATTTCCAAGTGGAGTAATAACTGGTGATGGCGTTCAAGCCATTTTTAACGACGCGCTAGAAAATGAATACGCCTTACCTGCAGTCAATGTAGTGGGTTCGAATTCAGTAAATGCAGTTCTTGAAACAGCTGCAGCAGTCAATTCACCAGTCATGGTTCAGTTTTCAAACGGAGGTGGAAGTTTTTATTCGGGTAAAACCCTTGATAATACAGCCCAAAAATCAGCCATAGCTGGATCAGTCTCCGGTGCAATGCATGTCCATCAAATGGCAGAGGCTTATGGCGTCCCCGTTATTTTACATACTGACCATGCTGCTAGAAAGCTTCTTCCTTGGATAGACGGTTTGCTTGATGCTGGCGAAAAATTTTATGAACGGGAAGGAAAACCCCTTTACAGTTCACATATGCTCGACTTATCGGAAGAGTCCATAGATGAAAATTTATCCACTTCTAAAGAATATTTTGAAAGAATGGATAAGATGGGTATGACTATTGAAATTGAGCTTGGAGTTACTGGCGGTGAAGAGGATGGGGTAGATAATACTGAAATTGATAGCGCTAGGCTATACACTCAACCAGAAGAGGTTAATCAGGCATATGAGACATTAACTCAAGTAAGTCATCGTTTCACAGTTGCGGCGGCTTTCGGGAATGTTCACGGGGTTTACAAACCCGGTAATGTTGAACTTACTCCTAAGATATTACTTAATTCTCAAGCTTTTGTTAATGAGAAGCATGGACTAGAAGGAAAACCTATCCATTTTGTTTTTCACGGAGGTTCTGGATCTTCTCGTGAGCAAATCCGCGAAGCTATTGGGTACGGGGTTGTTAAAATGAACTTAGATACTGATATGCAATGGGCATTCTGGGAAGGAGTTCATGATTACTACAAAACTAACAAAGATTATTTGCAGGGACAGTTGGGCAATCCTGAAGGAGATGATAAACCAAATAAAAAGTTTTATGACCCAAGAGCATGGTTACGTTCCGGTGAGATTACTTTCGTTGATAGATTAAAACGTTCATTTGAAGATTTGAACTGCATAAATCGAAATTCCTAGATAACAAGAACCTGTTTATAGCAGTGCATCAACTTAGATGCAGAATCGATGCTGTTAGCTAAATTACCTATTTACTTTTTTATGTGGATAAGTATCTTGAGATCATGGATAACGAAGAAAATTTACCTAAAAGAATTGTTCGTACGATAACGCTAACGAGTGATGACTTAATGTTGTTGGACGGGATTGAGCGAACTATGTCTCGAACTGGTCAGCGCATTAAAACAGATTCAAAATTAATCAGAGCGGCCATTCAAATTGCATCAAAATCTTTGAATAAAGAGGATTATGATTTAATGGAGATTGCGGAAAAAGTAGTTCGAGAAGATGGGCGAACTCTTAGTAAGCTCCTTGAGAAAACAAAAAAAGATCAATAGGTTTTCTCAATTTTCTAGATAGCCTGAAAATAGATTCAAGTCATCTATTTGAATAGCCTCTTTTTTGTGCCCTGCATAAAACTGTATTTTATCAATCGGTTCGTTTTCGGGATTGATGAATATTTTTCTGCTAGTTGTGGTGGTTGAAATAACCTCTAATGCTTCAGTAAGGTAATCTTCGGGTATCTTTAAGGTAACCAGACCAATAGCTTCCTCGCAGATTGCAGTGAGCCCATGAGAGACGCCTTCAGGGGCTTTTCTTGCTAATTGAGAGTACGCATTGCTAGCTTGGTTGTAATGGGTTTGCCAATTATCCTTACCGGTTAGGTGATAAAGAGTGGAAAAAATTCTTAACAGGGAAGAGTTAGCAGATGGGGTTGCGTTATCATACCAAATCTTTCTGCGACAAGGCGGTTGTAATTCTAATGAATTATCAGAAAAGAAAAATCCATTCATTTGCTGGTCTTGGAATTTCAATATTGTATTATTCAAGACTTCTTCTGCTTTGTTTATGTAGAAAGCGGCTGTATTATGTTCAACCAAGTTTGCAAATGCAGAGATATCCAAAAGGGACTGAATGTAAAAGCAGTAATCATCTAAGTTCCCATATGATATCGTCGAATCCGTAGGGTAGACATAGCTTTTAATATCAAAATTCTTATTGAGGAATGTTGATGAGATCCATTTTTCAAGCTTTATTGCATCTATAAGAAAAGAGATATCATTTAATGCCACTGCTGCATCTACAAAACCTGAGACAAGTAAAGAGTTGTGAGCGATAAGTCTTTTTTCATCTTTTAAGGGAAGGGGTTTATTTTTCTTTTCTTTTTTAAGTATACTCAGCCATTGTAATTGTAATTTTAATGGTATTATTTTCGTATCTATTATTTGAGGAAGTTTGTTTATATTACCCTGATTTGTAGGCGGCAGAGAATCAAATAATTTATTTCCATTTTCTTTCCCCAGCGTACTTTCTAATTCTTTAAGACTCCATTCGTAATAAGCCCCTTCGATTCCATTAGATTCAGCAGATAGCGAGGATGCATAACCTGTTGATGGACAGCCCATTTCTTGGTTTAGCCAAGCTATTGTGCTTTTGATAACTTCTCTGTAGTGCTCGTTGTTATTATTTCTATATGATCTGGAAAAAGTTGAGATAAGAAGTGCATTATCGGAGAGCATCTTTTCAAAATGAGGCATACTCCATTTTTCGTCGGTGCTGTATCGAAAAAAGCCACCCCCGATATGATCGTGTATGCCGCCTTTAGAAACATTTTGAAGGGTTGTGGAAATACATTGCTCAATTTTGTGAGAGATTTCTAGGTTACTTCTTACATAACTAGATTCCGACATAGAAAGTAAGAAATCGATCTTCATGGGAGATGGGAATTTGGGGGCAGGGGTGAAGCCTCCATTTTTGTCATCATGTAGTTCGCATATTTTTTGAACGGCAATTTTCAGGAAATGGTTTTGCCAAATGTCTTCGGTTGAGAAATCTGCGTTATTGGCATGAAGCAGGTTAGCGATGACATTATCGGCATTTTCCTTTAGTTCATACTTAGCTTTTCGATAGTGCTCGGCGACACGAATAAGAATTTGAGGCCAAGGTGCCAAACCGTTACCCATGTCTTCTTTAGGGAAGTATGTACCTCCCCAAAATGGTTTGCCGTCAGGAAGACAAAAAACATTAAGGGGCCATCCGGCAGATTGATTAAACATCCTGACCGCTTCCATGTAAACATTATCAATATCTGGCCTTTCCTCACGGTCTACAATAATATTGATGAAATGTCTGTTCATTAAAGAGGCAATGTAGGGGTCATTGAAACAATTCCTCGACATCTCTTGGCACCAATGACAGGCAGCATATCCAATGGATACAAAAACCGGTTTATCTTCAGTTTTTGCTTTTAAAAATGCCTCAGTCGACCAAGTCATCCATTCTACTGGTTGAGAAACATGTTGAAGTAAGTAAGGACTTTGCTGATTCAAAAGAGATAATGGCATCCGATCATTCTTCAAAGTTTCTGGATATACCCAAGCTTGAAAGCAAATGTGAGCATTTTCACATTGTGAAATCCCCTATCTATCCTTACTCAAATAACAATGAGCATGATTCGCATATTGGCTGACCGAGTAGCCAATCAAATTGCTGCAGGGGAGGTAGTGGAAAGACCTGCTTCAGTGGTGAAGGAATTGTTGGAAAATAGCGTAGATGCTGGTGCTCAAAAAATAGAAGTCGAATTCAGGAATGGAGGGAAATCATATATTCGGGTAGAGGATGATGGAATTGGAATGTCTCCGGATCAGGCACTATTGAGTTTGGAGAGACATGCGACGAGTAAGATTCGTGAGGCTGGGGATTTGAATCGTGTAAAAACATTTGGCTTTAGAGGAGAAGCCTTACCTTCCATTGCAAGTGTGAGTCGATTCACATTAAGAACACGTTCCAAAGTCGAAAAAGAAGGATGTGAAATTTTGCTTAATGGTGGGAAAATGATTCATGTGAAAGAATGTGGGATGCCCCCGGGAACAAGGATCGAAGTGGCTCATCTATTTAACTCTGTCCCAGGTCGAAGAAAATTCTTGAAGACTGAGGTTACAGAATCTACCCATTTGATGCATTTAGCTAAGTTGTATGCCTTGGCACATCCTCAAATTCACTTTACTTTGATGGAAGGAGGGAGGACAATTTTTAAGTCTCCTGCTTGTGAAGATTTAACTGAGCGAGTTCGTGAAATATTCGGCAAGGGCTTTTCGGAAAGTCTGGGTCCTATCGAGAATAGTGAAGAATCGTATTCATTATCAGGCCTCGTGGGACTACCTGGGCAAAGCCGTCCGACTCGCAAGGAAATGATTTTCTTTGTTAATCATCGTCCTGTTGATTGCAAAACTTTGACCTATGCGACGATTGAAGCATTTCACACATTTATACCTAAAGGAAGATTCCCTCCCGCTATCCTCTTTCTTGAAATTGATCCAGCGAGTGTGGATGTTAATGTGCATCCATCAAAAAAAGAAATTCGATTTCGTGAGGAGGCGAAAGTCAGAAACTTCCTACTACGAAGTCTTCTTGATCGAAACCAGTCTTTAAGTGGAAATATGGCCTTAATGCCAAAAGACTTAAACTTAGTAGTGGATAGCACCTCACAAAAGATTGTTCCTCAAATCGATCCAGCGGCCTTGAATTACTACGGTATTAAAGATAATGATTCGGGTTTGCAAAACCCTCAAGTTATTACCCCTATTAAGGGAGAATCGGGGCGGGCAAGGGGACCAGTGCCGGTATATCCTGACGAACAAAATAAGAATGGGGAGCCTGGCGAGTTAATTCCTGAAAAAGTTGTAGGCGTAAAAGGCGATGGTTTAGCTACTTGGCGTTTAATTGATCGTCCCTCAGGGGATTTGGGCCTTTTTTCTACACCAGATGGACTTGTCGCCCTACATGCCAGGGCTGCTTACGAACGAATAAGGTTTGAGGAACTCGAAGATTGTTTGCGAGGAAACCAGAAAAGAAGTTCACAAGCTCTTCTTCTCACGGAAAATTTAGAGTTAGATTCAACCGACTCTCAAAAACTGAAGGAAGAAATGAAAAATTTTAATAAATTGGGATTCGAAATTGAAGAGTTTGGGCGTAACTTTTTCCGCGTCACTAGTTGCCCACATTGGTTATCTTCAGGACGGAGTGTTACTTTTATAAAAGATTACCTTGAATTAGCCTGCGAGCAAGGTAATGGCATGAAAACTTTGGAAATCGTGAGGGAGGCAATGATTCGTGATTCTTTAATCAAAGCTGGTCAGGGTGGCGAATTTTCAGATCAAGAGATGATTTTATTAGCCAAGGATTTATTGGCCTGTAGGAACCCTTTTACATGTCCCAAAGGTAGTCCCACATATTTTGAGATTCCACATCGAGAATTTGAAAGCAGATTTAGAAGAAAACTTTGAGCATTGAAAAAAGTAAAGAATATGCTTTCCCTCGTTTAAATATTCATAGATTACATTTATATGAAATTATTATCAAAGAAAATGCTGAAACTCACGTTTCCCGCTTTAGTAACATTTATCCTATTACAACAATCATGTGTCGTGTCTGAATATGGGGAAAAAACAAAAGCCGCTATCGTAAAGGGCACATCATATGTGGGAACTAAAAGTAAATCAGCTTACAACGCTACGAAGAAAAAGCTAGGGTTCGAGCAATCAAAACAATCTAATCTAAAACCGATGTCTGTATCCAAAACCAAGTTTGGGGAAATGCCTGATGGCACTGTTGTTAGTAAATTTACGCTTAGTAACGCAAATGGTATGAGGGTAGGTATCCTTGATTATGGTGGAACAGTTAAGGAAATCTATGCACCTGATCGAAGCGGAAATTTTGAAAATGTTTCACTTGGTTTTGATAGTTTAGATGGATACCGTGAAAAGAGTCCATATTTTGGGTGCATTACTGGTAGGTACGCAAACCGAATTGCCAAGGGTAAGTTTTCCCTTGATGGCAAGGAATTTCAACTAGAGATAAATAATAAACCTAACCACCTTCATGGGGGATTACGGGGATTTGATAAGTATGTTTGGAATGCAAGAATTCTTGAACATGGAACGGGTGTAGAATTCTTACGCACAAGCCCCGATGGTGAGGAAGGGTACCCAGGAAACCTCCGGTGCAAGGTAGTGTATCTTTTAACTGATAATAATGAACTTGTTGTCGAGTATGAAGCAAGTACAGACAAGCCTACAGTGATTAATTTGACGAATCATACTTATTTCAACCTGGCAGGGGAGGGTGCAGTCACGATTTTAGATCATGAACTTCTATTACCTGGAAAACATTTCATTGCCACAGATGAAACTAATATTCCGACCTCCATTTCCTCTGTCGCAGGTACTCCTCTTGATTTTAGAAGTTTTACTAGAATTGGTAAACGAATTGGATCACCACATGCTCAGGTTAAGTACGGTAAGGGTTATGATCATACTTGGCTTGTCGGTTCTGATCAAAACTCAAATGGTTTGAATCATGCGGCTACGCTGAAGGATCCAAGTACTGGGAGAGTATTGGAGATTCATACCGATCAACCAGGGATACAGTTTTATTCAGGAAATTATTTGGATGGTACTATAACTGGTCACGGAGGAAAGCCATATCCCCTTCGTTCAGGTCTATGCCTCGAAACACAAGTATTCCCCGATAGTCCTAACCGACAAGGAGAAGATGGATGGAAGTCTTGCGTTCTGAGACCAGGTGATGTTTATACTCATAAGACCGTTCATCGGTTTTATGCCGAGTAATTGATCGTCTAAAATTTAAACAACTAATCATTTTATGACCTTTTGGCATGTCCTGTGCCAAATGTCTCTTTCATGACCACAGAAAATTCCCCTTCCGTTCAGCCTTCTCAAAACTCAGATGCATCAGTGGATGCTTCAGCTTCATTGGGAGAAAGTATTGAAAGGCATTTGAGACTGACTCTTGCTCGTCACCTAAAGAACGCTTCAAGTCGAGAAATTTGGATGGCAACCTGTTATGCGGTGAGGGATCGAATCGTAGATCGTTTCATTCGCACCCAGGAAAAACACAGCGAGGCGAAGACACGAAGAGTTTACTACCTAAGTCTTGAATATTTGATGGGGCGTTTGCTGAATTCGAACCTCTGTAATTCTGGAGTTTTGGCGGATGCCAAAGTAGCTCTTAAGGATTTAGGCTACGAATTAGATGAACTTCTTGAAGAAGAACATGACATGGGATTGGGTAACGGTGGCTTAGGTCGACTTGCCTCATGCTTTCTTGATTCGATGGCTACCATGGATCTTCCAGCCATTGGCTATGGTATTCACTATCAATTTGGTCTTTTCCGTCAAAGTTTTGAGAATAGTCGGCAGGTGGAGAAACCCGATGATTGGCTAAGAGAAGGAAACCCTTGGGAGATAGCTCGTCCTCAGTATGCTCAGAAAGTAAAATTGTATGGACATGTTGAGCATGGCTACGATGACCTTGGAAATTATCGACCTCAATGGGTTGGGTTTAAGGAAGTAGAAGGAATCCCTTATGACTTGGCAATTGTCGGTTATGATACAGAAACAGTCAATTTTCTACGCCTTTGGGAATCCAAGTCTTCACAGGAGTTAGACTTTCAGATTTTTAATCAAGGAGGGTATGTAGAGGCTGTCAGAGAAAAAGCAATGGGGGAGACAATTTCCAAAGTATTGTATCCTAATGATGAGACAGAAAGTGGAAAAGAGCTTCGACTTGTTCAACAATACTTTTTCGTTTCTTGTTCGCTCCAAGATATGATTCGTCGATTCCGTCGCGAACACAGCAATTGGAATGATTTTCCCAAGAAAGTGGTTATCCAACTTAATGATACTCACCCTGCCGTCGCAGTTTTGGAATTGTTACGCTTTTTTCTCGACGAGGAAAGAATGCAATGGGAAGAGGCATGGATATTAGTTCGTAATTCCTTTGCTTACACAAATCATACACTATTACCAGAGGCATTGGAGACTTGGGGAGAACAACTATTTGGTAAGGTCCTTCCCCGGCATCTGCAACTGGTGCAGGAGATTAATCGTCGTTTTCAGGAAGAAGTTCGTTCCCGTTACCCTAATGATGAAGAGAGGGTTGCAAGAATGTCAATTGTCTCAGATGGCCAAGTTAAAATGGCTTACCTGTCAGTAGTTGCAAGCCGATCAGTGAATGGGGTTGCTGCCTTACATACAAAGTTACTGAAAGAGCGCTTAATGAGCGACTTTGCTGAATTTTATCCTGACCGTTTTAATAATAAGACTAATGGGATTACTCCGCGAAGGTGGCTACTGGGATGTAACCCTGAACTTGGTAAACTGATTGATAAAGTTGTCCCTGAAGGCTGGCCAACAGATCTTTATAAGCTTCGTGATTTGGAGAAGGTCGCCAAGGATGCAGATTTTCAAAAAGAATTTATGGCGATCAAGTTTCGTAATAAGCAGACCTTATGTGAACTTGTTAAAAAAGTAGTCGATGTAGAGATCGATCCCGAAGCTTTATTTGATTCTCAAATTAAAAGGTTACACGAATATAAAAGGCAGCATTTAAATCTTTTGCACATACTTACATTATATCGTAGGCTCTTGCATAACCCGGATTTAAAAATCAATAAACGAGTTTTTATTTTTGGTGCCAAGGCCGCACCTGGATATCATCTGGCAAAGGTTATTATCCATGCGATCAACCTGGTTGCCAAAAAAATTAATCATGATGATCGTATAAATGACCGTCTTAAAGTTATTTTTTGGCCTAACTATGGAGTTTCTGCTGCAGAAAAAATTATACCTGCAAGTGATTTATCGGAGCAGATTTCCACTGCAGGTAAAGAAGCATCAGGCACGGGCAATATGAAATTTGCCCTTAATGGTGCTTTGACTGTAGGGACGCTTGATGGTGCAAATGTTGAAATTAAGGAAGAAGTCGGTGATGATAATATCTTTATTTTCGGACAGACCGTGGATGGAATCCAAAAATTAAAGGATGATGGATATAATCCCTACTCCTACTACGAAAAAGATGAAGAATTAAAAGCTATCATCGATTGGCTATCATCAGATTATTTCTCTCCAGGTGAAGGAGAGGTTCTTGCTGATCTTTCGAAAAGTCTTTTGGAATGGGGAGATCCTTACTATGTATTGGCTGATTACCGCTCTTACATAGAGTCACAAGAACAGATCGATCGTGTTTTCAGTGATAAAGGAAAATGGGCAGAAATGGCTATCCGCAATGTTGCGGGGTCCGGTAAATTCTCATCCGATCGTACGATTGGCCAATATGCAGAAGAAATTTGGAAACTTGATCCAGTAACTTAATATTTTCTTCGGTAGGATGTTGGCTTATCGATACCTTTATATTTCAGGTCTTCTCAGCTATTTCGTATTAGCAAACTTACTCTGTGCAAATAAGCCCCTTCCTTTTTTACCAGGTGAAAGATTAGAGTACGATCTGCATTGGGGGATTTTTCCTGTAGGCTATGCGAGTTTAGAGATTGCTCCTAGAACCTTGAGTTCTCAGGAACCTTGGAAGATTAGTTTTTTTGTCAGAACTAATAATTTCGCGGATTCAATTTACAAAGTAAGGACTAATATAACCTGTTGGGTTGATAGTAATTTTACGAAATCACTAAAGTACATTAAAACTCAGCAAGAAGGAAGAACTAGGAAACACATCAACGTAGATTTTGATTACTTACAAAAAAAAATTTCATACACTGAAAAAGGTTATCCAACCAGAATTCTTAAGTTAGATAAGGATGTGTATGATCCATTAGCTATAGCTTATGCATTTAGGTATTGGCCCACAGCAGAGGGAACCTCTAAAGTTTTTCCTACTTCAGATGGGAAAAAATTCTTGGATGTAGAAGTAAAAGTGGGTGAGGCGGAAAAAATCCGAGTACCTTTTGGTTCATTCAAGGCAAATGATGTAATTCCAAATATGAAAACCTTGAGCGGAGTTTTTAAGAAAAGTCCGAAGGGAATACTACGGGTTTGGTATTCTCAAGATAACAGAAGAATACCTGTGAAAATTAGCAGTAAGGTGATAGTCGGAAGTTTTACTGCAAAATTAAAAAAAGCTGAAAGACTACAGAAAAATCTATAATAAAGTAGATTCCAGCGGTTTATTTTTCATCAATTCAACAAACGAACGGAGGGCGGGTGTTAATAATCTACTCTTCTTGTGGATGATGGCAAGTGGACGATTATGCATACCGCCTTCTAGTTTATATGTAACTAGTTGTTTGCGTTCGGATTCCGTGACCACAGTACTTGCGGGGAGTATGGCAATACCTGCATTGATCTCGATCGCTCGTTTTACCGTCTCAACATTATCAAATTCCATGGCTATTGTAACTTGGATACCAGCACGATGCAGGATTTCGTCCGTTGCTTTTCGTGTAGGGATATCTCTTTCGAAAGCGATGAAATCCATTCCTGTTAAATCTGCAATTGCAATTGCCCGCTTTTTTGTGAGTTTGTGTTCGGGACTCATCGCGATAATCAATTCATCGTTGGCAAATGGAACCACTGTAAGTTCTTTGTGCGGGGTAGGGAAGGCAACGAGTCCAAGATCTGCAGTTCCATGGAGTACATCTTCATACACTAAGTTGGCACGACGGTATTCAACTCGAGCGTTCACTGATGGAAATTGTTTGATAAAGGCTTTTAAATATGGAGGGAGCTCGTGTAAACCTATACTATTAACAGTAGAAATCTGGATTGTACCGCTGACAATATTACTCATTTCTTGTATCTCACAACTTAACTTTTCGTACAATCCGAGTATATCTTTGTATGTTGTGTAAAGAACTGTGCCTTGTGGAGTGAGCCTAAATTTTTTCTGATTACGATCAATGATAAGCATATCATAATGAGATTCCATAGCTTTTAGTTGCTGACTCACTGCTGATTGTGTAACTTCGTTCAAACGAGCAGCTTTTGAGAAACTTTTTGTTTCAACCAAGTCGCAAAAGGTTTTGAAATTTTGGATGTGCATATACTATACTTATTAATTCAGCTTATGGTATGCAAATTTTATATTCGAATAACTTATGATTAAAGAAACAGAGTTTTTGGAAAACTTATCAAAGGTAAAAAGTGAGATTGCTTCTTCCTGCCTAAAGTATGGTCGGTCTTTGGATGAAATTACTCTACTTCCTGTGACTAAAAACTGGCCGATTGATGCAGTTACCTTCTGCAGAAATAGTAAGATAAAGAGCGTAGGTGAAAATCGGGTACAAGAAGCTTTAAGCAAAATGGATGGGAATCAAAGCATGAACTTTGAACTCATTGGCCATCTTCAGAGCAATAAGGCAAAACATGTAGTGGGCAAATTTTCTTCGATTCAAACAATCGATTCATTGAAGCTAATGGATCGTGTAAATAGTGTAGCTTTGTTAAACGATTTAATTCAACCTGTGCTTTTACAGGTAAACGCAGGCAATGACCCTGCTAAATTTGGTGTTTCGATTGAAGATACTGAGGCACTTCTCGAACATGCAGTAACACTAAACGGTATTTGCGTAGATGGATTTATGACAATTGCCCCATATGATCCGCAAAATAAATCAGTCGCTCGGAGTTGTTTTTCCAATCTTCGTAATCTTCGAGATCAAATGAGTGAAAGGTTTGATTGTAGGTTTTCAAAACTCTCGATGGGGATGTCTGGAGACATGGATGAAGCAATTGCGGAGGGGAGTACAATGATTCGAGTCGGATCTGCCTTATTTGGAAATCGAGCTCCAGTCGTTTGACCCTTTCTCGAAGATTGCTTGCTTCAATATGGCGAAGGCGCAAGTTTAAGAAAAATGTCACCGAAGAGCACCAAAAATAATTTAACCTGGCCAAGTGAATCTGTCCTAATATCCTTATTGGATGACGAATCTTCAGTCGTGCGAGATTCGATGGTTCGCCTTTTGAATGATTTTCCTGAGTCAGGTCGTTCTTTTCTGAGTAAAATAATTTCTGAATCCGATGATATTATCTCCAAGCATGCCAAGGTTATTCAAGATGAGTTAGGTTGGACTGATAGTAAGGAAGATTTTATCAATTTTATCCGCTCCAGAAGATACGAGCTAGAAACTGGCTGGTACTTACTTGATCGCACAGTAAACCCTAGCTTGGATTCATCTGTCTCAAGTCTTTTGCTTGATGGATTAGCAGATCGTGTGAGGGAACTCCTTACAACTCCACTCGATCCGAAACAAACCTGTATTGTTCTGAATCGAGTTCTTTTTCATGAGTTCGGGTTTCGTGGAGCTGGTAAAAACTTTGAAAATCCGGAAAATAGTTTTCTGAATTCAGTTCTTAAAAACAAAAAGGGCTTACCTATAACTCTCTCGTTAATATATATTTTAGTTGCTCGAAGAGTAGGTTTTGATCTTGAACCAATTGGTTTACCTGGTCGCTTTATGGTCGGATGCTTTGCTCGAGAAATCCCTTTTTATATTGATGCTTGGGCAGGTGGTAAAATGATTGATCTCGAGGATATGGGCCAATACATAGGAGTTTCTATCGACGAGTCTTCTGGTGGTAACCTTCTTCCTGTTACAGTTTCAGAGATGTTAACTAGAGGTTGCAGAAATTTGGTTCATCATTATGCGGTCAGCGGAAAAAAGAAGGAATCAGAGATGTTTCAATTATTCGTAGCTGAATTTGATAAAATACGAGGGATCGAATCCAATGCGTAGCAATCCATACTTACTGAACGAGGTTCCTCAGTTTATATTACCTAAGGTTGGACTGGCAGTTTTGGGTCATCCGATTTCTCATTCAATTAGTCCACTTTTACATAACGCTGCATTGCAAAAACTATCCATCGAGAATTTATCTTTCAATAATTGGTTCTATGAGAGAGTTGATGTCAAAGCAGAATTTTTATCTACAGCTCTAAGCAAGCTATCTGAGTCTGGTTATTTGGGGTTAAATTTAACTATCCCTCATAAAGTAGAGGCTTTAAATACTGTTAAGAATTTAGATGCCGAGGCGACTTTGATGGGTGCAGTAAATACATTACATTTAAAAAATGGAGAATGGTATGGTTACAATACGGATGGTTACGGTTTACATCGTGCTTTGTTGCAAGATCTAGGTTGCGATTTGCGGACTTCAAAAATCCTTATCTTGGGAGCGGGTGGTGCAGCGAGAGCAGCGGCTGTAAAATGCCTTAAGGAGGGTGCCCTTAAAGTTCATATACATAACCGAAGTGAGGATAGACTAGATGAATTACTAAACTTGCTGAGAGAGGAATTTACCAATTCTACGGTTACTGGTAGCAGTTCAGTTTGTCTACAGGAAAGCGAATTTGAAGACCAAGATTGGTTGGTAATTAATGCGACTTCACTCGGTTTGAAGGATACCGACTCTTCCCCTCTTTTCATGCCATGTTCTAGATTGGGAAAGAAGAGTGTAGTTTACGACATGATTTACAATCCTTTCCAAACTAAACTGCTTATGGAGGCAGAACAGGCAGGACTGGTGGGCTCAAATGGTTTATCAATGCTTGTTTTTCAAGCCGCTAAAGCGTTAGAGATTTGGACAGAACATGAAATTTCCGCAGATGCTATGACACAAGCTGCCAAAGAACATTTTGCTCGGTAGAATGTTTTCTGAAATTGTTATGGATCCTCATTGGAGGGCAGGAATAGGTTTTTGCCTGGGTGCTATAATAGGAAGTTTTCTAAATGTATGTATTAGTAGGATTCCCGCGGGACAGTCCATAATATCTCCTCCATCTTCCTGTCCTAAATGTGGAATTCAAATTTCATGGTTTCGTAATATCCCGATACTTACTTGGCTTCTTTCTAGAGGGCGTGCGAATTGTTGCGTATTTAAGATTCCTTGTAGGTATTTATATGTGGAATTATCGACTGCTATTATATTTTCTTATCTGTTCTATGGTTGCTTAAGTCTGGACCATGCTCCCCTGCTTATTTGCTCAATGCTTTTCACTTCGATGATTCTTGCTGTCATAGCTATTGATTTTGAGACGATGATGATACCAGACAGATTTAGTATGGGTGGTGCAGTCATTGGGGTATGCTTATCCTTTTTCTTTCCGATTATCCATGGTTTTTCAAGTGAACCAATGGTAGCTGAGCGAATTAGCGCTTTATTTGCTTCCATGACAGGTCTTCTGATCTCTTCCTCCTTGCTCTATTGGATAGGAGCAATTGCTGAAAGATTGATGCAGAAAGAGGCACTAGGTCAAGGCGATGTAAAATTATTAGGTTTTGTGGGAGCATTTTGTGGATGGAAGGGTGGCTTATTCGTGATTTTTGGTGGTGCCTTACTTGGTACAGCGTTGATGATTCCAGTTTTGTTATTTTCAAATTTTGTTCGTAAGAAAGTTCCGAAAAAGAACAGTAGTTTTGGGTGGGGCGTGGAAATTCCTTTTGGACCCTTCCTTGGGGTAGCTTCACTTCTTTACTTTCTAGTATTGAAAGGGTTCGTTGACGAATGGTTTGATGGCACAACTGCAAATTTTATTCATTTCTTTTCAATTGTGTGATCCTTTTAGCGTTGAAGAAACTATATAATCTAGAGATTATATAGCGTTTTAAAATACTATCTTATTTAATACATGAAAAAGCTTTTAGTAGCCAATCGTAGTGAAATTGCAGTAAGAATTTTTCGTTCTGCCAACGAATTAAATCTTAAAACTGTGGCAATATATGCCGAGGAGGATCGCTTTGGCGTTCACCGTTTTAAAGCTGATGAAGCATACCTCGTAGGACAGGGGAAAGGTCCGGTTGCCGCTTATCTCGACATCGAGTCAATTATATCTATCGCAAAAGCCAAAAAAGTGGACATGATTCACCCAGGGTACGGCTTTCTTTCTGAAAATGCTGATTTTGCCAGGGCATGTGAAGATGCAGGAATTACTTTTATTGGTCCTAAACCTGAACTATTGGAGAAAATGGGGGACAAGGTTGCCGCTAAAAAAGCAGCAGACCTCGCCGGTGTTCCTACTTTACCCGCAACCCCTAGTCCAGTAGCCAAGCCAGCTGAAGCTCTTAAATGGGGCAGGAAAATTGGATTTCCTCTTATAATCAAAGCTGCCTTCGGTGGCGGTGGTCGTGGTATGCGGGTTGTTTCCAAAGAAGAGGAACTTAAGCCAATGTTAGAAGAAGCCCAAGGCGAGGCCGAAAGAGCTTTTGGTAATTCTGCCGTATTTTTGGAGCGTTATGTTGGTCGGGCTAAACATTTGGAGGTTCAAATTTTAGGCGATAGGCACGGAAATGTAGTGCATCTACATGAACGTGATTGTTCAGTACAAAGAAGGTATCAAAAAGTTGTCGAAGTCGCACCATCAATTGGATTGCCTGAGAATGTGGTGCAGGAACTTTGCCAGGCTGGTGTAGAACTAGCAAAGAAGATTGGCTATGACAACGCTGGTACTGTGGAATTCCTTTTAGACCAGGACACCAAGGAATGGTTTTTTATTGAGATGAATCCCCGGATTCAAGTTGAGCACACTGTCACGGAACAAATTACCGGGATTGACATTGTGCGATCACAGATTCTTGTGGCTATGGAGCATGAACTTCATAAAAGTAAGATTGGAATTCCAGAACAAGGTAATATTCCAAGGATTGGGTGCGCTGTTCAATGCCGGGTTACCACTGAGGACCCTGAAAAAGATTTTAGTCCTGATTATGGTAAAATTCTTTCGTACCGTTCTGCCGCCGGTTTTGGTGTTAGGCTTGATGGTGCTATGGGTGATACTGGTTCTATCATTACTCCTTTTTATGATTCGTTGTTAGTTAAGCTCACAACTTCAGGTCCAAATTTGTCACAGGCTTTAGACCGAATGCATCGGGCTCTTCGGGAAATGAGAATTCGTGGTGTTAAAACAAACATTCCATTCCTCGAGAATGTCATTACTCACAAAGATTTCGTTAGGGGAGATGCCACGACTAGAATGATTGATGTGACACCCAGCCTTTTTAAGTTCAAGCCTAGAAAGGACAGGGCTTCTAAACTATTGAATTATCTAGGCGAGGTTATAGTAAACGGTAATCCACAGGTAAAAGGAAGAGCTCGGGTTACAAACCCTCTTCCTTTAATTGTTCCTGAATGCGATACTGTTGCTTCACCTCCTCGTGGCACCCGGGATTTGTTATTATCTGAAGGTGCAGAGAAGTTCTCTAAATGGTTGCGTGATCAAAAACCAGTCATGATTACAGATACCACTCTTCGAGATGCCCATCAGTCGTTGATGGCTGCGCGTATGCGTACTTTCGATATGTTGGAAGTTGCTGATTTTATAGCGAAGAAAGTTCCCGGTTTATTTAGTTTGGAGATGTGGGGTGGGGCTACATACGATACCTGTATGCGATTTCTTGGCGAGTGCCCATACGAGCGCCTTCGTTCCCTTCGTGAAAAAGTTCCAAATATTTTATTTCAGATGTTATTGAGAGGTTCTAATGCGGTCGGATACGCAAATTACCCAGACAATGTAGTAAGAGAATTTATCGTTCATTCTTCGGAAGCTGGGATGGATGTATTTCGAATATTTGATTCACTCAATTATCTCCCTAACCTTAAGGTCGCTATGGAGACAGTGGTTGAGAAAACACCATCATTGTGTGAGGCCGCTCTTTGCTTTACCGGCGACTTTACCGATTCAAATGAAGAGAAGTATGTTCTTAGTTATTATGTTGAATTAGCAAAAGAATTAGAAAAAATGGGAGCGCATATATTGGCTATAAAGGATATGGCTGGATTATGTCACCCCATAGCTGCTCAAAAACTTGTTAAAACCTTACGGAATGAAGTTGGAATACCTATTCATTTCCATACTCATGATTCAAGTGGAATTTCGTCTTCATCTATAATTAAGGCTGTAGAATCTGGAGTTGATGTAGTTGATCTTGCGATTTCTTCTCTTTCAGGTTGTACAAGTCAGCCGAATTTAAATTCTATTGTTCATGCATTAAAAAATGCGCCTCGATCAACAGGACTAGATGTAGATGCTTTAAACAAACTTTCTATTTATTGGGAAGCGGTCAGGCAGTATTATTCACCTTTCGACACTTCACCACCTTTCGGTAGTGCGGAAGTCTATCAGCACCAAATGCCTGGCGGACAATACACCAATTTACGCGAACAAGCAGGAGCTCTTGGTTTGGGTAAAAGGTGGCCTGATGTTGTAACTACATACCAAGAATGTAACCGTCTGCTTGGAGACATCGTTAAAGTAACTCCAAGCAGCAAGAGTGTCGGAGATTTGGCTATCTTCCTCATTACCAAGGGTGTAAAACCCGAAGATTTGCTCAATCTACCTGAGGAAACAGGGTTTCCTCAATCAGTAATTGATTTACTATCTGGTAATCTGGGGCAGCCTAAGGGCGGTTGGCCTAAGGCAGTCCAGAAGGTTATCTTGGGCAAGCAAAAGCCGATGAGGGGAAGACCCGGTGCATCTGCACCTAAAATAGACCTTAAGAAGGAAAAGGCTGCATTAGTAAAAAAGTTTGGTAAACAATGCACTGATGACGATCTATTTTGCTCAGTTATGTATCCTCAAGTTTTTTCCGAATTTCAAGATTTTAAGAAAAAGTTTGGAGATGTTTCTGTTCTGCCAACTTTGGCTTACTTTCACGGTCTTGAGCCCGGTGAGGAGATTTCGATTACCATTGAAGAAGGTAAAACTCTTTTCATTAAATTACTTCATGTGGGGGAACCCGATGAAAATGGAATTCGTTCATTAACCTTTGAAATTAACGGGAAAGCTCGAACCACTCTTGTCCATGACAAGAGCGTCAAGGGAGAAGTCAAAACACGAGAAAAAGCTGATCCATCCAATGATCTGCATGTGGGTGCCCCAATTCCTGCCATTATCAGCAGTATTGCAACGAGCGTTGGAAAAACAGTTTCCAAGGGAGATAAAATTGCTGTACTAGAGGCGATGAAAATGCAGACAACCATTTATGCATCGACTGATGGAACAATCGATGAACTTTTGGTTAAAGTCGGTGATTCGGTCGAGTCAAAAGATTTAATCGCCCGCTTGCGCTAAATTCTAAAGTTTAGAGTTAATCATCCGATTATCATAGTAGTGTTTGTTTCAAGATATTTAGGAATAAAGTGCATTTCTTTTTTTGCTCTTATCTTGTTGTGCTCTCATTTATTGACCGCAGAGAGGTTACTAGTTCCCGAATCAATCTTAGAGCGAGAGATTTGTAGTGTCCTTGGTGTAAGAGGTGATGAGTTAACTGCTGAATTAGTTTCTGAAAAATTAACTTCATTAGAATTAAATGACGCCAACCTTCGCGACCTTCGTGGACTTGAAGTTGCTCAGAACCTAGAAGTTTTAATTTTACGAGATAATCTAATCAATGACCTGTCTCCGATTAGTAAACTTCCAAAACTTCGTAAATTGGATGTTTCAGGAAATCGAATCTCTTCGCTTCGCACATTTGGGCGATTTTCTTTGTCCCAGACAAAATCCCGAATTGTAGCTATCCAGGATGAACTTCAGCAAAAGAACCTAAAGGATGATTACAAGGCAGGCCTAGTTCTTGAGCTTTCTGAACAAATTGCGAAATTTAAACTTAAAAATAATTCCTTAACCGAGTTGAATCTATCGAACAACCGCCTACTTGGCCTTTCTGGAATCGAAATGTGTGATAGAATAACCTGGTTAAATGTTGCAGATAATTCGCTCATCGATTTGGAAGGAATTAGCAAGCTTAAGTCTCTGATCACTTTCTATGCTCAAGGTAATCAACTTGGTCGAGTCGAGAGTTACGAAGATGTAAACCGAAACAAAACTTATGACTTAGGTGAACCCATTCAAGATCAAAGCGGAAATGGGAAGCGGGATACTGATCCCCTTGTCGAACTTCAATCATTACCGCGTTTACGAAATCTTTATTTATACAATAATATGCTAAAGAATGTTGATAGTCTGGATAATCTATCTGTGCTCTCTGTTCTCCTTCTTTCAGGTAATCAAATTGAAACAGTCCGTGAAATTGGAAAGTTAAGTAGATTGGAAAGACTGTCTCTCAACAGTAATTTTATTTACGAACTTAATGGTTTAGAAAAACTCGAAAATTTAAAGCATTTAGATCTTACGGAGAATCGAATCTGCGATTTAAGACCAATTGAGTCACTACGAAAATTAAAAGAACTTCGGTTGCAGTCGAATCATGTACTGGAGTTAAACCCTCTTTCTCGGTTGCAGTATCTAAATACCTTATCACTTTCCAAAAATGTAGTTGTTGATCCGTATCCATTAAATAACCTCAAATCTCTTCGCAATCTCATGTTATCCAACAACCGGATTGATCTGAATAATCCACGATTTAATTCAATGTTTTCCATGTTAGAAAAAAGAGGTTGCCGGATTGGATTAACCGAACAATTTAACCGAAACTATGGACTTGAAATGCTGTTGAAATCTTTAACATCATTTTCCTCTTCTAATCGGGACCTTGGTAGATTTCTTCAAGAAAAAGGATACCTTAGATTTATTGATTTTGTTTTAGATCCTAAGATAAATGAAAAAAATAAGGAAGATGTCTATCTCAAATGGGATGAGTCTTTTAAGAGAGGTGTTAAGATGGAAGAACTCGATTTCCCTGACCAATAGATTAATTAGATCTTTAGGTATAAAAGTGTGGCTAAAATCGTAGAAACAACAAATCCTATTAGATATAGTAAACCTGTGAATAGTTTTTGTAGTGCATTTGATCTAACTACTTTATCTACCCATCTTACATATTGTTGCTTGAGTCTTTTTTTTAAAGATCTCTTCTTTTTTTCCACACTTTCGTTCAAGGTATTAAGGTAAATTTTTTTAATATGTTATTTAAGCGAAATATGTAATAAAGATAAAAATTTCTATATGTCAATTAAGCAAACAACTATTCGTAAAGATAGAAGCATAAAAGGTAAGTCTCTGCATACAGGTGATGAAGTGACGCTCACAATCAAACCTGCGGAAGCTGATATGGGGTACCTATTTCGTCGGGTTGATCTTTACGGCAATCCCGAGATAAAACCATTATCTAATCAAGTTACTGAGCTAGTTCGCAATACAACAATCTCAGACGGGAATACTAAGGTTCATACGATCGAGCATGTTCTAAGTGCGTTAGCTGGATGTGGGGTAGACAACGCCATCATCGAACTTGATTCAAGTGAACCTCCAATTTGTGATGGTTCGGCACGACCTTTTGTTAATCTAATTATGGAAGCTGAAGTCGTTTCCTTGGATAAAGAAAGATCTTTTCTGGAAATTGACGAACCTGTATCTGTGACATCAGGCAATCGTTCAATGATTGCACTTCCTTATAATGGTTTCAGGGTAACATGTACATCAGCAGATGATCGTGGAGTACATGTGCAGCATTTATCTTTAGAATTAGACCCAGAGAGCTACATTGCTCAGTTAGCCCCAGCCAGAACATTCACATTGTATGAAGATATTGAAGAGTTATTAAAGCTCGGAAAAATTCGTGGTGGTAGCTTGGATAGTGCGATTGTCATTAAAGGTGACAAGATTATGTCAAAAGAGCCCCTTCGTTTCGAAGATGAATTTGTACGACACAAGATATTGGATATAGTCGGCGATATGTGCCTGCTTGGAAAACCACTGAAGGCTCACATAATTGCTGTTCGCCCTGGGCACTCATTGAATTCAGACCTGACGGCTAAAATCCTCGAATCAGTCGCGAAGAAAGAAAAATTAAAATCTGGTTCACCCGCGAAAGCACACGAAAGAAAGTCCTATGTTATGCCAGACGAAACCGAGTTGGATATTCGTCGAGTGCTTGATGTTCTTCCGCATAGGTTTCCTTTTGTTATGATTGATCGTGTTGTATCAATCGAAGGAGACCAGTCCCTTACAGGGATTAAAAATGTTTCTATCAATGAACCTTTTTTTACAGGACATTTCCCTGGTCACCCAGTAATGCCAGGAGTCTTACAACTGGAAGCTATGGCACAAGCTGCAGGCATTTTGTTATTAAGAAGAGGGTCAGCTGAAGGAAAAGTAGCTTTTTTTATGAGTGCAGATAAGGTTAAGTTTAGAAAGCCAGTCGTACCTGGTGATCAGCTAGAAATTAGAGCGAATTTAGTAAAAGTTCGAGGCAACAAAATTGCCACAGCTGAAGTTACCTGTATGGTTTCAGGGAAGATAGTCTCATCAGCAAGCTTGATGTTTGCCATTACGGATGCAAGTGATTCCTGATTGGATATGGGCGTAACAATACATCCAACAGCAATTGTAGATCCAAGTGCTGATTTAGGTGAGCAAGTGGTTATTGAGCCATTTGCACTCATTGGTGAAAAGGTAAAAATTGGTGATGGTACGGTTATTCGCCATCATTCTACGGTCGAGGGAGAGGTGTCGATGGGGAAGGGGAATGAAATTTTTCCTTATGCGATGATTGGTGGTTTGACTCATGATCTAAAATACGAGGGAGGTAACCCGAAACTGAAAATTGGAGATAACAATGTTTTTCGAGAGTATGTAACCGCTCATGTTGCAACTAACTCTGAAGATTTTACCATTATTGGTTCTGAGAATGTTTTTTTGGCCTACAGCCATGTTGCTCATGATTGTATTATTGGTGATCATCTCGTAATGAGCAGTCACTCCGCTTTAGGGGGTCATGTAAGAGTTGAAGACCATGTAAACATCGGCTGGGGGGCTGGCGTTCATCAATTCTGCAGGCTTGGCAGGCATTCGATGGTTTCAGCCTGTTCTAAGCTTGTTCAGGATGTTCCGCCATTCATGCTAGCAGATGGTTCCCCAGCAGAAGTTCGATCAATTAATAAAGTGGGGATGGATAGATGTGGGTACAGTGGAGAAGATATTGATAAGGTTAGAATGATCTTTAAAACTCTTTATAAATCAGATTTAAATCGAACACAGGCGATCGAGAAGCTAAAAAAATTGTCTGATTCTCAGGGAAATCCCTTCATCAATGAAGTCACCTCTTTTATTGGATCCAGTGAGCGAGGATTGGCCTGATTGGATTCTTGTAATTTTTAATCACTAAGCTCTTTTAGTAAGTCCCAACTATATATACCTGAGGAGTGTCCATCGTTGAATTGTATTCTTATTGCGTAATTGCCAACTTTTTCAAACTTCAACAATGCGATCGAACTAACCTTTTTAGAATTACGAACTAAAGAAATATTACCGAAAAGATCACTTTCACCTTTGTTTTCAGCACTCGGAGAGTTTTCTCTTAATGTTTTGGCTTCTACAAAACTTTCTTCTCCAGTTGGCCATTGGATAGCAAGACAATCACCGATAATTTCTATTTTATTCGGAGACACAGGTAATTAACTAGAGAAAAGGATTTTTCGACTAAGCCTCAAACAAAGGAATCCAAACTGTGCCCTGCTGAAGGAGGTGTGGATGGGTGTGAACCACTTTGGTAATAAGGATCCAAGACCTCATTTTGAAAAGGTCTGCTGTGATCATCGGATATTTCAGCTGATTGATCGAAGTTTTCCATCTCTTCACGGATCATTTCTTCCTGAAGATCTTTTTCTTGAAGCTCTCGATCTAGACTTCTTTCATCCCAATATCGATCATTGTGAAATTGGCTGGGTCCAGGTTCATCAGGGAGTTGAGTAGGTTTAACGACTTCCCAATCTGGTTCCCTTGTGCAGTCTAAACCTGCATCATCAACATTATCAAAACTTTCAGGTGCTTCCCCTGGTTGCTGGCAAGTGGAGGGGGAGTAGGGCGCATTTTCCTCATCACTTAGCGAACCCGATAGATCATAAGCTTCGGCAGGTTTTGTGACTCGGTTTAATTGATCGTTACCAAGCTCAGGGACTTCAATAGCCGATTGATCCTCATTCCTGAGCTGTGTTTCACGCCTAGCATTTTCTGCCACAATCCCAGCATTATCTTGGTTATGAACTTCCATGAAAATAAATATGTGATAGAAAGAGATAGTATGCAAATCGAAATACTCTTCGGTCATGAGGTTGGATATCACTCTTTAACATTGCCTAACCGATTTATTTTTGCATTTTAATACAAACCATGGCCAGAGAAACTGTTATTTTAGAATGCACGGAAGCACGCAAAGAAGGTAAGCCTCCTTCTCGTTACACGTCTAGTCGCAACAAAAAGTTGCAAACTGATCCCGTAGAAAAGCGGAAGTATAACCGTTTTCTTAAACGGCACACCGTACATCGCGAAATTAAAGGGTAACCCCTTACACTTCAAATACCTCAATAATAGTTGAGGCGATTTTGTTTATAGCTTGGCTGGAATTACATTCAGGATTTGAAGTAACCACTGGAATTCCGTGGTCACCGCCTTCTCTCACTTCTTGATTCAATGGAACTTCGCCAAGGAATCTAGTCTTGAGTTCTTTCGCAGTATTTGGTCCCCCTCCTTTTCCAAAGAGATAATGCTTCTCGCCCGATTCTGTTTCAAGGTAACTCATATTTTCGACAACACCCAAAATAGGAACTTTAACTTTCTCAAACATTCTCGCACCACGGCGTGCGACATCAACCGCAGCTTTCTGTGGCGTGGTTATTATAATGGCACCATCCAAAGGCATTGTTTGAGCAAGTGATAGTTGAGCATCTCCGGTTCCCGGAGGTAAGTCAATAAGGAGGAAGTCAAGTTCTCCCCACTCCACATTACTTGCAAATTGTTGAATTGTTTTCATCACCATTGGTCCTCGCCACACCACGGGTGAATCTTCGTCGATAAGGAGCCCCATAGACATCAGTTTAATTCCAAAGCTTTCATTTGGTAAAAGTAGATTTTCGCCGATCAATTGAGGTTTTTCTGTGGAGCCAAGCAAAAGTGGGACGGAAGGACCATAAACATCACAATCCATTAAACCTACTTTGAAAGGTTTTTCTCTATTCTCTCCTTGTCGGGAGATTGCACAGGCAAGATTCACGGCTAAGGTTGATTTCCCTACCCCCCCTTTACCACTGGCAATAGCAATTATCTTGTTAACCTGGGATAACTTATTTTCTTCAGCAGTTTCCTCGTTCTCTGCGGACTGAGATTTTACTATAATGTTAACTTCAGTTTCAATGATTTCAGTTTCTTGTTTAAGAACTTCTTCCACCTGATTTTTAAGTATAATGGGAAGTTTTTGATCAGAAGTTGATATTTCAATTTTTACACATGCTTTGCCGTCATTAAATGTGACTTCATTTACCAGACCAAAGGAGACAATATCCCGTGAAAATCCAGGGTAATTTACTTTTTTTAAATGATTTAGTATTTTTTCTTTATCCATTGTTGGCTAATTAATTGTAATGCAAATATTCGCTTATCGTATATTTAAAATGATCTGAGACGATATTAATATAATAATTTTCTAAAACTACCTATGTTTTCGCTTGCTACTAGGCATTCAATTTAGAAGTTTTAGAAATGGAGGGAACATATATTCTTAATTCGCAACTTAGTTCATGTCGTCTTGTATCTACACTAGTTGTAGTTGTATTTGCTTTCTTCGCCGATCCTCTGGTAGCTCAATCTAAATCCACGATAGTATTGGGTACCATTGAAAGTGAGTTAGAGCAAAAGCAAGTAGCTATCGACTTAGGCAATACTCCGAAAGCTCTTGGTTCTGTTGTAGCAAAAGCAATCGGTATTCATGGCGGTTTACGCTTGGCCTCCTCTCAACAAAGTCGCTATTCAGCAAGTTTTTCTTCTCAGGGGGAGAATATTATTAAGGCCGTTCTCTCAACAGGTACACCCAAGCGAGCCGTTAGTTCATATTCCTGTAATGAATCCACCGTACAGCAGTCTATTGCCAAAGCTTGCGATCGATTAGTTAAGGAAATTCTGGGTATCCCAGGTTTCTTTGGTGGTAAAATCTGTTTTCTTTCAAATCTTACTGGAAGTAAAGAAATATTTGTTGCAGATGCTTTAATGACGAGTGCACGACCGCAGACTTCTTTTGGAAAAATTACCTTTAATGCAAGCTGGGGAAAACAGGGGCAGGGCATTTATTTTACCAGTAATCGAAAAGTATTTAACAATGTTTATTTTCTAAATCTTGCGAGTCGTAAAATTTCAACTATTGCAAGTTATCGTGGAAGTAATTTGAGGGCCGTTCAGAATCCAAGATCTAATCAATTAGCATTAATCTTGTCTACTTCTGGTAATCCTGAAGTTTGGCTGGCTTCTTCCTCTGATTCAAAGCCAAGCAGGCTAACCCGTAATCGTAGTAATGAGTCTGGACCTTCTTGGTCTCCTGATGGCAGGAGGTTGCTGGTAACTTCAGACAGTAGAGGAAAGCCTCAAATATATGAAGTTTCAGTTTCGAGTGGCAATCTCACCCGAATATCCACGAATATCAGTTCACATTGTACAGAACCAAGTTGGAATCCTCGGAATCCTAATAAATTTGCTTTCACTGCTGCTATTGCTGGTGGTTTCCAAGTATGTGAGTTCGATTTTTCTCTTCGTAAAACCAGGATCCTAACAAAAGGATCGTCACATGGTATGCAGCCATGCTGGGCAAGTGATGGAAGGCACCTCTATTTCACAGAAAGAACTGTCACGGGGAAAACCCAAATTAAGATTTTGGACACTGAATTAGAAGGTGCCAAGCCAGTCGCTCTACATGGCCCCTCATTTGGAAACTGTTCTCAACTTAGCTTTTACTATCCGAATTAGTTGAAATTTGGCTCGCACGCAGATTAGATAAATATAAATAAGTATTATCTTATTATGTTTAAATTTATCTTTATTTTTGTTTGTTTGTCCCACCTTCTAGTCGCCAAGCCTGTGAGGGTAGATTTAGAGGATAATTCTTCCATTTCAGGGAATTTGATTAAATCTACAACAACTGCTGTTTTCGTAGATGTGGGCTTTGATATTATTAAAGTACCAAGGTCTTCCGTGATTACTTTGCGATATTTGGAGGAAAAGAAATCAGCACCTCAGGAGGAGATTTTCACTAGTGAACTCTTCATTAATTCACCATCAAATACTAAGTCTTCTTCTTTGAAGAATCTTGTTGATGTTTTGGGTGAAGCAGTTGTCCTCATTAGAACACCGATTGGTTTAGGTTCCGGATTCATCATTCACCCCAGTGGTTATTTGGTGACCAATGATCATGTAGTTGCTGGGGATCGTCAAATTTCAGTCACTCAATACACAGGTAGCGGTGCTGAACTTACAAAAAATAACTTTGATAATGTTAAGATCATTGCTACGGGTGGAAATTTAGATTTAGCATTATTAAAAATTGAGAGCGATAAACGCCCTCTCTCATTTCCTTATGTGAAGTTAGGATCATCTCCAAACCTAAATCAAGGTGAACGAGTTTTTGCCATTGGTAGCCCCTTAGGATTGGAGAGAAGTGTTTCAGAAGGTATTGTAAGTCTTCGAAACCGTATAATTTCTGATCGTCTTCATATCCAAACAACTGCAGCTATCAGCCCCGGTAATTCGGGTGGACCCTTATTTAATTACAAAGGCGAAGTAATTGGGGTAAATAATATGAAGGTTGTAACTCAGGGGGCTGAGGGACTAGGATTTGCTATACCGGTAGATTCACTTAAAACCTTCCTTTTGAATCGAGATGCTTATGCTTTTGATCCTCGTAACCCCAATGCAGGTTTTAGATACACTCAACCACCTTTTCCTAATTAATTAAAATCTTATGTTTAAAACCTTTCTCCTACTTTTCACCACTTCCTCTATCCTTTCTTCAGGCGGTTATTCTCAATCCAAAGCTGCTGGACTCGCCGAGTTTTTACCTGAAGATATACTTTTTGCCATGGAGGTAGATGACCTCGACCAACTAAAAAAAAGTTTATCTCAAGGACCGATG
>JAOFOL010000019.1 GCA_028042835.1 Opitutales bacterium | reverse complement strand
TTGTAAATACCCAAGATATGGTTAATGCATTAAATTCTGGAAAGGTTGGAGGCTACGGCACGGATGTACTAGATATCGAACCACCGCCATCTGACCATCCGTTACTATCTGCACCCAATACGGTCATTACCCCGCATATTGGGTCCCGTACCTTTGAGTCAGAGTTATTCAGATATTGATGAGTTTTTAAGTCACCCCGATATGGATGTTGTGACTATTTGTTCGGTGAGTGGTGTGCACTTAGAGCATGTCTCTGCAGCTGCTCGTGCAGGCAAGCATATTATTTGCGAGAAACCACTGGAAGTTACACCTGAAAGAATCGATGAAATGATGGTAGTCTGCGATGAAAACAATGTTTCATTATCTGGAATTTTTCCCAGAAGATTTAATGATTCAACTGCTATTTTCAAAAATGCGATTGATCATGGCAGATTGGGGAAGGTTGTTCTTTGCGATACAGCGATTAAGTGGTGGAGAACCCAAGAGTATTATGACAGTGGAGCATGGCGTGGAACATGGTCATTGGATGGTGGTGGTGCTTTAATGAATCAATCTATACATACCATCGACCTAATGCTTCACCTCATGGGCGATGTTAAGTCTGTTGCCGCATCGGGAGGTTTAGAATCCCATGAAGGAATTGAAGTTGAAGATGTTGCGGTCGCGATGGTGGATTTTAAGTCTGGAGCCAGAGGTGTGATTCAGGCCTCTACCGCTTGTTTTTCAAAAACCGGGTTACCTGCATCTATTCATATTTGTGGTGACCAGGGCTCTATTATGATGGTGGACGACAAATTTAGTATATGGGATTTAAAAGACTCTTCTTCAAAGGATGATGAAATTTTAGATAAATTCGGAATGAAATCCTCAAAATCTGGTGCGGGAGCCGCGGACCCTAAAGCGATTGATTTTCAATGGCATCAAAGAAACTTTGAAAATGCATTGAATGCATTAACCTGTGGGGAAAAAGCGACGATAGATGGAAACGAAGGTCGCCGTTCGGTTGAATTAATTTGTGCAATCTACGAATCTATCAAAGAAAATGGACTTAAAATAAACCTTTAAAGAAATATTATATGTACCTAACTGGAATTGCAGACGAAGCATCTCAAAACATTTTTGAGCAAATTAACGCGACTAAAGAATTGGGATGGAACGCAATAGAATCACGTTTCATAAATAGCAAAAACATTCATGACATTACAGATGAAGAATTTGATGAAGTGGTTACGGCACTTGATGGTTCAGGCGTTTATATAAATGCATTTGGTTCTGCGATTGGAAATTGGGGTAAGGATGTCAGGGATGATTTCTTAATTACCGAACAGGAGATCAATAGAGCAATACCTCGAATGAAAAAATTGGGTGCAAAGTTCGTTCGGGTAATGAGCTACAAAGTGCTTGAAGGAGAGGAACAATTTGTTGAAGAACGTATTCGAAGACTTCGATTAATAGTCGAAGCGTTTTCCACCGAAGGTATTACGGCGGTTCATGAAAACTGCATGAACTATGGTGGTATGAGTTGGCAGCATACACTCGAATTAATCGATGCTATTCCTGGCATGAAACTTGTCTTTGATACCGCTAATCCTGCTTTTAATCGCGATCGCTCAAAGGTTGGGGAACCTTGGCAGGATCCATTGGAGTTTTATCACAAAGTTAAGCAACATATTTCTTATGTTCATGTAAAAGACTGTCTCAATCCATCGGCTGATAATAATAACCAAGAATTATATGTATACCCAGGAGATGGAGATGGTCGCGTGTTGGAAATTATGACTGACTTAAAAAATAGCGGATACACTGGTGGTATATCTATCGAACCTCATTTAGCGGCTGTATTTCATTCTACTGATTCAATGAATAAGACAGATGAAGACCCCAAGGAAATTTATGTCCGCTATGGGAGGCGGTTAATGGAAATGCTCGATTCTATCGGCTACAATTATGAAGCGTACCTTCCCTAAATTGTTGAATTTCTTACTTCGATAACTATTATATTCAAAATGGCAAAAGTTACTTATATTACCCCAAGTGGAAACGAAGTCGTGGTCGCAGATGCGGTCGGGAACTTAATGGAGATAGCGAGAGAGTATGATGTTGAAGGAATTGAAGGAGCATGTAGCGGTTGTTGCTCATGTGCCACCTGTCACATTAAGGTTAAACAGGAATGGTTAGAAAAAACAGGGCGTGCTACTGAGGCTGAGCAAGATTTGATTGATTTAGAGAGTGATACGGATGAGCGTAGCCGTTTAAGCTGCCAAGTTGAAATGACAGATGAACTGGATGGACTTGTCGTTGAAGTAGCTCCATTCTAGCTGCTATAAATTGTCCTTTTAAGAATTATCCCTGAGGATCAATTAAAGGCCTAGTACTTGATTCATCAATTGGGCTGTCTTTTCGACTCCTCCATCATTACCCTCTCGGGTTGCCCAACCTTTAAATTCTATTTGTTCCAGTTCGTGGCGGACTTTTTTCCAATCCACATCTCCCTGCCCGAGTGGACAAAATCCATTCTTGGACCCCCAATCTTTTACATCCAATTTAAGGGTTCTTTTACCTAATATCCGGATCCATTTGTGACTGGGTCCATATTTCTGCATATTTCCAATGTCATAATATGCCTGAACCCATGGACTGTTGATTGCATCGATATAGTCACGAAACTGCTCTGGTTTATAACAAAATCCGTTCCAAACAGTTTCAATCAAAATATGTATCTTTAGCTCGCTTGCCAAAGGAATCAATTTACGAATTTGTTCAATGGACCGGTCCCATACATTTTGATGAGTTTCTTGATCGCCCTTAACTCGACCAGGTACCAAAAGTACGGATGTTCCACCGACTCCCTTTGCCTCTCGCATGGCCTGTGCTAGGCCGATTCTGCTTTTTTCTCGAACCTCCGGATTTGGATCGGACAACCTAACCTTCCAATGTTTGTTGTAAACCACTCCATGTATAGGCAAATCGTGCTTTGCACATGCTTTCTTCATCGGTTCAATCTGCAAACCTGGTCCAGATCCCTCAATTCCATCAAAGCCTAAATCCTTCAACTTTTGCATTTGTTTTTCATTGGGTTTAGTCCCGAATTTAACCGCCTTTTTAATTTTTCCCTTAAAGGAGTGTTCTTCAGCCCTTACCAGATGAGAAAAACATAATGCACCTGAACTTGCGGTCAAAAATTCTCTTCTTTTCATAAATAACTCTTCATTTTTAAATGGGGAGTGTCGAATTTTTTTTATGTTTTTAAATAACTTTAATTGGCAAGCCTTTGGAATTTTGGAGTGTAATATAGATTGCTCATCATTATAACCTTCTCCACTCTCGATTATTTCGGGATCACCTTCACAGTAACTCCCAATAAATAAAATTCTTTTTTAGCTTAATGAAATTTTATCTTTTCAAGTATCTAATCATTTTCAATTTTGGACTTTATATTGGCTTTGCTGATATTAAACGCGGACAGGAAGTCTATAATCAAATTTGCTTTAATTGCCATGGTCCCAAATTAGACGGTGGAATTGGTCCGAGTTTGGTGGATTCATACTGGAAAAATGGGGATTCCTACGATGCTGTATACCGAAGCATAGCCAAGGGTGTAACCGGTACCGAAATGATCGCTTACGAATTAGTCTATCCTGAAAAGGATCTCCATGCGCTCACCGAATTTATTATTGATAAACAGGAAGGAAACCGACAGACCCAACGCTCGACTTATGCTCGGGACTATTTTGTAGGAAAAAGATTACACCCCGACCTTTTTGATTCGATTGAATCAACTTCCCAAACCCGATTGCCGGAAAACTTCTATTATGTGGGAAGAATGTTTGACGGTGTTCTACGTGGTCAGTCTAAACTGTTTATAAAGACTCCCGGGAAGTATCGTTTTAATGTTAATGGCAAAGGCCGAACATCGATTTGGGTGAACGGGAAAGAAGTTCACTACAGCAATGATAAAAAAAATAGAGATACCTACTTTACTAATGAATTTGAATTATCGGCAGGCATCCAAGACCTGGAAATCCTTCATGAAGAACCCACTTCCCATTCCATGAGGTTCGGAGTCAGGTTGCAAAAATTGAACGGGAAACATTGGATGCTGACGGGGAAAAGCTTAGAGGGAAGCGTTCCCAAAGTTGTTCGTTCAGGCGAAAAAGCAAAAGTTATTCGAAAATGGATTGATGGCTTACCCCCAAGAACCCTGCTTCTACTTTTGCCCAATCGAGTCTTATTGGCCTATGACTCCGCAAGCGGTAAAATTATTAAAGGTTGGGAATCGGCATTTATTAATCAAACCCCCTCTCTGGACAGTCGAAGTCAAAAAAAATCTGAAGTTAAAGGAATAGAATTAACCGGTATCGCAAAGACGGTACTGGAAGGTGATCGTTTTAATCTTTTACATTATGAAACCTCTGGAGACTCGGTAATAATCGCCACCCTTGTGGACGGGCAACAGAAGGAATTCAGCATTAGCCCAGATGGTAAAAATTCCTACAAACTCTCTTTCTAATTTATTTTAAATCGATGAACATACTTTCTGCACTCCTTCTTTTATTCAGTTTCTCCATTTTATCTGCACAGATACCTGATGGATATAAAATCCAATCTATTTCCCTACCCCGTGGTTCAGTTTCGGTTCTTGGATTATGTCACAAACCTGATGGTACACTTGCGATTTGCACATGGGAAGGTGAAGTGTGGGAACGGAAGGGAGATGTGTGGACAAAGTTTGCCGAAAACTTGATGGAACCAAATGGAATCTATTTCGACGAAAAAGAAGATGCTTACTATGTCGGACAAAAACCTGAGTTAACCAGACTGATTGATCTCGATAAAGACGGGGATTGCGATCGTTACGAGTGTATAACCGATGCATTTGGAATATCCGGAGAATACCATGAATATCATTTCGGCCCGGTTGTTGATTCATTAGGCAGAAAATATGCATCGCTTAATCTGGCGGCCCGAGGCGAGTTTACTGTACCGGATGGCAAACCATTTGGGAAAGGTGGAGGGAATATGTCCTACAACGCACCCTGGCGCGGCTGGGTTTACCGCTCCGACCGCAAAGGCCATTTCCACCCTCTTGCCAGTGGTTTTCGCTCGCCATGTGGAATCGGAATGAGTCCTGAGGATGAACTCTTCATTACCGACAATCAAGGTGACTGGGTTGCAGATTGTGCCCTCTATCATGTACGGGAAGGTAATTTTTATGGTCACCCTGCATCCCTGCCAGCTCGTCCGGATTTCACCAAAGAAAAAGTCCTATCCATGAACGCTGAGGATTTTGAGAAGATTCGTACATCTCCTGCAGTTTGGTTAGTACGCGAGGAAATTGCCAATTCTCCCGGCAGTCCAATCTGGGATACTACGAATGGTAAATTTGGACCCTTCAAGGGACAAATGTTTATAGGTGACCAAAGGCAATCCAATTATTTTCGAAGCGGTGTTGAGAAAATTAACGGAGAATACCAAGGCTGGTGCATTGATTTTTTGCGTGGCTTAGAAAGTGGTCCAGTCAAAATGTCCTTCGATTCACAAGGTCGTCTTTGGTCTGCCCAAGTGGGCAGAGGCTGGTTTAGTAAGGGAGGTAAGCGTACCGCAATTCAATATGTGGAGTGGGACAAGAAAACCACACCTTTTGCCATCCATTCAGCAAGCCTCACTAAGACTGGATTTTCTGTTCGGTTCACCGAAAGGATTGGTAAGAAAATGACCCCAAAAGTTTCCAGTTGGGGATATCATTACTATAGTACCTATGGATCTCCCCCAGTTGACCAACAGGAGTTAAAAGTGAGTAATTATCAACTTTCTAAAGACCGTAAAACGGTCACATTTGATGTTCCTTTAAGCAAAAAGAAAATCTACGCTATTACTTTTACCGAGCAAAGAAACACAGAAGCCGAAATGCTGGATTTTGATACCATCTACTACACGCTCAACCAAACTCGTCCTGTTCGTGAACCCCGACCAGGAAGAAATGTTGGATGGTCCCTTGCCGGTTCCAGTTGGAATCGAAATGATAAAAACCGTCCACTTCCCCCTGTGGTTGCTCCGCTATCTGCTGACAAATGTGCTATTCCCGCACCCAAAGAAGCTACCCAATTGGACTCCACTCAATGGACAAACCCGAACTGGCTATTAGATAAAAATGGGGTTATGCCCCGAGGGAAAGGGAATAACTCCACAGTAAAGGCTTACGGAGATGCACGAATCCATTTGGAATTTCGGTTTGATCAATCGGATAACCCAGACTGGAAAGGACAACTTTATGGAAATTCGGGAATCTTTCTCATGTCAGGCTATGAAATGCAGGTGGTCAACAGCTTTCAAAATCCAACCTTTGCAGACGGAACATGCGGTTCCATTTATGGACAGCACCCTCCCCGCGTAAACTCTTCCCGTAAGCCTGGAGAGTGGCAATCCTATGATATTCTCATGAAAGCTCCCGTTTTTTCCGAAAAGGGAAATGTGGATCAGCCGCTCCGTGTCACCGCATTTCATAATGGAATTTTAATCCATAATGACACATGGGTGTATGGAGAAGTGGGAGGACCCTACAAGAAACATGGTAAAAGATCTCTTATGATACAGGACCATAAGGGAACCGGCGTATCATTTCGCAATCTTTGGATTATCGAAGATTTCCCCTACGATCTAAACTTGCCCGCTTTTCGGAATACCTTTCCAAGGTCCTCGGCTTCTTCCATCTAAGGAAGCCTAAACGCTTCCTTTGGATTGCCTTCTATGGGTAATCTTGTTGATCTGTTTGTATGAATTCTCTCATTCGTGCCCTCTCCTTTATTACTAAATATTCAAGTTCACTTGTGGTGATAGTGCTATGTTGCACCCTACCCACTCAGGCCAAAGATCATCCTCAAAAGGATACAAAAAATATTCTCTTTATAGCCGGGGACACCAAGCACCGTCATGGATTTCATGAATACAAGGCGGGTTCCATTTTACTTGCTGACGCACTTAATAAAAGTGGACTCCCTGTTCAGACTAAAGTCCACTGGTACGGATGGCCGGAAGATGAAACTATCTTTAATGATGTCGATGCCTGCATTATCTATGCAGACGGCGGAGGAGAGTTTGGCCAAAAGTATGCATTCTTAGACAAGAAAGTAAAAGCCGGTATGGGGATTATGTTTATGCACTATGGTGTTCATCCGACCAAAGAAGTGGCAGAAAAATATTATCATAAATGGATTGGGGGCTATTATGACGACGCCTTCTCGGTTAATCCATCCTGGGTTGCTGATATTCAAACCAAAGAAGGACACCCAGTGAGTCGAGGAGTAAAAGAGTTAACCGCATACGATGAATTTTACTGGAATTTAAATTTTCCTGACCCCGAAAAATGTAAGCAATGCTATCCCCTTGCCACTGCAGTCCCGACTGAAAAAAATATGATTCGTTATGGCAGTTCTAAGTTTTGGAACAAACAGGCAGAAGAAAAGCTGGGCACTCCCCAAGCATTACTCTGGTGTTCAGATCCTGAAAAAGGAGCAAGAGGAGCCGGATTCGTTGGTGGGCATTATCATCGAAACTGGGCACTCGATAACTATCGGAAACTCATTCTTAATACCATTGCCTGGGTTGCCCGTATGGATGTGCCACAAGGTGGAATTCCCTCACAAAAAGTTACCAAGGCCATGCTCAATCAAAATTTAAACCGTCCAGACTTTCCGGAGGAAATTGAATTGCCCACTCCCGATTTGTTAACGCAAGAACCAGGAAAAAAACCGATTCTTGGACCGGATGGAAGAATGCCCCCGCGGGCTCCCAAAAAACCTAAGAAAAAATAAATCCCTGCTCCACTTCCGAATGAACCATTTTATCCCCTTCCTTTTGCTTACTGGTTTGAGTGTAGGTATTGCTTTTTCAGTACCTCCTAAAAAGTCAGCCATGGCATGGCCCCCATCAAGTAAACCAAATCATGTTAGCGTTGATAAATTTACTGTGGACCCAACATTAAAGGTAACCATGTGGGCAAAAAGCCCAATGTTGTATAATCCAACGAATATGGACATCGACCCATACGGTAGAATTTGGATAACCGAGGGGGTAAACTATCGGGAAAAACTAGGCATTCGCCGAAACGCGGGTGACCGGATAGTAGTCTTGATAGATTCTGACAACGACGGCATAGCCGACCAGTCCAAAGTCTTTCTTCAAGACCCATATTTGGAGTCGCCTCTGGGTATTTCTGTTTTTGATAACCAAATAGTAATTTCTCAACCGCCTGACATTGTCGTTTATACCGATATCAATCGGGATCTGAAGTTTGACCCAAAGGTCGACAAAAAAGAAGTTCTACTCACCGGTTTTAACGGACGCCAACATGATCATTCTCTCCATTCAGTAACCTCAGGACCAGATGGAAAATGGTATTTTAACAGCGGGAATTGTGGAGCGATATTTACCGATAATTCAGGCAAGACCTTTCGAATGAACACCAACTATCGGGGCGGAGCCAGCGAGAAATATTTTTATACCCCAACCCATGAGCTCAAAGGTGCAAAGAGTGATGATGGATATGTGTGGACTTCCGGTTTCAGTGTTCGCATGAACCCAGATGGCACCCAGGCGGAAATTATTGGACATGGCTATCGAAACAGCTACGAACAGGTGGTCAATTCTTTGGGTGATATGTACCAAAGCGATAACGATGATTATTCAAGTTGTCGAAATTCTTATGTTTTAGAATTCGGGTCTGCCGGTTATTATTCTCTGGACGGACAACACAAGTGGCAGGCTGACAAACGACCCGGCCAAGCAATTCCGCGTGCTCATTGGCGACAGGACGACCCCGGAACATTTGATGCCGGTGATGTGTATGGATCTGGTGGACCAACTGGAGTAACTTTTTATGAAAATGGATCTTTGGGAGATAAATGGATCGGTACCTACCTCTCTGGTGAAGCTTCCCGGAACACAGTTTTTGGGTACAAACCCAAACCTGAAGGTGCAACTTATTCAATGAATCGCTTCAACTTTGTAAGTACCCGCTCCACTTCACCTTCCGTTAGTGATGTGGATCGGGATGAACGGGTTCACTTTAGACCATCCGATGTAGCTATTGGACCAGACGGTGCGGTCTATGTTGCGGATTGGTACGACCCGGGATCTGGTGGACACGCCACCCGGGATGAATCTTCTTCAGGAGCCATCTACCGAATTGCCCCTAAGAACTTTGCTCCCTCAATTCCTGAATTGAACTTGGACTCCATAGATGGTCAAATCAAAGCCTTACTCAGCCCCACCCCCAATGTTAGGCACCTGGGTTTTCTCGCTTTGCAAAAACAGGGAGCGAAAGCATACAAGAAAGTATCCGTTCTGCTTAATCATAAAAATCCCTATATTGCGGCACGAGCCATCTGGTTACTTCCCTACCTGGGTAATCAAGGATTAAAAGAAGTCCATAAGCTTTTGGATTCAAAAAAATCTGTGCATCGACTCGTGGCTTACAGAAGTCTTCGTAGGTCAGAGCAAAAGCTTTTTCCTTATGCTGAAAAAATGGCCAAGGACTCATCTGCTGGAGTCCGTCGGGATGTGGCACTCTCCATGAGAGCCTTCTCTGCAGAACAGGCAAACCCAGTCTTGTTGGAAGTAGCTAAAAGGTATGACGGTCAGGATAAAAATTATGTCGAATCCATTGGATTGGGTGCTGGCGGAAAAGAAAGTGCCCTCTGGATTTACTTGCGAGATAAGCTTGGTTTTCAAAACTCCACAAAATGGGATGAAGCTTTTGCCCGAATCACTTGGCGTCTTGGCACCAAAGAAGCACTGACAGACTTAACATCCAGAGTTCAGAATCAGAAGCTCGCGATGGAAGAGAGGCTTTTTGCGATTGAATCGATCGCTTTCATCAATCACCCCCTGGCTCCCGGTGCTCTATTTACTCTGGGTAAAAGTGAAAAAGATACCATAATTAAAAATGCGATTACTCAATGGATTTTAAAACGAAGTATTACCGCGTGGAACCAATATGACTTGAATAAAAGACTCAAAAGTTCCGGAATTTACGACCCGGACAATATTCAACTTGTTCCCATGAGCACTCCAGAGCCCCCTCAAAAATCAAGTCTTAAGGTGGAAAATATCGCAAAGCTCAGGGGAGATCCAGTAAAAGGAAAGACCAGTATCATGCGATGCACGATGTGCCACGAAGTGAACGGCATAGGTGCAAATTACGGACCACGTCTTGAAGGGTGGGCCGCCAAGCAATCCACCTCCGCAATCATCCACGCGATTGTTAATCCTTCTCAGGGAATTGCCCACGGATTTCAAGGGACAGAATACATACTTAAGGATGGAACTACCCTTCATGGAATAACTGAGTCTCGGGGTGATCCCGCTATTGTTCTTTCTCAAGGCGGGCTTACTCAAATGGTTCCAAAATCCAAAGTAAAGAGTTCTAAGCGTATGAAGCGTTCTTTAATGCTCTCTGCGGAACAACTTGCCCTCTCCCCACAAGATGTTGCGGACATTGTAGCTTTCATGAAAGGCTGGGAATAGTGCTTATAAATTTGTAGGCAAAAAATTAATTCTTGTGGAGTGTTTATTAGACAATGAATCTGCAAGAAAAAGAAAAGCACGATCAATTCCTGCGACTTTATGTTGAAACAGAAGGTTCCCTCCGAGGCTTTGTACGCTCACTTGTACCAAGCTTGGAAGATGCAAAAGAAGTGATGCAAGGAACTGCTGCTGTATTGTGGCGAAAGTTTGATCAGCTTGATTCGCCCGATAATTTCAGGCGTTGGGCTTTTGGGGTTGCCCGGTTTGAAGCCCTCTCCTATCGCAGAGATAAAGCACGCGATCGCCATGTTTTTAGCGAGGAATTAGTAAATCAGTTAGCTAATGAAGCAGAAGATGAAGTAGATTCAGGCGAATTGGAAGAAAAGGCTCTGGAGAAATGTATAACCAAGTTACCTGAAAAACATAGAACTCTAATTCAACAGGCCTATTCCAAGGGTACCAAAATCGACAAGATGGCTGAAAGAGCGGGCCGAACCCCCATGTCTCTCTACAAAGCACTACACCGCATACGGATTGCATTGGCAGACTGTATTCGTGCAGATTTAAAAAAACAGGAGGGGATTGTATGAAATCATCTAAAGAAGACTTGGAACTCGTCAGGCTTTACCTTGATTCACAAGCGAGTACGGATGATATCCAACTTCTCGAACAAAAGATGCAAAAAGATAATCAACTTAGAAAAGATTTTCTCGCTTACGCACGTCTTGATGCCGCACTCCCTTACTCCATTACTCCAACAAAGAAGGAAAAGAAGGAAGCTTCCCTTATTTCCAATTGGCCTATCTGGACATCGATTGCTGCGATTTTAATTTTTCTTTTTGCCTTAAACTTCAAATCAGTAAAATCGGTCAGTGAAGGTCCGCTCAAAAAGGCCATTGCCCATTTTGAACAACTGGATAATTGCAGGTGGATGAACCCCGGCCATGAAGTAGTTAAGGGCAATTCTCTTTTTGTGAATGACCGAATAGAACTATCGTCAGGAACTGCCCACATTCATTTTAATACTGGAGCTATCATTATGTTGACTGGGCCTTCAATTGTTGAGCTTAATTCTCCCAACTCAGCTTTCCTCACCCTAGGTAGGGCTTCTGTCACAGCAGATACAAAGGAATCGCAAGGTTTTTCAATTAAAACTCCTAGTTCTACCTTTGTTGACCTAGGGACCGCCTTTGCTGCCTGTGTAGGTCCAGATGGATTAAGTCGACTCAATGTAACCCAAGGAAAAGTTAATTTAATTGTGGAGCAAGACCATGAACATCGTCTTATTCAGGCTGGTGAAGCGATATTTGTGGAACCGGGTACGCGAAAATATTTGACTAAAATTGAATCAGGAGATGAATCAAAGTCGTTTATTTTCCCCACAATTCATCCACCGAGTGACCATGATTATGCTGATGCATCAAGAGGGTTGGCAAGCGTTTCGGTGGGCAAAGGAAAAATCCTCAAACAACCAAACTGGGAAGTCAATCCTATGTCTCTACTGGATGGAAAAGGTCAGACCGAACCAGATTCCCCGAAAGAGTCAGTCTTTTTAGAAAGACAAGACGGAACTTATGGAAATCTGCTCATTGATCTGGGAAAAGAAATAGGAATTGATAAGATAAACTCCTATTCCTGGCATCAGCACCAAAAATTCAAGGATCATAAAAATAGAGCCAAACAGGTATTTACCCTTTACGGGCTAAAGGATAAAGATCTCCCAGATTTAAATCTTCCTGCTAACAAAACGGGATGGGACAGGATTGCCCGAGTCAATAGTGACCGTTTTTTTGATGTCCATGAGGATATCGATCGACCCGCTCAACAAGCCTGTTCTATTTTTGCTTCGAAGGGACAGATTGGTCACTATAGATATTTATTAATTGAAGTTCACGGCCCCACTTTTTTTGGTGAAATTGATGTTTTTGGGAATCCGTAAGTTTTTCTCCGATGAGAATTTTTAAAATATTTGTGCTGCATATTGTTTTATTCGTTTCGACTATTTTAGTTTTCGGTAAAACACCCAATGTTATTATTATCCTAGCAGATGACCTTGGCTACGGGGATTGTGAGCCATTCAATCCCAAATCAAAGATCAAGACCCCAAACCTTAACCAACTGGCCAGCGAAGGTATCCGTTTTACAGATTCCCATTCAGCATCTGCTACCTGCACCCCATCCCGCTATGGCCTTCTCACCGGAATAAATCCAGCGCGTACTGGGGTTCTCAATACACTGCTCGCCCGTGGTAAGGCAATTATCGACCAGGATGAAAAGACTCTAGCTGATCTCTTCCGATCAAAAGGCTACTCGACCCACTTGGTTGGGAAATGGCACCTGGGCTTTGACTATCCAAATCAAAAGAAAAACAAGTGGACCAGCGAACCTCTTCCTGGAGGTCCAGTCGACCATGGATTCGACACTTTTTTTGGACTTCATTCCTCCTCCGGATCCGACCCGTTGTGCTTTATTGAAAATGACCGCTATACAGCCAAACCGAGTAATCCTTTGGTCTATCCGAAGTTCGATATCAAGGGGGGTAGTAGATCCATTACCAACGATGCAGCTAAAGGTTTCTCAATCGAAAAATCCAGCCCAATACTTCTAAAACGGGCCCTATCATTAATCAAAGACCATGCCCAAAGAAAAGAAGGTAGACCTTTCTTTTTATACTACGCCTCACCGATTCCCCATCAACCTTGGGTACCAATGAGTAAATTCGAAGGTAAAAGCGGGTTGGGTCCCTACGGAGATTTTGTGATGCAGATGGATTGGGTGGTCGGACAGATAAATGATTCCCTGAAAAAAACCGGCCTCGATAAGAATACAATGTTGATTTTTACCAGCGATAATGGAGTCAGCCCGGTTGCTCATAAAATGATGCATAAGCAGGGGCATGAATCATCGGAAAAATTCCGCGGTATGAAAGCATTTCGCTACGAGGGCGGACACCGGGTGCCTTTCATCGTAAAATGGCCTGGTAAACTGGAGGCTGGGACCACTTCAGAATCAACAATAAATTTTACTGATTTCTTCGCAACCTTTGCTGAATTACTAAAAGCAGATTTTGAAAAAGAATTCCCCAGTCCGGTGGACAGTCAGAGTTTTTTGTCCGCTCTGTATTCCCCTGGAAAAAGATTCCGACGACCACCTATGGTTCACCGTTTAAATGCCCTTCGTGTTGATGACTGGAAATGGATTCATCCCGGAAGAAAAACCCTCTTTGAAAAAACTAAGATGACCGAGTATGAATTATACGACTTACAAAATGACCCTAGGGAGCAAACCAACCTAGCTGGAAAAAAACCTCAACTTTCACAAGAATTCTTTCAAATCTACCAAACCTTTAACCAAAATATAAAGTTAAAATAAACCGAATGAAGCTAACCTCCCATTCTTCTTTTAAATCCATCCTACAAGTTGTTTTGCTAAGCATAACTACAATCGTGCTGGCAAAAAAGCCTAATATCTTAGTGATCTTCTCCGATGACCATGCCAAGCATGCACTCAGTTGCTATGGCAACACGGATATCCAAACCCCTGCCCTTGACCGTATTGCCGAGGAAGGAATGCGCTTTGAGCATGCTCTTACTCCGAACTCCTTTTGCACTCCTGCCCGGGCCGCTGCCCTGACGGGGAAATATTCCCACCGCAATGGAGTAACTCACTTAAATCAACGCTTTGACGGGAGCCAGCAGACATTCCCCAAGCTTCTGCAAAAAGCAGGATATGAGACCACCCTGTTTGGCAAATGGCACCTTCTCTCCCGTCCCGCCGGATTTGATTATTTCTGTGTTCAAAAAATGCAGGGAAAGCCATGGAACCCCAATGTATTTGAGCCCCATCACACATGGATTGACTGGAGTCCAAAAACGAAAAAGGAAGCTTTGCAGGGTGGCCGTATCATTAAAGGATATAACAATGATGTCATCACTACTGAGGCACTCAATTGGCTTAAAGAAAAAAGAGATACCACTCAGCCATTCTGTCTATTGCTTCACCCCAAGCCCCCTCATGAACCCTATGTTCCGCCCACTGAATATGAGGACTTCCTTAAAGATGTGACCATCCCCGAACCATCCACTTTGTTGGACGATTATAAAGGGCGTACTCCCGAAGCAATTGCTGATATCATGCGTAACAACCGCATCATTCTGCACCCATCTCTGAAGGGCGTGCGTAAAGAAATTGAGAAAGAAAATCCCAGTATTTCGAGGGATGAACTGACTCGCGAAATGTATCAGCATTACATCAAGGGATATTACCGGTTGGTCAAATCAGTGGATGACAATGTTGGCCGGGTGCTCCTATACCTCGATGAGAGTGGTCTAAGTGAGAATACCTTGGTGATTTACACATCGGACCAAGGTTTTTCCCTCGGCGAGCATGGGTTTTACAACAAGCAATGGATGTACGAAAATCCGTTGCACCAACCCCTGCTGGTACGCTTCCCCGGCAAAATCAAGCCGGGACAGGTCCACCAATCCATGGTCAATCACATCGACCTTGCCCCCACCCTGCTCGACTATGCCGGACTGCCCATTCCTAAGGACATTCAAGGCCATTCGCTAAAGGGCATTCTGGAAGATGAAAAGGATCGGGTGCGGGATGAATCTTACTACCATTTTTATCAGCATGGAACCACTCTGCCGGAAATGATTGGTATCCGCACCGATACCCATAAACTAATCCATTACCCAGGAATGAAGGGAAAATACCAGTGGGAAATGTTCGACCTCTTTAATGATCCTGATGAGATGAACAACCTCTACCATCAACCAAAACACAGAAAACTACGGGAAAATATGAGTGAACAATTACGGAACCTCATTAGAAAAGTTGGTGATCCAGTCCAGGCACCAAACCTGATTTATAAGGCAAAATAATCCAAAGAATTGATGAATATCAAAATTCTCAGCCTTTCACTTTTACTTACCACGCTTGGTCATGCTTTGCTTTCCAAAAATTCACTATCTCCACTTGAAAAAGGAAAAGTGGCTCATAGTGTAAGTGAATTATGGAAGGGCTATGATCCCCGAATTGAGCCATTAGATATCAAGGTGATCCGTCAATGGGATGAGAGTTATGAAGGAAATAAGATCAGAATTCAGATACTCACCTTTACTGTGGGTACATTCAAAAATGAGGTCTCTCGGATTTCTGCTTACTATGGTTACCCAAAGAATATTAATGACACAGTTCCCGGGCTTGTTCAAATACACGGGGGAGGTCAGCGGGCAGATAAAAATATTGTAGTCGTGGATGCGGCTAATGGATACGCAAGCCTATCCCTGAATTGGGGAGGACGTGAATTGGAAGATCAAAAAACTGGCGAACCGGGCACGGACTGGGGAGCAATTGACCCGACTCAAAAACATGTCAGCCACTACTTCAGGCTCACTCCAGACGACAAAACTGCAGAATCTATTTACAGCCCACGAAATAATAATTGGTTTATCCTTGCTCTCGCTACTCGTCGAGGTCTGACCTTTCTAGAACAGCAACCCATTGTGGATAGGGATAAATTAGGAGTCTACGGACATTCCATGGGAGGTACGATCACTGGACAGGTAGCCGGCCTTGACAACCGAATCAAGGCAGCGGTCCCCTCTTGCGGTGGAGCAGGCATATCTCAGGCAGAAAACATTGCCCGCCCAGGAGCATCCTCCGACCGACGAGTGGGCGACAAACTGTACTCCAAAACCATCGATTCATCCGCATCCCTCCAAAATTTAAAATACCCAATCCTTGGCCAAACCCCGCAAAATGATTTCAACTGTATATACGATGATCTGAACCACAACTGGAGTGCGATCCCCGACCCCTCTCTGGTGCACTTCAGTATTTCCCCGCATCTCAACCACCGCCATATTCCGGAATCCACCTTCGCCCGCTATCGATTCTTCGATGTGTTTCTCAAAGGAGAGGGTACCTTTCCGAAGAGACCGGAGTTGTCGGTAAACTTAAAGACATCCAATGGCATACCCATTGCCACGGTCACCCCGCACGATGTGGAACAGGTGAAAAAGGTGCAGATCTACTACAGCATCAACCCTCACTCCCTGACCCGCTTTTGGAGAAGTGCATCGACTGCTAAGCACGGAAATAATTGGGTGGCACATTTACCCATTTTAAGTACAGATATGCCCCTATTTGTAATGGCCAATTTGGAGTATCCTCAACCAAGGCGGTTAGTTGGATCCAAGTATACAGGGAAAGCACCAAGCAATTTCCTGGTTAGTACTTGGGCAGAAATTATAGATCCTCTAGCATTAAAGGAAGCCGGCGTTAAGGCAATCGACCGACCCGACCGGATCATCGAGCGTAGCTTTGAGAATTGGGAGGACTGGTATCAAATTGGTTGGGGCAATAACCAGCACGCCGTGGCCGGCACCCGGAAACTTACGGACCCCAAATGGCGCGGGCCCGATGGAGCAGTCCTGAGCATAGAGGTAAAAGACCCGCAGGGAGGAAATTTCCTCATGGGCTTTTATGTAAACAACTGGAGTGCCTATCTAGGCTTACCCAAGAGCGGGTACTATTGCGTAAAACCACTCGCCAAAACTAAGGACTGGCAGACCGTCACCATCCACCTTTCCGATTTAAAGCCAAGAAGCTCAGGTATTCCTCCCTGTCCCAAAAGTTGGCAGGGAATTACCGATCTTCAAATTGTGGCAGGATTGCATAGGATTCCGGGCGAAGAGAAAACCATCCTCAGCGGAGGAACCTGGCCGGGCAAGCGGGAACTTCGTAACCTGCGATGGGCAGGTGGTAAATATTCATCTCCCCTGCTCTACCCGGGTGGTAAATTATCGATCGAAGAATTTCAGAAAATCTTTCAGGCCGATATTGATAAATCAATCGAATTGGAAAACCAAGATACACAAAAATAAGCGTGATAACACAATTCGCTTATACTATATTCAAACATTCCCTTTAATCGCAATTACCGTCAGAATAATTGCTGGCTAACGATACAATATGTCCGATGAAAAATAAATTTACTTACAGTTGCAGCTTTCTTCTATTCGCTCTCATTTGTGCTGGAGAGCGTGTATCACTATGGCCGGAAGGCAACATTCCAAATTTCCAACCCCAGCAAATCGCTGCCACCACCAAAGAGGTAAAACAAGCAGGTTTTAATCGCGAGGAGCATACTATGCCCTACATCGAATGGTTTGATGCTCCAACTGAGAAAAATGGTGCCTGTATGTTGCTCATTTCAGGTGGCGGTTACAAGAACTGCTGTGATTGGTGGTGGATTGATCGCGTCGCAAAAAAGTTTACCGATCTTGGGTATGTGTGCGTCAGCCTGACCTACCGCACTCCAAGGCCCCATGGATTACCTATTTATCAAAGTGGCTGGCAGGATGGACAACGGGCGGTACGTTTGGTTCGCCAGTCTGCCAAGCAGCGTGGGTTTGACCCCGAAAAAATAGGAGTCCTCGGATTCTCTGCTGGTGGACACCTCACCGTATTGCTCGGTACAAGTGCCCTAACCCCGGCATACGATCCGGTGGATGCAGTCGATGAGATTCGCTGCCATGTAAACCTGGCAGTTCCTATCTATGTTGCCTATGCCTTAACAGATGGTCTGACCGGACCAAACACCCGGAGTGGTGATGCAATCGATGCAAAACTTTCTGATGTATTTAAGTTTGATTCCAAGACCTGCCCCATGGCTCTCTTTCATGGGGGAACGGATCCTTATTCCCCTCTTGGTTCAACTGAGATTTATCGTCAGCTTCGGAGAATGAAAATACCGGCCGAGGTCCATCTCTTTGCCGACCGTGGACACGGCTTTATGGGCGATCCGAGTAAAGGAGAGGAAGGTACCGCCTACGATCATTGGCTCGATCGAGTATGCGAATTCATGCGACAGATTAATTTTGACGGGCGCCTCGGTAAGGAGGTCGATTTGATGTCACGCTATGAAAAGGACGATTCACGTGGTAAATACCGGAAGGAGTCCATTTGGCCAAATGGGAGAATGCCCAATGTACAGTCCAAGCAATGCCAGCCCTATCTCGAATGGCATTTCCCAAAGGAACGAACAACCAAGGCTATACAGATTATTTATTCAGGCGGAGGCTACGGTGGAAATAATCCAGATAGTTTTGAAGTCGCACCCGCCCGGCGTTACCTCAATGAAAAAGGGATGACAGTGGTGACAATGAAATACCGCACTCCGCGTCCGCAGGGTGGTTTTGCCAAGCACACCACCGCGTGGCAAGACTTACAACGGGCCATCCGTATGGTTCGTAATCAGGCGAAGAAAGAGAATCTCGACCCCGATCGGATTGGTATTATGGGATCATCCGCCGGTGGACACTTAACCCTTATGGGGGCGACTAGCTCAAAACAGAAAGTATCCTGGGCAATCGATGATCTCCATAAAATCTCCTGCAAAGTGCAATGGGCTGTGGCGATCTACCCAGCCTATGCTCTTACAGACGGGGTCAATGGAACCAACTCCCAAGGTGGCAATCCGGACGACGCCCGGATCGTTCCCGAATTTGCATTTGATCTGGATACCTGCCCCATGCTTTTTATTCATGGAGATGCCGATGGGTATTCTCCAATGAATTCAGTAAAATGCTGGGAACAGCTTAGGCGAATGGGTATCCAGTCCGATCTCCACACATTGGCCAAACGGGGTCACTGCTTCCAACGCAAAGCTGCCCCGGGAACCGGTAGTTTCACTTGGATGAATCGAATCTGGGAATTTATGAATCATAAAGGTTTTAATAAATAGAATTCATTATGAAACTATGAAATTCTTTGATTTAAGTTCATTTAATTTATTACTCACGCAATAAATGAAATCGAAAAAAATTGATGGTTGAAGGTTGAAGGTTGAAAAATTTTAATCCATTGAACCATACTTATCATTTTTAATTAACAACTATATGAAATTATATAAAATTCTATTTTCTTTTTTTATAATCGGGAATATTCATGCAGCAAAGCTGGAAAAAATGCATGATCTCTTTGAGAAAGATGACTTTTCGCAATGGACAAATGTTAAAGGAAAGCCAGTGGGGAAAGGTTGGGAAATAAATAATGGCGTGATTCACCGAAAAAGTTTGAGTGGGGACATCATAACCAAAGAAAAATTCAAAGACTTTGAATTAACTTTCGAATGGAAAATTTCTGAGGCGGGGAACAGTGGAATCAAATACCGGACCCGGGGAAGTCTTGGTTTGGAGTACCAAGTATTGGATGATCAAAAACATCGGGATAATAAAAACCCCACCCATCGGGCAGGATCTCTCTATGAATTGGTGGCCGCACCTGACTCAAAGACTCTTAAACCCGTTGGTAAATGGAATACAGGTCGTATTGTAGCCAATGGACATAAAATAGAACATTGGCTGAATGGTGGGAAAGTGGTTGAGATTATCTGGGGTTCAGATGACTGGAAAAAACGATTTCAAAAAAGTAAATATCGAAAAAATGAAGGATTTGGTAGTTGGGCAGGTCCCATTCTCTTACAGGATCACAATGATCGAGTTTGGTACCGAAATCTGACAATCCGAAAACTTTAATAACTGGGAGGCTTAAATATAACCGAAGATCTTGAGTGTAAAATTTCTTTCGCATAAGCTTTCAAGAAATTGCTTCAGGGATCCTGTATCCTTATGTAATTTCCGTGCTGGCAAATCAATGTAGTGAGTTTTAAAAGGAATGGATGATATTTTCTTGGGTATTTAAAATTTACTTGGCCTTTGAAAATACAATTTTTGTGAACTTACTAAGTTTACCGACTCTTACTTTTAAAATTCCCTCTCTAACTATTTGGTTCCTACTGCCTCCATTGGAAACATTTTCATCTTCACCCGTACTATTGTTAATCTCCTTGGTTATGGTACTGACATTGTATTTAGTTCCATTCTTGAATCCTTCACCTTGGAAATCAACTTTTGAGAATTTATTATTATAGTACTGCCCCTCTTGAATAGTAGCAGGGATAGAAACTACAACAGAACCATTTCCTGCTGCACCATTGGCATATAATAGGACTGTGAATGATTTTTTTGTCCGATTATAGGATGAGATTTTATACTGCTCATTTCCGGTCATACCATTTCCGAGAGCGGTGATATTATTACCACGTTCTCCAGCAATTGCGTGGCGAATAACTTCATCACTCCCGCCCGCAATCTGGGAATACCAACGCCATGCGTAGTAGTGAAGATGGTTTGGGTCTCCTGGGTTAATGTAATCTTGTTCAGTAAATCGAAGTCCACTTTCTGGAACTTCATGTGGATTGAGACGATCCTCTGGACCATGTACTCCAATCTTACGAGTCACAATATCATGTCCACCATTATTAGATGGTATAACCCACTCCGGTTTCAATTGCTTAATTCTACCGCTGTAATCTACTCGTTTAGTCAGCCCCATTGACCACCTGCTTGAATTATCACACCAAGGTAAATTAACTGTATTTAAACCCCGTTCAAGGACTTTACCAAAGATGGTAATTGTTTTGTCAAATGCATCTCTCTCATCTTTTTTTCCATCTGCATTAACATCATGATTATTCCCTGAACCATCCCAACAGATCCATGATTCAGCTGAAAGTATTTTTTTTGATGAATAATTAGCTTTATCCAGTTTTGAGCGAGCAAGATCGTATTGTGTCCAGCAGTTAGGTATCAATTTACCATCCATCATACCATATCCATTAAAGTGATCTGAAATGTTGAGATTTAAAGCATCTACTTGACTCATCATTACTTTATTTCCTACCAACTGGGTGTAAAAGTCGTCCACTGCAGTAGCTCCACTGCCCTTTAGCCCTTCTAGCGACCCGCAGGCTTCACAAGGGGAAATCCCCGAAGTGGAAACAATCACCGGTGTTTTGGGTTCGGCATCGTAAACTTCACGGATTGATCTAGCCCCATTTGTAAAAACCTCATCCATGATGAAACTTATATCTGCTCCATTCATCATGCCTTGTAAATTAACCTCATGGTATAATTGGTACGCTCCGACCCTTCCTTTAAAATGTTTTGCCATGCGTGCCACAAATTTGGGGTACTCCCCTTGCCTTGGACGCCATGCCCCACCTTTGCCACTTTCGGAGGCCCATGATGGGCAATGCCACATAACTAATTCCGCTTTAACTCCACGCTCTACGCAAAGATTTACTGCATGATCAATAGCCTGTAAGTAACCAGACAGATTATTTTTGTAATCTGTATTTTGAGGGTTTGGTTCCGCAGCATTCCAACTGACCCAGAACTGAGCATAGCTGCTATGCTCGTTAATCAAAGGACGGTTCGCATCATTCTCCTCACAATTTTTGAAACCAAAAGGTTGCCAGCGTACACCCACATGCATGTGATCTGTTGTCCACTGGTATGATTCTTTTGAATCAGCGTTTAAGGAAAGTCCGATGAGAATAGAACTTAGAATAATTGGGAGCTTGAGCATAAAAAGTAAGGCTTATAGCGTATACAGGGAACAGTTTTTTGCAGCTAATTGTTAAGAGTTTATCTTTAGGAAACTAGAATCCTCTTTACTTCTGCACTTGAAAGGTGGTTTCCAACAAGTGGTTGGGAGTAATTTGATTGAGATTGTTGCCATGTTGCAAATATTGAATCGTCATCAAATCTAACTGCTGATGCATAACGACTGCATCCTGTGCCAAATGGAGATATGAATAATGGAAAGTTTATTGAGATTTTGTTGAGTACAGGGAACTCATCATCCCAGCCCCATGCTAGTCCACCTAGTTCTTCACAAGAGTACCCCCTAGGTCTTTTGGCTGCTTGAGGATTTTGATCAAGAGGACGTAAGCATTCAGCTCCATCATAGAAATACAGTGAAAGGTCTGGGATGTCTGCAAATTGTCCGAGTTTCGGAATTGAAATTTTTTCAGTAATTCTTGAGCATGCGACATCCCAAGTATTGCCACGGTTTAAAATATTTTCGGATTTTAATTCGAAAGAATCTTTTCCGGCTTCTCTAGAAATGAGTCCAGTATTTGAACTAGACCATGAAAATGGATGGTGGCAGAACAAAACATGTGTGTTGTCTTTTGAATCATTAAACCCTACCGGATCCTTTACATGTAAGGTTGAGCCTTTTTCCGAAGATGCGATAGTTTGCATTTCATTTAATTTGAATGAAGCTAATCCATTTACGGAAGAAAGTATGTCAATTGACCAAACTCCTGTGCCTGGTTTCTGGAAATTGATTAGTGTCTTTGGGTATGCGATCTTTTTTTCGGTGGAGATAATGAAATCAAATTTATTATCTTGATTTGGACTCTTCAATAAGGAGACGCCCTCAATCGATACAACTTCTTCTCTATGAGAAAGATCATCTTTTGAAAAAGATAAGATTTTTTCAAATTTAGAATGGGTTGATTTCGATGAAAACACAGCACATTCGAGACCTCTTGCTCCTGCTCCCGTTCCAGTTCGTGCATCCCCCTCATTACGGTATCTCCCACTAATAAGAATGTTACCAGAACTGTCTAAAATTACATTTCCACCACCAAACCAATATCCACTCGATTCCCCCAGTGCATCAACTATAATATGGGCATTTTTTTGATCAAGTAATCTCTGTCCAAGCTCAGTAAGTCTTTGGATCAAATCGCCCGGTAAATTCATCACCTTAACATTCCCGCTGCAAGGGTTTGATGGGTAAATGGGTCAATAAGAATGAAACTACCTGTATTTCGATTCCTCCTGTATGTATCAAAGAAAAGCGGTTCTGAGGTGCGGAATTTTATCCTCCCTATATCATTCATGCCAAATTCTTGATCTCCTTCATTTTTCCTAAGTGTATTCACATCCACTTTGTAGCATATTTCCGATATCATGGCCTGGGCAGATTTTGTTGTATGCTTGATGAGATATTTCCCTCCTTTGATCAATTTTTTTGAACCAGAGAACCAACAGATTCTAGCATCTAAATCTTGGGATACCTTAGGCTGATTATTTGGTTTGACTAACATGTCACCTCTACTGATATCAATCTCATCCTCTAGTTGAATCGTTACAGATTGGGGAGAAAATGCTTCATCAATTCCTTTATCACCCATAAAAATTTTAGAAATTCTTGAACTGAAACCAGATGGAAGAGCTCTGATTTCATCTCCTACCTTAAACACACCACCTGCTACTCGTCCCGCAAATCCACGGAAATCATGATATTTATCAGAATGAGGTCGAATAACCCATTGAACTGGAAAGCGAGAATCAACATGATTGGCATCAGAACCTACATAAACATTCTCAAGGTGGTAAAGTAGCGGTGGACCTTTGTACCAGGGCATATTTTCTGAACGGTCGACAACATTATCTCCCTGTAATGCACTTAAAGGTATGAAAGTTAATTCTGAAACATTTTCAAGGCGACTGGCAAAGTCACTAAATTGTCGAAGTACTTTTTCATAAGCATCTTCTTGGTAATCAACCAAGTCCATTTTATTAATACATACCGCGATATGTTTAATTCCCAGAAGGTCTGCAATAAAGCTATGCCTGCGAGTCTGCTCAACAACTCCGTTGCGTGCGTCAACTAATATAAGAGCAAGGTTTGCAGTTGATGCACCTGTAACCATGTTCCTTGTGTATTGGATATGACCAGGTGTGTCCGCTATAATAAATTTTCGCTTAGGAGTAGCAAAATAGCGGTAAGCAACATCAATCGTAATACCTTGCTCTCTCTCAGCGCGCAGACCATCTGTAAGTAGTGCCAAGTTGATGTTTTCATCGCCTCGACTTCGACTGCTTTTCTCAATAGCTTCAAGTTGATCTTCAAAAATTGATTTCGTATCGTGAAACAATCTGCCTATTAAAGTACTTTTACCATCGTCCACACTTCCAGCGGTCGTGAAGCGTAGCATATCCATTTTAAGGTAATCTTTTTCTTTGCTCATGAGTATGGTTTAGAAATATCCTTGTTTCTTACGATCTTCCATTGCTGCCTCTGATCTCCTGTCATCAGCCCGAGCCCCTCTTTCTGTTATTCTTGAGGCAGCAACTTCAGCAATGACATCATCGATATTTTGTGCATCAGAAACGACAGCTCCAGTACAAGTAGCATCTCCAATTGTGCGAAAGCGAACTGTTTGCTTCAGGATATCTTCATTTTCCGTTGGGGTTACAAAATCTGTTACTGCCAAAAGGGAACCGTTTCTCTCAATGACTTCTCTTTCGTGTGCGAAGTAAATGTTGGGTAGTTCAATATTTTCAATTTTGGCATATTGCCATACATCCATCTCAGTCCAGTTACTTAATGGAAATACACGAAAGTTTTCTCCCTGCCCTTTTCCACCATTAAAAAGATTCCATAATTCTGGACGTTGGTTCTTCGGGTCCCATTGCCCAAATGCATCACGGTGAGAAAAAAATCGTTCTTTCGCCCTCGCTTTTTCTTCGTCCCTTCGTCCACCACCTAAGCAGGCGTCGAAATTCTCACGATCAATTGTTTCCAACAGGGTTACGGATTGAAGTGCATTGCGACTCGCATTTGCTCCAGTTTCCTCGGTGGCTGTGCCTCTATCTATAGACTCTTGGACTTTTCCAACAATAAGTTGAACGCCATAGGATTCAACAAACTTGTCTCTGAATTTTATTGTTTCCTCGAAATTATGTCCGGTATCTACATGAACAAATGGAAAGGGAATCTTGGCTGGAGCAAATGCTTTAGAGGCAAGGTGAGCCATGATGATCGAATCCTTGCCTCCTGAAAAAAGCAGGCCAGGTCGTTCAAATTGAGCAGCAGTTTCACGAAGCACATATATGGCTTCCGCTTCGATTTGCTGTAAATGGTTCAAGTTGTAGTTACGCATCTAAGTGTTTGGTTTTGAACATTGATTATAAACTGCATCACAAATTTTTGATACTGAATTGGCGATAGTTTCATGCTCAGTATCAATTACCATCCAAGGGGTGGTTGGATCTTCGAAAACTGAGTCCTTACCAGTAAATGAGGTAATCTTACCGCTTTCAGAATCAGCATAAAGACCTTTGACGTCTCTTTCATGGCATTTTTCAAAGGTGGATTTTATAAAGATTTCAAAATAATCTACTTCACCGATTATTTTTTTTGCGAGACTTCGAACTTCTTTTGTTGGTGAAATTAATGAAACAATTGCAATATACCCATTACTTGCCATTAGTTTAGCCGCTTCACTTACCCTACGTACATTCTCTTTACGGTCTTCCATTGAAAATCCCAGATCGTTACAAATACCACTTCTTAGGTTATCTCCGTCCAAAACAATGGAATGGCAGTTTTTTTCAAATAGGAATTTTTCCAATGAGATTGCAAGGGTACTTTTTCCTGATCCAGATAAGCCGCACAACCAATAGACTCCACCTCTGTGACCAAAAGAAATTTCTTTCTTTTGCCTGGTCACAAAGCGGTCATTTATTGGAAATATATTCTGAGAGGACATTTTGATGTGAAATTGAGTACTAAACCAAAAAGCGAGAACGTGTAAACGTTCCCGCTTAATGGGGTGGGAGAATGGGGGTTCTCCCGTGGGGTAAGTTATTTAAAATATTAAAATGGGTGAGCCCCTGCAACATTTAAAGATATTTCTATTTGGTTCGCAACCTTCTCAAGATTATTGCCTGCTTGAATATTAAAATCGTCTCTTTTAACAGAAAACTTTGATCTTATTACTAACAAATCTCCTTCGACTCGGTTCCTTTTGGCCAGCATACCTTTGAGGTAGGTTATCTTAACTGGGATCTTCATATCAAGCGTAACATTACGAATATTCATCTTACCATGAGCTTGTGCGTGATAATTGATCCCTTCTTTTTTTATTCCATGAAGTTTATTAAGTGAGAAGCTAATGGTTGGATATTTATCAACTTCTAACCAATCCTTTCCATGCATATGCTCTTTCAGGACAGGATTCCCTACATGCAGGCTAGCTGATTCAAGGATGATTTTCCCTTTGGTCAATTCTGGTTTTTCTGGATTGAAAGTTACATTCCCACTAATTTTATCACCTGAACCATTTATTGATTCAAGGGGGGCGTCCATTTGAAAAATTATATTATTTACATTTTTTGGATCTTTAAAATCAAAGACGCTTTCAGTAGCACCGATCTGAGAGTTAAGGCAAGATATGATAAGAGTGATCTGGGTGAGTATTTTCATTAATGTTATATTAATACAATTGAAGAAAAGGTAATGCTACTCGGCAAGCAAAAAAATATCAAATCATGTAAACTTTTCTCACTCATTTTATAAGTCTGAACTTTAGGAGCGTGGATGGGCAATCTTATGTGCTTCCTTAAGTCTAGCTACGGAAAGGTGTGTGTATATCTGGGTAGTGGATAAGCTTGAGTGACCAAGTAAATCCTGTACTGCCCGAAGGTCAGCCCCCCGATCAAGTAAATGGGTCGCAAAAGAATGCCTTAGTTTATGTGGGGATAAATCTTCTGGAAGATTTGCTTGTTTAAGCCTTTTTTTCAGGATTAATTGAATAGATCTTGTTGTGAGACGCTTGCCAGATTTACCTATTATGAGAGGTGCTTGCGTGGATGCGTCCACTGCATGATTGTTTCTGAAGTGAATGACATCTTGCAAAACTTTATTTCCGATTGGCGTGATCCTTTCTTTTTGCCCTTTCCCCACAATTTTAAGAGTTGCATTTACGAAATCTATATCTTGGTAATTTAAACTGACAAGTTCACTAACCCTTAAACCGCCTGAGTATAAAATTTTAATGATAATTTGGTCTCTTGTTCGTAAAAACTCTCCACTTTTACCTCCTTCATCATAAATTTTGATATTCTGAATTAATGTCTGGGCTTGTTTTTCCGTAAGAAATTTTGGTAAAGGTTTGTCAAGTTTAGGTAGAGTTAAATTAGCAAAAGGATTTATTTTATAGCCCTCTCTTTCTTGAGCAAAGCGAAATAAACCCTTTAAAGCTGAGAAATGATTACGCAGGGTTGTTTTTGAAAGACTTGATTGAGCTTCGATTAAATATGAGCGAGCATCTAGACGGTCTACATCTTCTAAACCCTTGGGAGCAGAAGATTTAGAATACCATGAGAGAAAAGCTTTTATGGCATGTTCATAATTTCGGGTTGTATGAGACGACAACCTTCTTTCTTTAGAAATATATATAAGGAATCGCCGGGCAATATCTGGTAGTAGATCTTTTGCCAGAACTGGGTCTGACTCATCTTTAGTTACTTGAGTCTCTCCCATGTTTCGATCGCCATTTCGTAGATGAAAAATAGAAAAATTACTAGAAATACCCAAATTGCAATTGTTAGATAAAACCCAAAACTTGTTTCTGCCCTTTTGGGGGTTTCTTTTTTGTAAGCACGGGAGGTATTATCAAAAGGTTCAATAGAAACAAGGTTTCCTCCCCTCTCTTCCCTGCTCTTCAAGTTCTTTTTGTTAGGCACTATATATAGATCAACAATTCAATGAATGAATTGCAAGCATTGTGATCCTTTAGGTTGTAAGAAAAGACCTTATTATCTTTTCACAACCTTCAAGGTTATCCTCTAAAAGATAATGACCTGCATCCTGAAATTTACTAACTTGTAAATTAGGTATTCGGCTTTTCCACTGATTCAGGAAGCCACCATGGAAACAGAAATCTTGCATTCCCCAGCATGCTAGGGTCTCCGTGTTTGCTAATTCAGGAATGCGTTCCTCAGTGGATTGAAGGAAGCTTTTTGTTGGGTGATTCTTCTCTAGAGGTATGTCCCGTACAAATCTCCAAACTGCAATTCGGTCATTCCAGTTTTGATAAGGATATAAAAAACCCGCTTTGCTCGATTTGGATAATCCTTTTTTTGTAGCCATCCAAGTTGCGGGTCCAGCAAATCCATTCAGACCTCGAACAAAAAATTCGCCCAGTAAGGGGATTCTGCAGAAGCGAATACGTTTGGGGACATCTTCGGAATTAAAAGCCGCAGTATTCAGCAGAACTAGTTTGTTAATTCTTGATAAATTATCTTTTAGCGCAGACAGTCCAATCGCACCACCCCAGTCGTGGACGACGAGGTTAAATCTTTCTATTTTCAGATAATCAAGAAGACCCTTAATGTTTTCGCTATGACTCTGTAAATCATATTTAAATTTATCGATTCTAGGTTTATCTGATAGTCCGCAACCAATATGATCTGGGGCGATGCACCTAAAATGACTTTTCAGAGAAAGAATTAGTTTTCGGTAAAAAAAAGACCAGGTTGGATTTCCATGAAGAAAGATGGTTGGCAAATGTTGTTTGCTTCCTTCATCCACATAATGAATTTGAAAACCCGCATGTTGTTTGAAGAAATTCTGTTTAAATGGGAATTCCTTGTAGATTAAATCTGGAAGTGCCATCAGTTATTAAGTGAGAGCATTAAACTTGATAATCCGCTACCTATTCCAAGTAATGCTGATTTTTGAGTTTGCAGGTCTGGGTTTCCCTCGCAGGCAAGAGTGTAGGTTATAGGTACAGATACCGACCCGCAATTGCCGAGAGTTTGGAATGTATTGAAGCTGTTATCGGGATTATAGCCAAGAGCACTTTCTATTTGAAGCTGGTGAGCTTTCCCTACTTGATGAGTGACTAGTAGTCGTGGATCACTTGGGGCCCAGCTAGTTTTGGCAAGAAATTTAGCCCAGGCTTTTTTAGCTACTGAAATCCCCGCATGAAGTAACTCTTCAGAGTCGGTCTGCATGACCATGCCTTCTACAGATTGGTCTCCTTCGCAAAGATTATTGTGAGTGGTATCAGTTGAACCTGTAAATTGACCTAAGCGTGGGGAATCAGTATTGCAGTTCTCTTTGTTAGTGATTGACCATGCTACGGCGGCGGCACCAATAGTAAGATTAGCAAAGTAAGGCTTTATGGATTTGCGGTCCATATTTCCATTATTGAGTAACTTGATAGTCTCATCCACGAGAGGCTTGCCATTCTCTCCAGCTACAATGATAGCTCTATTTATTGTGCCATTTTCAATCATACTTCCGGCAAGAATCAATGCATTTAGAAAACCTAAGCATGCATTCGAAATATCCAGGATTTGAGTTTTTTCTCCTAATCCCATGAGATTATGTACATAGGATGCGGTCGCAGGTTCAAGGCGATCGCGGCACACGGCAGCATGTATAAGCAAGTCTACCTCATCTGGATCAATATCACCGTCTTTGAGTAAGTTTATCCCTGCATTGGCTGAAGCCATGGAGGCTTTGAAGTTGCTTTCCCAAAACCTTCTTTCCTTTATACCGGTCATTAATTCCAATCTTCCCACTTGTAAGTTAATCCGTTGGTAGAGGGGAGATAATTGAGTTTCTAAATCTTCAGAACTTACGACTTTTGATGGCAGTGAGTATGCCATTTTTTCAATAAAAACATTGGAAAAACTCATGGCGCAACTTTCATGGCTGACTCGACAACTTCTTTATCAAAATAGTTGAGCCCCATTCCTGCATCTACCACTATACCCTGCCCGTTTATCCCTGATGAACATGAACCGAGGAGGAATACAGCTGTATTGGTTACTTCTTTTGTATCTAATGCCTTTTTTCGATAAGTTAATTTCTCAGCGTAAAGATAATTAACAAGGTATCCCGGGATACCAGCGGAGGCAGAAGTTTTTAATGGTCCGGCATTTACTGAGTTGAAACGCACAGTACTAAAGGCTGAAAAAGATTTTGCTAAGTACCGAACATTGGCTTCAAGTGAAGCTTTAACAGGTGCCATATATCCATAATTCTCTGCAGTCACTTCGGTTGAAGATATACCAATGGTTACAACTGACGCTTCATTGGTGAGTGATTTCTTACAGATATTCGCAAGTTGAATAAGTGAAAATGAAGAGATTTGAGTCGCTTGCAGAAAGTCCTCAAGCTTGGTTTCATGAAATGGCTTTAACCCCTCTGAATATTGAGCAAAAGCAATAGAATGAAGAATACCGTCCAACTTTTTCTCTCCAAGGTCATCAATAAAAGCTTGTAGAGAATTTAAATCTTTTTTTTTCTCAAAATCACAGACAATAATTTGTGCATTCGGGATCAATTTCTTTAGTTCTTCGTATCTCTTTTTTGAACGAACTGTAAAAATAATTTCAGCTCCATTAGACTCTAAGGTTTGGGCCACATGCCATGCTACACTTTTACGGTTAGCAAAGCCTGTAATAAGAAATCTTTTCTTATTAACACCTAGGAAATCAGGTATCATGAATCTTCGTTATCTTTTACTAAGGCCAAGGCAAATGAAACAGTACTAGCAACTTTATTGTTTAGATGAATCTCGCCTCGTAGATTGTAAAACTGCCCGATTTGTTCCTGCAGGAAAACCTTGATTATTATAGTGTCACCAGGTTTGATCATTTTTTTGAATCGTGCATCCCTTATCCTGGAAAGAACTGGCGTTACCTTATTTGAATTTAATTCATCCTCTCCTATTTTCTCAGAAAGAAAAATAGCTCCTGTTTGAAAGACAGCCTCACATGTAAGGACGCCGGGGAATATGGGGTTATTGGGGTAGTGACCTTTAAAAATATCCAAGTCTTCACGAATGGTAAGCTCACACGTAGCATCCCCTTGGTTTATTTCAATGATTCGATCCACAAAAAGGAAAGGTGGTCGATGCGGTATTCTACGCTTTATGTCATCCATGAAATAGTAAATTAAAGTTATTCATACGAATTAGATAGTTAGCCCGAATTAGCAAGGGATAGCAATTCTAGGTTAAGTATTATTTTCCTCGTAAAAAGCGATCAATTTTATTTGCGGTGATTACACCATAATTTATCGTGCCAAGCCAACCTGACATGATGATGCCCACTGAACCCGCATGGTATAGACCGGGTGCGTGATCAGGAAGTTGTGCTGACACATCCAAACCTTCAAACTTAGTGCCAAAAGAAGCTCCTGAAGCATGGTGGGTGTAATGTTGGATTGTTCGGGGAGTTGCAGCTTCAAGATGATCTATTTTAGAACGTACATCTGGAATGATTTTCTCTAATGCGACAACAGACTCTTCACAGAGTCTGGCTTTTTCCTTTGTATAATCTTCATCTGATAAATTTTTCCAATCTTGCCATTTAGCATTGATCGAAGCAACGATACTAAATCTTGGTTCTTTTCGATCTGGTCTTGTGTCCGGGTAGTAAACTGAGAATGTTCGACTTGTGGTATTAAGACTGGTTAATTCTTCTGTGGAGAAAGTTTTAGCATCAGAGGTGAAGATCAGGTCTCCCACATCAGGTATAAGTGCATCCTTTTTGAGACCAATATAAACCTGGCAAGAGGTTGAATTTAATCTGACTGCTTTAGCTTGTTCAGCAAATTTTTTGGGTAACTTGCTTAACCCGAATAATTTTTCAACCGTATTCTTAAGGTTAGCGTTCGATAAAATTGCACCACATTTGATTGTCTTTCCATTTACTTTAACCCCTTGAACTTTATGCTGCTCTCCTTCGAGACTAGTCATTACTTCTTCAACTAAGCATTGCCTGCGCAAGTCTGCTCCGTTGCTCCTGAGTTCTTTAACCATTTTTTTGACCAAGGAGTCTGTTCCATCTTTAAATGTATAGATACCTTTTCTCATGAAATTAGAAAAAACAATGCCATAAGCAATTGCAGGGTCTAGGAGTGAAGATCCATTTGCATAAGAAATGGGCTCAAGTAAAAGTCTCTTAATTTCATTCCGTCCTGGGAAAAATTCTTCGAGTAGATCACCTATAGACCTTTTATCATTCTCGAAATAGTCCATATTTGAAAGATGGTCGTAAAACTCTTCGATCTTACTTTTAGCAATATGGAATGTACCTTGAAGGATTTTAGTGAAGTCCGATCTGTCGAATGTAGTCTTTAAATCATACTGAGGGTTAATGAAACGTATATTCTTTAACTGCACGATAGAATCGGCAATTTCTTTTGTCCAGTAACGCCGGCATGACTTAATCATGCCAACAGGGAATCCATGAAGAGAGATATCGAATATATGACCTCCTGCCCTCTTAAACCAGGTAGCCAGACCGCCGAACTGGTAGTGGTGTTCTAGCAGGAGGACCGAATGTCCTTGTTTAGCCAAACAGTTTGCACCGGTGAGTCCACCCAGACCGCTCCCGATCACCACCACATCGTAATAATCTTTTATATTTGCTAAAGAATCTCTTGCCACACTTCAATGTTATCTGCGTACCTTAACTTGGACAAGATTGGAATCTTTTATTCAACATATTTATTAATTTTATATTTCGAAAAGAATTCTTCAGGAGTTTGCTTTTCATGATCACTGGGGCCTCGTAAGTTGCTTAATTTCAATTCTTTCAACATTTCTAACTCATCCGATCGAATGAGTTCTGGAGATAATGAAAGTTCGTTTAAAGGAAGACTTTTCAGTACATCCAGAGAATCCAACTTTAATCCTACAATATTAAGGATTTTGATTGGTAAGTAAGCTAGGCACTCAATCGATGTCACTTTTGAACCAGGTAGAATAAGCTTTTCGATTGGGCAATCAGATAAAGCAGTTAAGTCGTGTACTTGAGTCGAACGGATTTCTAGAGATTTCAATTTCCCTGAAGTTGCAATCGGCCCCAAATCAGAAACCTCAGTAAGAGATAAATTAATTTCTTCAATTGGCATATCTCCTAGAGGTGATAAATCAGTGACTTTTGTTTTAAAAATATTCAGTTGATTGATAGCCTTGCCATGAATCGGGCCTAGATCCGTCACGATTGTATTGGAAATATCCATTTCTCTTAATGGCATTGGGTGGCAGAACCCAAGGTCATTTAACTTGGTTCCAGATAAATTTAAGTTTTCTAATGCTAGGTCCTCTAAACTTTTAAAGTCTAATGACTTGGAGTCCCTAGAGCTTAATTTTTTAAGTTCAAATCCATGAAATGCATCAAAAGGAATCGAATTCCCCTTGGGTAGGATAAGAGATACAACTTTTTGTTTATTAAGAAATGAAAGCTCTGAAGATTTAAGCGAAGAGAAGTTGTATTCAATAAAAGGGAGCGAATACAGACTTCCCAAACATTCCTCACTTACTTCATACAGGGATACCCCTAGACCACCAGGAAGAAGGTATGAGTCCCCCTTGATGCCAATTTTGGCCAGATTGAGGTCGCAGGCGACTTTAATGTCATTGAACATATTTAGTTGGTGGGCTTCCTTCAAAATTTAAGAATAAAAAGAAATTTACTAAAGTAGATATTCTCACACGCAACCATACAAATTTATAAAATTGCCAATCACTTCACTATTGGGGATGAGATAGTATGGAAATGTGGCAATATATTTTCGGGTGGGCACTAGTTTTTGTGAATACCCTATGCCTCCTTCGCTTAGGTATTCTCCCGGTTATTTTTTTTGCCAAAAACTACCAGCTATATGGCAAGCTTTTTTGGGTTTCATGCTTTGTGGGCGTTATTTTTTTAGCAAGTGAGATTATGCTCGTACAGATGATGCTCAATATAAGCGTCAAATAAAATTGCTAATAACGACTTAAAATAAAAGCAAATATAGAAGTAGGATTAACTTAATAGAGTTCCTTGATACGAATATTGCGAAACGAAACAGGGTCATTATGTCCAGCAAAACCAAAATGCCCTTCCTTAAGCGCCAATCCAGGGTGTGACTTCTTTGCCATAAATTCATTAATCTTTAAAAGGTCTTGATCGAGAATGATTTCATCGTTTAAAAAAACAGTTATTTGGGAACCTCGAACGATAACTTCTTGTTGATTCCATTTACCAACTTCTTTTAAAAACCCTTTCTGGGCAGCAGCAATGCCGTATGCCGAGCCATGGAATTGCCGGGCATCAAGTTTAGAATATCGAGGGTGGGTATTATCCAAAACCTGTAATTCACACATCCCATCATAGGCTGCGTTACCTTTACCCGGGTAGCGAATCGCAAGCCCATTATTTCCTCCCGCGGGTAATTTAAATTCAAGTTTAACAGAAAAATCCTTAAAAGTTCTCTCGGTAAAGATAGTCCCGCCTTTTCCCTTAATGCAAGATATACTATAATTTTGTATTTCGTAGTTAGAGATTGGACCCTTCCAACCGTCAAAATTTTCTCCATTAAATAATGAAACATAACCTGTCTCGTCGTCTTCAGCACAGCAACTCTTACTTAATTCCTTGATATATATATTCCTCCATCGAATTTCTCCACCATGAGTTTGAAGTTGAATTGGACCTGTGGAGATAATTGGTTTTCTTTTCTCGATTGGAGTTTTTCTATCCCAGTAGTTGATAAGTGGAGCTTCATCTACAACTAGCTTATTATTTAAGATTACCGTAACTACATTTCCTTTCATTGTAATATGGAACTTATTCCATTGACCAAACGGATTATCAGCAAGAACGAGAGGGTCTCTGCCTGGAGCACCTGCCTTACCATTATTCCATAATCCACCAGATCCTTTGTCTGCACCGAGTTTCCACTTACCACCCTTCTTGGTGGTGTCCCAAATTTGAATTTGTGGAACCCCTCTAAGATATATCCCACTATCAGCACCCGCAACTGTCTTGTAATCGACTAATAATTCAAAGTCGCCGTAGTTTTTTTCAGATGTTAGAAACAATCCATTGCCATCATTGACCAACTCACCGCTCTGTACTGACCAATGTTTTTTAATATCTTTTTGACTATTCTCCCATTTTGCTTGGAACTCATCAGGTGT